>JALOOP010000338.1 GCA_025454315.1 Oculatellaceae cyanobacterium Prado106
CATTGTTACAATTCGTTAGGCTTTCGAGGAATCCTCTCCCTGATAGGATCGGTGAAGCGTTCGCTCCCACTCAGGTTTTACGCAGGAAGAAATCCTATGAACTCGCTCAAACCCATCGTCAAACGGATAGGAACCCTCGTCGGATATTGTTGTGCCATAGCATTTCTCTGGTTAAATCTGTTGCCGTCCCTCCCGACGCAGGCCGCATCAGCCGCCCAACAACCCGCCACCGAAGTCCAGATCCATCTCGGCAACCCCGCCAACGAACTGGTCTTTGTCCCCAACCATCTCACCTTCCAAGCGGGCAAACGCTACAGCCTCATCCTCGACAACCCCAGCGACCAAAAACACTACTTCACCGCCAAAGACTTCGCTGACGGCCTCTGGACGCAAAAAGTCGATGCGGGCAATGTCGAAATCAAAGGCGCAATCCATGAGCTGGAAGTGAGGCCAGGTGCGATCGCCCAATGGGTCTTCATCCCCCAGCGCCCCGGCACCTACGAACTCCGCTGCCGCATTCCGGGGCATACGGAGGCGGGGATGGCGGGGGTTTTGACGATTGAGGAGGGAGTGGGGAGGAGGGAGTGGGGAGTAGGGGGGAAGAAGAAGGGGAAAGGGAAAAGGGAAAAGGGGAAGGGGTTTCAGGGAGAAGAATTAATGAATCAATCTGTGAAAGGTTAGGGAAGTCCTGGTTCTTATTCATGAATCAAACTATAAAAAATCAGAGATTCCCCTTTCGCCTTTCCCCTTCTCTCCCCGTTAATTCTGGTCATTCCACTTGGTAGCATAGAAAGGGTAAACTCGTAGCTCTCGCACTCATCCTTAGATCCGACATGAATATCCTGACCGACTTGCTGTCCCGTCCCTCGACCCATGCGCCTCGCGCTAAGAAAAAAAATCGGGGCATTGAACTAAAAACGCCTGAAGAAATCGCCATTATGCGGCAAGCCGGGAAGATTGTGGCGATCGTCCTCAAGGAAATCTCTGAACTGGTGCAACCGGGCATGACCACGGCAGATCTAGATGCCCATGCTGAGAAACGCATCCGCGAAATGGGGGCAACGCCTAGCTTCAAGGGATATCATGGCTTTCCCGCGTCGATTTGCTCCAGCACCAACAATGAAGTGGTGCATGGTATCCCCAACAAGAAAAAGGTGATTCGCCGAGGCGATGTCCTGAAGGTGGATACTGGAGCCTACTTTGAAGGGTTCCACGGCGATTCCTGCATTACGATCGCCGTTGGAGAAGTCACCCCCGCCGCCGCCAAACTCATCCAGGTCGCCGAAGAAACCCTCTACAAGGGCATCGAACAGGTCAAAGCAGGCAAGTTCCTCCTCGACATTGCCGGAGCCGTGCAAGACCATGCCGAGGCCAATGGCTTCAAGATCGTAGAAGACTATACGGGACACGGTGTCGGTCGCAATTTACACGAAGAGCCCTCCGTGTTCAACTTCCGCACCCACGAAATGCCCAACGTCAAACTCAAACCAGGCATGACCCTGGCGATCGAACCCATCCTCAACGCAGGCTCCCGTCATACCCGCACCTTGTCCGATCGCTGGACCGTGGTGACGATCGATCGCGCCCTCTCTGCCCAGTTTGAACACACCGTCCTAGTCACCGAAGACGGCTACGAAATCCTCACGGACAGAACTCAGCTATAGGGATTTCTGCTGTCATCGGATAGTTGCAATTCTCGGCAAGTTGCGGACGGTTTACACCTTTGAAGTCATACGATAGAGACAAATGAGTTATGAATATCATTATCTCTAACGAAATCTTAACTGCAACGCGCATGACTGAGGCTGAAATGCGTCAAGAAGTTGCTGTCATGCTCTTTGAACGCGAAAAGCTGACTCTTGCTCAAGCCGGCCGATTTGCAGGGATGCATCGGGTTGCATTTCAACATCTGCTGGCTAGCCGTTATATCCCAGTCCACTACTGGGTGGAAGACTTTGAGCAGGATATTCAAACCCTGCGGGAGATGGGTAGATTGTGAAAGCGCTAAACCATGACTTGGAGATTATTAGGCTGGCGGTAAATGGTCGTATGCTTCCGGTTCGACATCTGGAACTTTAGCTAAAACTGCCTCATATTTTTCTCGACTTCCCCGTTTCGCTAAATCTTCCAAGTCTGTTTCCGTCATGAGTGCTGCAAGCTTTTCTGCAACTGCCGTTGCTATAAATTGATCGACTGAAATGCCGTCTCTCTCAGCAAATGTCTGTAAACTCTTGTACAGAGAATCAGGCAGTTGAACATTCAGATGATTCATGGCAGCACTCCAAGTTCTCTCAAAAAATTCAACTATCTCCGTGTGGGCATCTAGTGGAGTGGACTGAGTGAGATGTATAGCTCCATTCAGAATAGAACGAATTAGGCAAGATTAGCCGCGATCGCAATCCCCCTCGGAAAGATCACATGCTCCTGCTGCTGAATCCGATGCCCCAAGGTTTCCGGCGTATCTTCTGGCAAAACGGGCACTGCCGCCTGAATCACGATCGCCCCACTATCCACCTCCGGAATCACAAAATGCACGGTGCAACCCGTAATCTTCACCCCCGCAGTTAACGCCTGTTCGATCGCCCGAATCCCCGGAAAACTCGGCAATAAACTGGGATGAATATTGAGCATCCGCTGGGGAAACGCATCGATTAACACAGGGGTAACAATCCGCATCCATCCGGCCATAATCACCCACTCGACTTGATGCTGACACAGGTTTGGGAATTTGCAGGCGATCGGCTCTTTGTGCGACAAATGCATCGGGGTTGTTGTAGATCAGCAGTTGGATTTGGGCGTGGAGGTGTTGGGATTGGATGGAGTGGGCGATCGCTTCCAGGTTGCTGCCGTTGCCAGATGCGAGAATGCCGAGTTTGAGGGAGGGGAGAGTGCGATCGATTTCAACCGGGACATGAGCCGGGGAAATGAGGCCGTTTGCAGGGGATTGAGAATGAGCAGTTGGTTCAAAATCCATAATCACTCGTTAGCGGTAAAATCTACAACACGGAAACTGGGACACAAAATTTGCATGATAATCCTAAACTTGCAAAAATGAGTCTTTGAATCGCACAAGGGGCAGGAAGTATGACCATTGCAGATGCCTATCTTGAAAAAATCCAAACAGTTTACCCTCAGCTTGATCTGCAACACCTGGAATTGAACCAGGATGGAATGAACAACGATATCGTCATCGTCAACCAAAAACTCGTGTGCCGATTCCCAAAAACCGACTGGGCTAAGGCCGATCTCAAACAAGAAGTTCAGATCCTTCAGATGGCTCGTCCTCTGCTCGATTTACCGATTCCCGATTTGGAGCATATCGAAGAAGATTTTGTGAGCTACCCTTTGATTTCTGGGGAGCCGCTTTCCAAGAATCTGTTGTTCAAATTAGATGCGTCTGTGCAAGAAAAAGTCATTGAGCAACTCGGACAATTTCTTCAGCAGCTTCATTCGATCTCCAGCGAGGGAACAGCCGCCTCTCCACTGCCCCCTTCGATCGCAGAACGTACCCCAGAAGATCTGTTAGCACTCTACGAACAAGTGCAGCAAATTCTCTTTCCTTACCTTTGGAAGCACCAACAAACCTGGGTGCATGAACACTTCCAGCCATTAGTCAACGGAACCCTGGATTTTCAGCGATCCAGTGCGCTGATTCATGGGGATCTGGGCTGTTATCATATTCTGTTCGATCCCGAGCGGCAGTGTTTGAGCGGCATCATTGATTTTGGCACGGCTGGGATTGGCCATCCTGCGATCGATTTGGCTGCACTCCTGGATACCCACGGAGAAGCAGTCTTAAAACGAATGGCTCAATACTACCCAATCACTGAGTCACTCATTGATCAAGCCCGGTTTCGAGCGGGAACGGTCTGGTTACAATGGGCGCTCATGGGCATCCAACATCAGGACACAGAGCTATTCCTAGCGCACATTGGCAGTTCCGCAAGGGATATTCAACCGCTCGGCACATCCTGGTAAAAGCAGTATTCAATGGCTCAAATTCACTGTTACTCTTGCGTTGAAGAAAGCGCAAGTCGGAATCCTAACAGAATCAGGACACCGCCCATTAATCGCTCAAACCAGTGGGCGATCGCCAGCCACCCTCGTTTTATCTGTTCCTGCGACACCATCATTGCCACTAGCGCAAACCAGACAAATTCTATGCCTACCAATTTGATCCTCAAATTTTTGTCGTCCGCGATCGCAACGTTCATCCAATCCTATGGGCAATTGGCGAAGGGGCAGATAGTATGACGACTAAACCCTTCGACCAATTCAACAAACGCCTCTTTCAGGAACTCCTGTCACCCTTTGGCCAAGTCATTCCTGATCTTGCGGTGCTGGGCGAAGAACGGCTGATTGATGTCTTCTTTGCCCCCTTTCCAGGCGCAACGCCTGACTTTTCTGAGTTAGGGGTGCTGGCTCAAATGGTGACCCAACCTGCCTTGTTAGAACCTTTTCGGAGTGCCTTAAGTGACGAAGACCTGCAATTCTGTTTGCTTAAGCTATTTCTGGTCTATGCTGACCAAAAGCGAGCCAATCCCACTATTCCAGTCACAGAACCCGCCAAGCTCTGGATTCTTGCGGCTGAAGTCTCAGATCGGTTGCTGCATGATTTTAAGGGGGAAATTGACCCCGACCTCGGCGAGGGATTCTATTTGCTGTCCAAAGGTTTAAAGACAACGATTGTCGCGATCGCTGAACTGCCCACCGTTCCAGAGACACTATGGCTACGGCTGATGGGGAAGGATAGAACTCAAGAGGATGCGATCGCCGAACTCCTTCAGATGCCCGAAGCAGACCCCAAACGCAGCAACGCTTTGAATCTATTAGTGTCATGGCGGATTAATATAGAAGTAACCAATTCAGTCGAGAGTGAGGAGCAACGGATTCTCATGGCACTTTCACAAACCTACTTAGAATGGGAAAAGCAAACTGAGCGACGCGGGCGAGAGCAGGGGCGAGAGCAAGAACGGCGATCGATCATCCTGACGAGCCTGCAATCTCGTTATGGTGAACTTGATCCTGCTCTAGAGGCCATCGTCCCAAAATTGATGGAACTCACTAATTCAGACTGGTTGAGCCTAGTGTTACGCCTCTCCAAAGAGGAAATGCTGGAGCATTTTACCAATGCATCCTAAATTCTAAGCATCAACATTAAAAGCATCAGCACAATCATCAATGGTTGTCTATTGTCTATCCATCTTGAAATTGCCACACCCTTAGAATCAGGCATCTTGGGTATGAAACCGCTCACCGAATCTCAGCAAGAAACCCTGGAAGCCTGGATATTTCTCGCCCCTGCGCTGATTTTGCTAGGGCTGTTTGTCCTGTACCCGATCGCCTATCTCCTCTACCTCAGCTTTACCGCAGGCAGCTTTACCCGCGAGGGCGTGTACTGGGTGGGGTTGCGGAACTATTGGCGACTGTGGAGTGATCCCGACTTTTGGCAGGTGTTGGGCAATACGATTTATTTTGCGATCGCCACCGTCATCCCCAGCCTCGTCATCCCCCTCGGCTTAGCAGCCCTGCTAAACCGCTCCATTGCCCTACGAGGACTCCTGCGAACGGCCTACTTCATTCCCTCCATTACCTCACTGGTGGCGGTTGGGCTAGGGTTTCGCTGGCTGTTCCAAACCGAAGGCCCGGTGAATAGTTTCCTGAACGGCTTGGGGATCGCTTCGATTCCCTGGTTGGGGAGCGTCACCTGGGCGATGCCCGTGATCATTCTGCTGAGCATCTGGAAGCAGATTGGCTTCAATATGGTGGTCTTCCTGGCTGGGATGCAGGCCATCCCGATCAGCCGCTACGAAGCCGCAGAACTGGATGGAGCCAATGCTTGGCAGCAGTTTTGGCACATCACCTTACCAGGTTTGCGTCCCACTCTAATCTTTGCCACCGTCACCACCGCTATCTTCACCCTCCGCAGCTTCGAGCAACCCTATGTGATGACGGGCGGTGGGCCGCTCAATTCCACCAATCTGCTGGTGTTCTACATCTATAATCAGGCGTTTGGCCAGTTTGATATTGGCTATGCGGCGGCGGCGGCGATCGTGTTGTTGGCGATCGCCCTCGTCCTTGTCTCCATCCAACTTAAAATTTCACAGGAGGAAGCTTAAGAGATAGGGAGTGGGGAGTGGGGAGTAGGGGAGTGGGGAGTAGGGGAGGAACGTGGAGAAATCGGAGTTAGGGACTCGGAGTTAGGGACATAGAGGCAGGAAATATGGAAGAAACTATGTCTTGGCCAGCGTTCTACCCTGTACACACTAGTCTCGATCGGCTTCGCGTTGGGGTTTTGCGTCCCCTAAATTCCCCAAATCTGGAGGACTTTGAGTTCAGTGAGTCTTTCGGGATGGCGCTGTTGAACGCTTCTGTAAAGGCTCATCAAAAGTTCATCGAAAGCTCGGCTCCCCAAAAATTGGGGGCGGGGGGGGCGAACACTCGGCAGCGAAGCCAGTTGGACTGATGTATACAGGTTAGACCTAGAATCTGGGGTGACATCCGGGTTCTACCCCTATCGAGAGACTGAGGGCTAAACTGTGACCTTGCTCTACGATCGCCAATGTGTTCTTTTGTACCAGAGTCAGCCAAAGAAATGTAGTGCAGATAGCGAATTTGATGCAAAAACCCCCGCTTTGTTGAAGAAAACCTTTCAGTCCGGCGGCACTTTCTCAACCATTGACTACTCTGGAGAAGATCAGCAACCCCCACTGTCGAGAATACGCGGAGATTTTCTATGGCTCAGAGTTTTGGCTTAATTGGTTTAGCGGTCATGGGAGAGAACCTGGTGCTGAATATTGAGCGCAATGGGTTCCCACTTGCGGTTTATAATCGCACCGCTGCAAAAACCGACGAATTCATGGCACAACGTGCCCAAGGCAAAAACATCAAACCCACCTACACCCTCGAAGAATTCGTTCAATCGCTCGATCGCCCCCGCAAAATCATGATCATGGTCAAGGCGGGCTCCCCCGTGGATGCCACCATTGACCAACTCGTGCCCCTCCTCGAAGAGGGCGACATGATTATTGACGGCGGCAACTCCCTCTACACCGACACCGATCGCCGCGTCCAAGCCCTCGAATCCACCGGGCTACGGTTCATTGGCATGGGCGTCAGCGGCGGTGAAGAAGGGGCGCTCAATGGCCCTAGCCTGATGCCGGGTGGCACCCGCGCCGCCTATGAGGAAATTGAGCCAATCGTCACCAAAATCGCCGCCCAAGTAGACGACGGCCCCTGTGTCACCTACATTGGCCCTAGCGGCGCAGGCCACTATGTCAAAATGGTGCATAACGGCATCGAGTACGGCGACATGCAGCTCATCGCCGAAGCCTATGACCTGCTGAAAAACACCCTGGGTCTAGGCCACGAACAGCTCCACGAAGTCTTCTCCGAGTGGAACCAAACCGACGAACTCAACTCCTTCCTCATCGAAATCACGGCCAACATCTTCACCAAAATGGATGAAGACACAGGCTTAGCCCTGGTCGAAGTGATCCAAGACGCGGCGGGTCAAAAGGGCACCGGACGCTGGACGGTCGCCACTGCCCTGGAACTGGGCGTTAGCATTCCCACCATCATCGCAGCGGTCAATGCTCGGATCATGTCTTCCATCAAGCAAGAGCGGGTCATGGCCTCCAAGCAGCTAGTGGGTCCCACGGGCAAATATGACGGCGACACCAAAGCCTTCATCACCAAAATCCGCGATGCCCTCTACTGCTCCAAAATCTGCTCCTACGCGCAAGGTATGGCGCTTTTGGGCACAGCCTCCCAAGCCTTCAGCTATGACCTCAACCTCAGCGAAACCGCCCGCATCTGGAAGGGAGGCTGCATCATCCGCGCCGGATTTCTCAACAAGATCAAGCAGGCATTCAAAGACGACCCCCAACTGCCCAACCTGCTGCTAGCTCCCGAGTTCAAGCAGACCATTCTCGATCGCCAAGATGCCTGGAGAGAAGTCCTGATGGTATCGGCCAAACTGGGTGTCCCCGTCCCGGCCTTCAGCGCCTCGCTGGACTACTTTGACAGCTACCGACGCGATCGCCTCCCCCAAAACCTCACCCAAGCTCAACGCGACTACTTCGGTGCCCACACCTTCGAGCGCACCGACAAACCCGGCACCTTCCACGCCGAATGGTTCTAGTCGCGCTGACTAAATAAACAACTCTTTTGGGATGCAGCATCTCGTGCTGTATCCCAAAAGCTTTTTTAGTTCAGGTTAGTGGGTTCAGGTGAATGGGGTCAAGTGAATGGGTTCAGGTCAATTGCAAAAACCAGAGCATCTCGGGGCATAGAAGATAGATTTGGACGAACCATCCCACCCTGCCATTTTCCTTCATACCACAAAGGCATCTTTGCAAGAATTAAAGACACAAGGAGCTAATTTAATACATTTGAACTATACAATCAAAGTAGTCTTTTCCACCTGCTTTTGACTGTGACACAAACCCCTCACGATCGCTTTGCCAAACAGGTTCTAGAAGGTTTCCTAGAACCCTTCGGACAAGTAGTCTTAAACCGTCCCATTGTTGGAGAACCACGCGCCGCCGATGTCTGGTTTGTCCCCCATCCCCAACCGGAAGGCATCGAAGCCTTGGGCGTTCTGGGTCGCATGGCACACAAGCCTTGTCTCATCGAACCCTTTCGCAACCCCATTCAAAGAAGAGATATCCTCTCCTGCGTCGGCAAACTCGCCGACCTACACGCAGAACTCACCCGCAAAGCCAAACGCAACAAAATCCCCTTAAAAACCCTAAAACTTCCGCGTCTCTGGATCTTGACACCAACAGCCTCAAAAGGTCTGCTCCAGGAGTTCCCGCCCAAAGCCAAAGACATTACGACTTGGGGAACAGGCTTCTATTTCTCACCCCCAACCTTCGATACTGGGATTGTGGTGATCAATCAACTACCCAGAGTTCCAGAAACACTATGGCTCAGACTTATGGGGCGTGGACAGGTACAGTCTGATGCCATTGCCGAACTTATTTCCCTGCCTCGCGATCATCCCTTCCGGTTACATGCCTTGGAGCGTTTATCCGTCTTGCGTTTCAATCTAGAATTGCGGCAAAATTTAAGAAAAGGAGAACAGGAGTTAGCCATGAATCTATCCCCAGCCTACCTAGAATGGCGAGAAGCCATGCTGCGAGAAGCTCGTCAAGAAGCTCATCAAGCAGGTCGTCAAGAAGAAATTCGGGGAATGCTGGAAGCGAAGTTTGGATCGCTGGATGATTCCTTGGAACAGTTGCTCGATCCCTTGATGACGCTTTCAGCGGTGGAGCGATCGCGCCTTATCCTCCAATCCTCCCGCGAAGAGTTGCTGGCCTGGTTAGCGCGACAATCTTAAAATTAGCTGGGTTGGTATGATAAGACTTCATCTAATGGGTCATTACCTATGCCCTATAGTAAATTTACGCTCAGTAAAACCAAAAAGGATTTTCATCTGACGATCCAAGAAAATGTGCGGTTTCTGCCATGGGTCGAACCCGTAGCCCCCAGCTCTCGGTTGCTGGAGGATTTAGAAGAAGTTCCTTGGGCGATCGCAGTTGGCTCTGAGAAAGCAAGGTCTGAGTCCATCATTTATCCGGTCTTACAGGAAGTGCGCCGCATTCTCGATCGCCGCATCAGCCTGTTTTCAGGCAGTGAATTCAATGTTGATACAGCAGCCGACTTGACCGGATATGTTGATTTTCTATTGAGCCGATCGCCCGAACAACTGCTCATCGAGGCACCTGTTGTCATCGTCACCGAAGCAAAGAAAGCGGATCTAAACGAAGGACTGGGACAATGTGTTGCAGAGATGGTTGCTGCTCAACGGTTTAACGAAGTACAAAACAATGCGATCGCCGTCATCTATGGTTGCGTCAGCAGTGGAACCGCCTGGAGATTCCTCAAGCTAGAACAGCAAACCGTCACCATCGACCTCACCGATTACCCCCTCCCTCCGGTTGACCAAATTCTGGGGTTCCTACTCTGGATGCTACAAGAATAAAAGAACGTTGCAGTCCTCAGTCCACTCTCAGTTAATTTACAAGAAGATATATCTAAATCTTTCAAGTTATCTACAAGTGGTAGAGATCTATATCTCTAAAGGCGATCGCACTATCAACTTTGAATCAATCAATTCTTCTCTAATGTTGTTGTCTTGTCATATATCGACAAATTCTCTATAGCGTTCAACCACCTTTCCTAATTCCACTCAGATTCTATCCTGGACTTCTACTTGAGCAATGATCTGAGAATTCTTTGATGCTCATTCCATTTGATATTTGGCCTTCGATATTGGACTAGAGATATCTTGTCAGGTCAATACCTTGAAGTTTGTAGTAGTGGCTTCAGCCGCTCAATGACGACTGAAGTTGTCACGACGAACGTAAACGCTATAGTCTGTCACAGTATGCCTTCTAAAACCCCGATTCTGTCACAAACAACACAATCCAAAATCCTAAACGGCATGAGAACCCTGGGTTTAAGCCGATCCATCAATTTTCCTTTCTGTAGGGAAGTTAGCTGTCTCTTGCAGGATGATTGATCTATGATCTAATGTACTCAGATCTATCGCATTCAGAGCAGCTTTGCATCATGAGTAGAGTTCACGATTCCTAGGGTGGCGTGTGGCTCAACAAGGTTGACCGCATTGATTTGAGAAAGACTCGTTTGAAAAGGACTCGTTTGAGGAAAACCAGTCTAACAATTTGGGTACTAATGC
>JALOOP010000024.1 GCA_025454315.1 Oculatellaceae cyanobacterium Prado106
CATGGGGGTGCCTTTTTGTTGTCGTAAACATCAGACTATCCCTATGAGTCCCTCTAGAGCAACCTTCTAGGTGATGCACTTCAGATTTGAATTGGCCAATTATTAAGAAATAATGAGAATTCCCCATGCAGGTCGCACCCTCGATGCAGGCAACGAATCCAATGCAGACTCCTGATTCGCTGCCCCCTGCGGCCATCCTCACCGCAGATTGGCCAGGTCTAACCGTTGAGTATGGACGGCTTGATGCGGTAGGTGAGTTTGATTTTGCCATGCCCAAGCAGGCTCTGAGCGTTGCTTTTACACCTCACGATCGCGTCGTTTGGTCAGTCGATCAGGGCAAAAAGCAAACCACGGCGCTTCCGGCAGGAACTGTCTTTTTGTATGCCGATCGCGAACTAATCTGGCATCATCGGGCTAAATCCAGCGAATTCATTAACCTGACTCTCGATCCAGCTATTTTGCAACAGATTGCGGCTGACAGCGGACTCCCCGCAGAAACAGGCTTTGATCACCGAGTCATGTTTCAGGACGCAACCGTTGTCCATGTGGCACAATTGCTGCGCGCCGAGGTTCTAAATGGAGGGCTTGCAGGCAATCTTTATGTGGAGTCTTTGAGAAATCTCCTGGCGGTTCATCTGCTGCGAAACTATAGTCCGGTGAATTCTCCGGCGATCGCCCCCACTTCCTCTCCCAGCAGTGCCCTCGACTTTCTCACCCTAAAACGACTCAAGGATTATATCGAAGACCATTTGGCGGAAGAATTGGCGATCGAAACCCTAGCCGAACTGGTTCCCATGAGTCAGTTTCACTTTGCCCGCGCCTTCAAATCGGTCATGGGTGAACCGCCCCATCGCTATGTGCTACAGCGGCGCATTGAGCGAGCTAAGGTGCTGCTCTCGGCAACCCGGCTTTCGGTGGCGGAGATTGCCTATCAGGTGGGCTTCTCAAATCAAAGTCACTTCACTGCTCAGTTTCGTAAAACCGTTGGAGCAACCCCGAAGCAGTTTCGAGATAGCTGAGATTTTCAGGCCTTAATTTTGCGATCGCTCATTCCCTCCTTGTAGCCAGTGCTGAATCCGCTCAACTTCCTGGCGGAGAAATGACGATCCCTTGCGATTCATCCGACTCTCCAGGATGAGCGGTATCTGTTTGGGAAGAGAGTTGCACCAAGGTATCCACCAGGTTTCGGGGGTGATTTTGGAATGGAGATCCTGTTTGCCATCGTTGTCTGACAGGTGGATTTCTAAGAGGCGATCGCTCTCCGCAAATAACATAGATAATAACGTTGATCGCTCATTCCCGTAGCCAATGTTTAGATGCGCCAGATCAAGCACCAGTTTGATAGCTGGCAGGGTCTGTAAGAAATCATGGATGCTCTCAACGGAGTCCAATAGGTAGCGATAAGGTCTGGGTTCAGCGGGGGAATACATGGTTTCCACGCCCAGCGTAATGCCAGCTGAGTAGCATTCAAAGTGCAGGCGCTCCAGGTTTTGCAGAAACCGCTCGTAGGCCAGAGTGCGATCGCCATCCCAAGCATAATGACCGGCATGAACCGAATAGGCGGTAATGCCAAGCGTCGCCATCCAATCGATTCTGGCCTGTAAGGACGACCAATCGATGCGATCGTCCGATAGATTGAAGGGGGAATGGCGATCGCCCCATACAAACGCATGATGGGCGCGATATTGAAAGCCACACTGACGATAGGCCGCAATGGCTTCAGCCGTATCTGGGTCAGGTTTTGGCCCAATGGCCAACTCCACGAATCGAATTCCTGCGGTTTGGTAGGTTTCTAGGATTCGGCGAGTGGAAAGTCCACCATAGGCAGACAGGCTCAACCAAAGATTGATCATGCAGATTCCTCCGCTGCTGGGGAGTAGCACCATTCCACTCGACGAGGCTTCATCATGAACAGTTGACAGGCATAGCCGACGAGATAACTGAGTTCTTGGGAGAGATGATCGATGATGGATCGATCTAAATTTGAACCATAGAATAAATCACTGATCGCAGATTCGAGCTGTTCCCGTTGATCTTCGAGGTTGTAGTGGCGGGTGTCTCTGATTCCGTAGACTCTCCTTGTAGTGGTTCGATAGAGCGTGTCGCAGTAGGTTCCCATTTTGACTTGAACGGTGTACCCGTAGGAGGCATGGGTTCTTTCATCGTCGTAGTCATCAAGCTCTTCATCCTCCTCAAAGTTAGAGATCTGGACTGCGTTCTCTGAAGTATAAATCTCCCAGTTCAACGGGCTTGGATCTAGGGGAATGATTTCTCGGGTAGACCAACTGCGAGATCTGGGTTGGGTGTTTTGCAAGTACTGCTGGAATTCTGACAAGCCCATCAACCATCGGGCATCGGTGGCGATCGCGTCCTGCAAGGCATTTAGAACATTCTGTTGTTGCTGAACGAGGGGTTCTTCCTGTTGTTGCAGTGCTTGTAACTGTTGCTCTATTTGAGCCTGAAGGGAATGGAGAGCGGGATCAAAACGTTCAGCGTGAGTTTGGGAAAGAACTTGGTAATCATGCAGCAAATTAGCGGAGGAATCCATGAGATGCTCCCGAGATTTATAGTTCATTTATACTATAAGCGATCGCGCTGATTTTGACGAATAATGTCCTAAAAAATGTTCAATCTAATCGAGCGTAGTAGAGTTTCTTGGTATATCAGAATTCTGAGTCGCAAAGGCAGGAATATTAAAGACAAAATAGGAAGACTTTAAAGTACTAATGGTAGAGTACAAGTCAGCAAATCACTTAAAGTTCTTCAATCCTGCTGCCAATGGCAAATCCTCATGCTGAACAAGACAGCGCCTGGAAGTTTGTCTTACGACAATACTTTCCACAAGCCATCACCTTTTCTTTCCCAAAACCGCCAAACTCATCGATTGGCGCAAACCGATTACCTTTCTGGACAAGGAGTTTCAGCAAATTACACCCGAAGCGGAGATTGGCCAGAATTTGTTCAAATTCATCGATTGGATTATCGTATTACCAGAGGGGCTGAAAAAATCTTTCTGGCAGGAATTAAAAGCTTACGAGGAGGAAAAGCAGGTGACTTATATTACCAGTGTGGAAGAAATTGGGTTTGAGCGAGGGATTGAACAAGGAATTGAGCGAGGAATTGAGCGAGAGCGATCGCTCATTATCCGTCTCTTGATCCGTCGTGTGGGAGAATTGCCTGCTGGGCTACAGTCTCAGGTCGAGGCACTACCCTTGGATTCTCTGGAGGCGCTGGGGGAAGCTCTGTTGGATTTCTCAAGTTTAGAAGATTTGCTGGCTTGGTTAGCAGCAGCAGCAGAAAATTAACTCGTTCATGAACGGGCATAATCCGATTAGAACACCCAGGATTAAAACACCCAGAACAATCCAGCGAGTGAACCGATGGTGGTATAAATGGCTCGACAAATCCAGGCGGGAATGTCGGTGGTGCAGTTTCGCAAGTGGGGTTGGGTGAGGTAATAGGCGATCGCCACTCCCCCCGTGACGGCAATACCAACCCCAGCAAAAGTCAGGATAGAGGCGGAAAAGCCTTGCAGAACGACCAAAGGCATCAGCATCAGGAAACAACTTTTGAGGATGGAGACGAGGATAGAAACCAGGGAGGAGACTTGCCAGTAATGAACAGGGGAAAGTCCAGCAACTCCCACGACGGCCAGATTAGCGGCAAAGGCGAGGGTATAAGGGTAAAGGAACTCGGGGCGATCGAAGAGGGTAAAGAGCAGTAGCCACAGAGAACCCGCTGCACTGACACTAAGGACAATATAAACACTGTGAACCCTTTCCCAATGGCGCGGCTTGGCTTGGGGATTGCGGGGAAGCCAGAGCATGACTTTTTGCTCTAGCGGGGTGAGGGGATCTTTTTGCTGATCGACCCAGGCGATGAAGAAGGGATAGGTGATAAACAGGGTGAGCGGCGGCAGGAGCCATAGCCAACCGCCTAAGCTCCAACTCAGATAGCCCCAGAAAGCGGCTCCGAGTAGCGCCCCATCGTTGAGGGTGGTACGGTTGCGCCAGCAGAGGACAAAGCTAACTAGGACGACCGTGACGATAAATCGCGTCAGGAGATCGGGGATCTCCATTTCAAGTTGGCTTCGCAGTAATATAAATCCGCCTAGGGGAATCAAGAGATTGTCAATGCCGTTCCAGGCGATCGCTTCCAACAGCATCACCAGCAGTCCAATGATCAGGGCAATCAACAGGGTTTCGGCGCGTCCGGTGTCACTAAATAGCAGCAGGGGAATATGGGTGCTGAAAAAGGCCAGGGTGAAGAAAGTGATGGAGCCTTCTGCGCTTTTTTGACCATCGGTGGTGATGTAGCGTAACTGACCGTAGCGAATGCCGATGATGGCTGCGATCGCATCGGCCAGTGTCAAAATCAACATGGGAATGCAGAACAGGATGGGATCTCCGTTGGATAGGCCAAAGAGAATGACGACAGAGAGAACAAAGTAGATTTCGCCGAGCGATCGCCGTTCCACACCCCCTAACACAGTGCCAAAATTCTGGGTGAGCGGTTTGTAGACACGCAGGAGGATGAGGCTAGCAATGGCTAATCCTCCTAAGATGAACACAGAAGTAACATGATTAAAGATCCAGGGAAAAGATAGGGTGACGATTCCCATGGAGACATGCAAAAGTTTGCGAACAAGTTCAGGGTGGGGCGAATAGCGGCGTTGATAGAGGCGTAGTCCGCCGATCAATCCACACAGGATGGCCAGGATGCTACCAATGGCGAACCAGTCGTTCACATCGTTCACAGGATTTCCTCAACAATAAAGGCACTGTAAAAGAAAGCTTTATCCTGAGCATAGAGCTTTTTCGCCAGATCGGTGAGAGGTTGAAGTTGCTGTGCTAGGGTGTCGGGGCGCGATCGCGGCACCAGCATATTCCAGTAAGCCAATCGTCCGCCGGGTTTTCCCGATTGCACGAGCTGGGTTAAAAGCTGATGGGTGTTTTGGGGCGAGAGATATTCAAAGATGTCGCTGAGGTTGTAGCGATCGATAGCGTTGGAGCCAACCTGTTGTAAATAGTCTTCTACCGAACAGCAGTGCCATTCCAGGCGATCGAGATTCGATCGAATGACATCAAAATTCTCAGGCCGGAGGGCATAGGGGAGGGCGAGGTGTTTGCCTGTGAGAATCCATTGCAGGTAGGGGTTTTCGGCGGGGTTGAGTTGGGTGAGGGCGTGATGGGTGCGGTGGAGGATGCGATCGGCGACGCTGCCTTCGACATATTTGAAGAAACTGGGATCACGGCCTGCCCGTCCCATGACAAAGCGAGAGAAGAACAGACGAAACAGCAATCGCCAGCGCCAGGTATCCCAGACTTGATCGTAGAAGTCTTGGCGTTGTTCTAGAGTGCCGCCTTGGAGGAGAGTTTGGATGCGATCGCCCGAATGCACCAACGGCAAAATCCGCTGCCGAAACAAGGCAAAATAGCGTTCAAATTTTCCGGCATGGCCGATGCCTTGGTCAATCTCAAGGGGATGGCTGTCCCAAAAGGTTCGGGTGGTGGGCGTTAGGAGCGATCGACAGCGTTGGTAGAGGGCTTGGCGATTTTGTCGTTGATTTTGGCTGGGACGAGAACCCATGAGAATCAGCAGTTCATCATGGTTGAGTTCTCGGTAGGCGGCGACTCGCAGTTCTAAGCAGGCTAGCTGAGCCGGACTGAGATCAAGGGCGATGACTCGGGCTGGATTTTGGCTGAGCATGGCCAGGGCATTGTCCCCGGCAGAGGCGATCGCCAAACAGGTATCCCCCGGCTGGATCTCCAGTGCGTCTAGGAGAATATCGGCATCTTCCCAGCATTGGGCATAGCGGATGTGGGAGAAGTCGGCATGAACGGCAATTTCACTGCCTGTTTCTGGTGGATGGATCAGTTTAATGTTCATGGGAATGCATGGTTCGTTCACTAAGATTTGTCTCTAGCCGTTCAAACTGGTTTGCATTATAGATCTCAGAGGAGTGAGAATTGGATGTCTCAGAAGAATTCACTGGAGGATTTATTTTCTGAATCAATCCTGTACTGCCATCCATCTCTACCCAATCCCCATCCTGGAGCCATTGCGTCACCTGGGGAATGGAAACGATCGCCGGAATGCCCATTTCCCGCGCCACGATCGCCGAATGGGACAGCAAACTTCCTCGCTCCACCAGCAGTCCAGAGGCCGATGGAAATAACATGATCCAACCAGGATCGGTTCGTTCTGCCACCAAGATACTCCCCCGCTTTAAGGTTGCCCGTCGTGGATCGGTAATCACCTGTACAGGAGCTCGAACGACACCGGGACAGCAGCCTGTGCCCTGGAGAGAATCGGAGGAGATTTCAGCAGCAGCAGTTTGAACTGAGTTGGGATGGGAAGCAGAGGGATAGACCATGCCGTGGGTTTGAAAGCGATCGCCCGGTATTCCCTCTTGTCGATAGCGATCGAATTCCGCCTGACGAACCGCAACGAGTCCCCGCAGATCGGTACAGGCAGCCGTGCCATCGACCATACCCAGAATTTCATGGAGTTCTAAATAGAAAATATCACGGGGAGAATCGAGTAAATCCAGGCCGTAAAACCGTTTCCCCATTTCCAACAGGATTTGCCGCACTCGCCCAAAAACCCGAGTGCGCTCAAACCGAAGATTTTCGCGATCGCGCACTCTCGCCCTAGCATTCCGCAATACCGCATTGAAGAGAAACTTGCGAAACGGATGACGCTGGAGGGATTGGGTGACCTTGGCTTCGGCTTGTTGGCGCAGTGTGGGCGATGGTGCATGGGTAGATGGGTAGATGGGTGGATGAGTGGATGAGTCGAAATCCCCCTTCCCCTTTCCCCTCTCCCCTTTTTCCCTCTCCCCTTCTTCCCTCTCCCCTTCTTCTCTCTCCCCTTCTTCTCTCTGCGTCTCTGCGTCTCTGCGGTTAATAAAAATTCCGCCTTCACCTCTCGCCTTCTCTCCCTCGCTTACCGCCAGTTGTCCCACCGATCGCAGCAACAAGATCGGGTCATCTCGCAGGGTAGAGCTTTCGAGTTTGAGTTCTTCGAGGCAGCGATCGCCAAATTTATCCAAGTAGGTTTGGTATTGGGAGAGGAAGGGGGGGCGATCGACGATAGCGGAGAGAATTTGGGCGAGGGAGCCTTGGCAGAGGAGGGTGATGAAGGCTGGATCAGCCTGGACAGTTTGTGCCATTTGTTGAACCAGGTGGGCGGGTTCGGCGCTGATCATGCCGCCTTCGCCGCTGATCAAATCATTCTGGAGAGTGCCTGCGGTGTCGTTGCACCAGGTGGCAGTGAGTTTTCGCAGGAGGCCGTAGAAGATCATGGCGAAAAAGTCGTTGACCAGGGGGGCATCCCAGCGGGTGAGGAGTTGACTTTCGAGATCCAGATAATAGGCGGCCAGTTCGTCGGGACGCAGGGATTCCAGAGGGATTGTGTCAGGGGTGGGGGAGAGGGCTTGGTCGAGTCGGCGATAGAAGTGGCGGATTTGGTGGGGCAGGGTGAAATAGTTTTTGAGGAGTCCGGCCAGGGTTTTGGCGAATCTGAGGCTGTCTTGGAGTTTGTCGCTCCAGGTGGCTTGGGTGAGGGTGGCGACGACATCTTCGGGAAGCGGTTCGCGGACGCCCATCATTTGCTCCATGAAGGCGCGGTTCATCTGGAAGCCGGGGAGAAGTGCCAGGACTCGGTACCAGTTGAGCAGGTTGTAGTAAATTCGGCCCTGCACCAAGCCCAACATGCGGCGAAAGGTGGCATCATGCTGGGCGATCGCTCCTTCAGAAACCCCCATCATCCGGCAAAACTGACGATAGACGGCCTCGTAGGCGCGACGGGCAAAGGAAAAGGTGAGCGGGGTGGTGATGCCGCCGTAACTTTCGGCAATGTTGCTGTTGTCCCAGAGGTTCAAGACCCCATCCGGGTCCGCCATCTGCGTCAGGGAGGTAATGGGGCGAGCTTGTAGGAGATAGAGGTGTGGGTTGGCGATCGCCCATTCAATATCCTGGGGACGACCGAAGTGCTGTTCGACCTGGCGGGCGAGTTGGGCGATCGCACAGATCTGTTCATCGGTAAGAAGGCGATCGGGTTCGTTGGCTGATTCCGAGTTTGGATCATCCTCTGTTCTCCTAGGCTGCATCAGCTTCCCAATCACGCCACTGCGCTCGACCCAATAGGTTTCGCCTTCTTCGATGCCAGCGACGAGGCGATCGCCCAAACCCTGCACGGCAGACACCACCACATTGCCGCGCTGTCCGGTCACAGGATTGGCGCTGAAGGCTACGCCTGCGACTGCTGCGGGAACCATTTTTTGAATCAGCACCGTGGGCACAGTCGGCACCAGCGATAGGTGATGTTCTCGGCGGTAGGTGAGGATGCGATCGCTGAATCCCGACTGCCAGACTGCAATGATATGGGCAGCGACTTGGGCGATCGGCACATTCAAAAAGCTATCTAGCTGGCCTGCGAAAGAATGGGTTGTGCCATCTTCGTCCTGGGCTGAGGAACGAACGGCAACCAGTTCATTGGCTGAACAAAGCGCCGCTAGTGCTGCTGTTAATTCGGCTTGAACCTGGGGATGCAGGGCAAACTGGGCGACAAATTGAGGGGAGGCAAATTCTGCCCAGAGGGTTTCTAAATTTTCTGCTTGAGCCGACTCTGCTTGGGCTAACCTTGCTTTGACCCACTGCTGCCGATGGGCATCACTCAGGCTGGCTTCAAAGGCTTGGGGGGAGAGGGCGAACCAGGCGGGAATGGGGAATGGACGCTGAAGGGAGGGAGTTTGGGCGAGTTGCGCCAATGCTCCTGCTTTGCCGCCTAGCAGGGAAGGGGGACTGGTGGCCTCTAGGATGAACGTCATAGTGGGGTGCATGGGTGAGGGGGGGCGATCGCAGAACAGTCGCGGGATATGGGAATTGACGATTTATCTATCCAAAAGATGCCGATCGACCGTTTCAGGTTGCCCACTGCTGATGGCTTGCCCAGCTTATTCCCTTCCTTCAAATTCCCTTCCTTCAAATTCCTTTACTTCAAACTAGTAATCTCCTGGATCAGCAGGGGAATGATGCCGACCCAGCTATATCCCACCAGCAGCCAGACTCCAGACATGGTTTCAAAGCTCAGTCTTTTATTAGCGGAGGGACGAAATAGGAATTGCCAGGTGACCAGAATGGAAACGGTCATCAGCACCAGCAGCGCCAGCAGGGTGGGTGCTAAAAACTGAAGCGGCATCACTGCGGTTAAAACGGTCAGGGCTAATCCTAATACTAGGGCAAGCCAAACGGTCGCGGCGCGCTGATGTCCCCAAAGACTGGAGTAGGACTGCACTCCAGGTTCTTCGTCTTGGGGTTGGTGGATTTTGCGTCCCACTTCAAAGACAATGCTGCCCAATAGACTAACCAGTAGAAAATAAAGAATTTCACTGGGGAAACTGCTGCCCACCGCCAACCAATCGCAGGCGGTGCCATACAGGGCAATCAGGGGCGTAACCAAAGCATGGGTGAGCAAATATGCGATCGGATGTGCCTTTAACCAGCGGGGCACAAAAAACTCTGCGCTCATCAGCCCGATATAGCCCCAAATCCCCACCAGCAGCAAGACCATTGGCATTCCCATCGACAGGGCGAGGCCAAATTGAATGACTCCAGCGGCGATCGCCACAATCCCCAATTCCCACAGCGCAATCAACCCCCTTGGCACCGGACGGTAGGGACGATAGCGACAGTCTTCCTTGTAGTCCTTGAATTCATCCGCGATCCGCAGTTGCAGAAAGAAGAGAAAGAGAATGACAAAAGCAATCAGGAGGGAACCGGGCGATCGCAAGAGTGACTGACTGCCCAGGCGATCGCGCAAAAGAAAGGAATAGCTCACAGCAGCCGAGCTAAAAGCAGCAATCAAAAGTCCATGCTTAAAGACCGGAAAACGCTCCTGTTGGTAGATCCACCAGCGACTTTTCATAGGGAGGGAGTGGGGAGTGGGGGAAAGGGGAAAGGGGAAAGGGAAAAGGGGAAAGGGGAAAGGGAAAAGGGGAAAGGGAAAAGGGGAAAGGGAAAAGGGGAAAGGGGAAAGGGGTTTCAGGGAGGAAAACAGGGAGAGGCCAGAGAATTTTTGGTTCTCATCCATGCATCGATCCATGAAAAATCAGGGAGCCCTCCTTTCGCCTTTCGCCCTTCCCCTTTCGCCTTCCTCCTCTCCGCATCTCTGCGTCTCTGCGGTTTGCTTATCTGTATTCCCCCTTTCGCCTTAATATAAACAGTTATTCAGTACTTACGTAAGAAATCAGGTTAAAGTTCGTAGCTTTTTACACGTCGATGGCCTTTCTGGCTAATCGTTGGTGCGCTCGGGTGAATTCGCCGGAGGTGAGTGCGCCGATGATGGAGAGTTCGCCTGCGAGGAGGAGGGCGGCGCAGACTTCGGCGAAGGCATTGGCTTGTCCGGTTCCGGCTAGGCCGAGGATTTGCAGGCAGGCTTGCTGACTGGGTAGCCCGGTGCCGCCGCCGACGGTGCCCAGGATCAGGTTGGGGAGGGTGACGGCGGCGTAGAGACTGCCCGTTTCGGTGGTTTCAAAGCGGGTGATGCCGACGGCAGACTCGGCGACACAGGCCGCGTCTTGGCCACAGGCGATGTAGAGGGCGGCGAGGCCGTTGGCATAGTGGCCTTGGACTCCAATGGTGCCGGTTAAACTGCCGCCGATCGCCGACATGCGCCAATAGTCCACCATTTGGGCGGGGGTGCAGTGGAGCCGTTTTTGGACGAGGTCGGCGGGAAGCAGGACTTCGGCGGTGACTTTTTTGCCCCGGACGGTGAGGAAAGACTGGGCGGAGGCTTTTTTGTCGCCGGAGTGGTTGGCTTCGACAAAGCTGTACTGGGGCTGGATGGGAGAATGGGTCTGGATGTAGTCGCAGATGCTTTGAGTGGCGATCGTCACCATGTTTTGTCCGGCGGCATCGCCCGTGGTGAACTGGAAGTCGAGGTAGACATGGTTGCCCTCGACGGTGATTCGCATGTCGGTGAGTTTGCCGTGACGGGTGGTGGCTTCGGCCTGCTGCTTGAACTCAGTTTGATGGGCGATCGCCCACACCATAAACTGCCCCACCTCTGGCAAATCTCGAAAGGCAAACCCCGGCGCACGACTAATTCCTTCGTTGAGCAGCATCGCCGTACAGCCCCCCGCCTCCGACAAAAGCTGTGCCCCTCGGCTATAGGAGGCGACCAGTGCCGCTTCGGTGGTGGCGAGTGGAACATAGTAGTCGCCTTGAGCAAACAACCCATTCACCCGCAGCGGCCCCGCCAACCCAACCGGGACTTTCACCGTGCCAATAAAATTCTCAATATTACGGCGATAGGCCACCATTTGCTCCAGGGTTTGGGCATCGACCAGCGCCGATCGGGCTTCGTCGGCAACGTTCAAAATCTGCCAGCGTCGTTCCAAGGTTTCAGGGGTCATCCGAGAGCCGCCCGGAACTTTCGGAGCCGCTTCCCGGTCTTTCGGTGCCAGTTGCTCAACCAGCTTTTGGATCGCAGGCTGCTGATGCAAAGTGTCTCGCTGGCTGTCCCGACTAAAATCTTCTGGATCAATCTCTAAGACCTGTCCCAAATAATGACTGGCGCGCCGATAATGCGTGGACATTGCTGGATTCCCCTTTTAACCAATGACAACTCCGTATTTCAAACCCTGATGCTCACACTGTAGTGACTAACTTTCCCGGAGAGCCTGGGGGCTGTACCAGCTTGGGGAGTGGATGGGGGTGGGGAGTGGATTGGGGAGTGGAGTGGATGGGTGGATGGGTGATGGAAGGGAAACGCTTTCTAAGGGTACAAAACCTGGCACAAATCGCCGACTTCTATCATTCCGTCGGAAGCGCCGAAACCGCCCAAACCCTAGAGCAAGAAGCCTTAGCGATCGCCCGTTCCCTCTCCGATCCAGATCAACGCGCCCGTACCTTAAGGAATCTCATTGTCGTTCTCCAAGAACCAAACTCCAAGTCCATCGCGCTGTACCAAACCATTCTCGATGAGTTAACCCCACTGGTTCCTCGTCTGTCCCCAGAGTCACAAAAACAGACGTTATAGACATCGCCTGGTTGCAAGGATCGCTGGGACAGTTGGAGGCAATGAATCAAACTCTAACTCAGGGGCAGATTACCGAACCGGAAAGCCGGGATAGTGTGTCCAGATTTTTGAATTGGAGCCTTGAGCCGGGGAATCTGGAACCAGCGATCGCCCAAATTAAGCAAGCTAACTCCTTGGCCGAAACCCTGGATAACTTCATCCTCCTGCCGCCTCGCCCCAATCGCCCCGCCCAGCCCAATCTATGGATTTCACCCACCCCCGTTTCAGACGGCGATCGCCTCACCGCCCGTCGCCTCAGCTTGCTACTGGGTTTACGAGAAGCCGCCAATTTCTATCCCATCGGTTCCAACGAAGCTACCCTGGCTCAACTTCCCACTTTCATTGAGCAACAGTTGAGCAATCTACAAAACCCAGACCTGAAGTTGGAATATCGGGTACGGGTGCTGGCCAACATTCCCTTTGACCCATCATCGACTGCGATCGCCCAACAATCCACACAATTTCTCACAGAACTAGAGCAAAGCCCCAAACCCGCCGTGCAACGCGCCAGCCTCCTGGCACAATTTCTCACCCGTCACGTACTGGACAGCGACTCCAAAAATAATCCCAAAGCCAGAGCATTACTGCGTTCCCTGTTCTCTGAAATTTTGGGCGATGCTCTGTCAGAGCCACTTCGTGAACGCACCCTCCCGCCCCTCACTCAGGTTCAGGCGCTACACCAACTCATCGACGTTGCCCCCCTCACCTCGGAGCAAGTCCCCCTGGTGCAACAAGTCAGCGCCCTGATTCCCCGCATTGACAACGACCTACAGCGTGCCGAAGCCCGGTTGCAATCCGCCCACCTGTTCCAAAAGTTCATCCAGCCCGATTTGGCGATCGCTGAACTCCAGCAGGTTCTGCCTTTCGTCGAGGTACTGCAAACGGCTCAGTCTGCCGAAGATCCTTGGGAATACACAGCCTTCTCAGGTTTCCTCACCCAGTTGAGTCAACTCAATCAACTCGATCAAATCCGCCAGGTTGCCGAACAAACCCGCGACAGCCGAGCCTATTTAAGCCTCGTGCAATACTATCTCTTTGAACAGCAGTATGCTCAAGCGGCGGATTTAGTCGATCAGATTTCAGATCCCCAAACCAAACTAGACGCTATCCAAAGCATCCTTTACTTCCAACGCGACTATCCCAACGACGAACCCTTGCCCCAGCAAGCACTCGTCCAAGAGGCGATCGCCCTTGCCGATGCACTTCCCGGCCAAATTGTCCTCAGCGATCTCTTAGTTGGCCTCTCCTGGGAGGATCGACTGCGCCTAATCGAGTCCTTCACCGCACCCGATCGCCAGTATCGGCTCTACCTGTCTCACAATCCCGCCTCCGCTGCCCAACAACAACAAAAATGGTAACGCCTCCTGCAAGTCTTTCCCCGCATCTCAGCCGCCACCCGCGACGATACCCTCATCCCCCTGGCCGATGTCACCGCCCAAACCTCAGACAACCAACAAATCCAGCAATTGGTCAATCAGCTTCCCGATCCAGCCCTCAAAGTGCAGGCACTCTCCTGGGCGGCTTGGCAACTTAATCAGCGGTTGATCCAACAGTTGAAGGAGAAGCGATCGCAACCCTAGGCGATCGCAATCCTAGACAACCTTTCAAAAAATATTGCAAACCTCACATCGGCCAAACAGAGTCTAAATGGATCAATGCAAGTTCGCGGATGATTCTATGAAAATTAAGGAGGTGCAGATCGGGGCTATGAACTGTTGTATGGCGGCTGCGTCACCACACAACAGTTCATAGCTGAATTCAGCAACGACAAACTTTCTATAGGTTGGCTGAGCGAACTTCAACAATGTTGCGATACCAGGACAGGAGCGGGAAGCGCCAACCTGCAACTCTTGCGGTCACCTGGGAATCTTCCTTAAGCTGACCATAGCGATCGGAACTATTCCAAGCAAAAAACAACCCATCATCCTTGACCTGAAAGACTTCTCCTTCCCGAGACCAAACCAGATAATAATGGATGAAACCTATCGTTCGCTGGGAATTGGCAAAGCACTAGAGGAAAAAGCCGAGGAACTGGCGCGCAATCGGGGGTGCGATCGCCTAGAAGTTCATTGTCATTCCCGTCGAGTGGATGCCCATCGGTTCTATCTGCGACAGGGCTACGAAGAATCTCCCAAATATTTTTTCAAGGCTATTCCTCTAGCAGCCACATCGCGAAATCCCATGAAATCTCCATGAAACATCAGGGCTATGTTGCTTGACAAAGTTGAGAAGGCGATCGCTCAAGAAGGAATACTCTGAATCTGTGTTTTGGCATCAATCAGCAGTTTACCCGGTTGCACCTGAATCCGATGGAGTTGCAACGTCATTCCTGGAATGCTAAAGTTCCGCACATCCAGCAAGATAGAAATCTGCTCAAAGATGGCCAGGATCAGACTCGAAGTCAGCCCCTGTCCCTCAGCGGCCAGCACTTTCAAGCCAATCCGCCGATATCCAACATCCTCAATACTAGGAACAGCCTTGGCCACCAGCGTTTTCACTTTGCTTTGGTTTTCTAGTCGAAATTGAGCCTTAACAACAAACTGGTTTTTGCCCGGAAGCTGAATTGTCACATCCTGTAAGTCAACTGCGGTTGGTTGTCCCTCAATGTCTAAATTTAAGCGATCGAGCTTATCTTGAATAAAAGTTGAACGAAACGCTTGGTTAATGTCCGCCTCCGTCAGCACAATTTGGGCATCGGCATCAGTGGGGCGCGTCAGTTCGAGGTTGCCAAAGACAATGCCGAGAGGGTTGATGGCGATCGCATTCATATTCACCTCCAGGCTTTCCATGCGTAGGTCTTGTTTCATCACCAGCCCTTTCCCCGAAATGGCTACAGACTCCACCTTCCCTTGTAAAAGTTGCCCTGGATCGGTGCGAACCTCCACGTTGAGTTCGTCTACTTCGTCCAGTTGACTAGTCAATGCCACTTCAACAACTTTACTCAATGCCTGCTCTCCCAGGTCTGGCTGATCTGCGGCCATTCGTTCTCTCCAAAATTCAGGTCAATCATTTCGGTCAATATTGGCGAACAGACATCCAAAGTTGGCTTCGGGATAGAAGCGCTGACTGCAACTCCAGAGTGCAAGCGTGCTTTAGCGATAGTTTGTTTACCATTGACAGTTTGCTTACCGTAGCAAAGACTCAATTAAGACTGAATCCATCAAGAGAGAGAATGATTACGCCTAGTGTTCATTCGGCAATCCCTCTACTGTTTTTCAATCTGGATCTTTTCAACCTGAATCCTAGTCCATGAATCCTGGTGAATAGAGAGGCGCGCCGGGTTCATCGGTTTCAATTAACCAGGATGGATGAGTCGAATAATCTCAGTCCTTAGAGTGGTTCGAGATAGTTTGACCTATGCCAAGCTATCGATAGTTTGCACGGTTTTAGTCATCGTTCATTTTAGAAATCTACAGAGAATTGCGATCGCAGCACGAATTGCAATGCAGACGGGATTGTGAATGGATGAGATACACCCTGTAACTCACGCAGGTGAAATCTGCGGTAACAAAAGAGAACTGGAGAAAAGATATGCCTGATGAATCTAAGACCATGCTGCCTGAAATTGATCCGACTGAGATGGAAGATTCTCGGGTCTTGACGGCTCGTCAGCATGATTCATTCTTGGAAAAAGTGATGACTCAAAGCGGTCTAGCAGATCCTTACGATGCCAGAGATATTACCGAAGTCGTCTTCCGCACTATGCGCGACATGATGACCAATGAAGCGGTCGATCGGGTTGCCGAAGAACTCCATGATCCACTCATGGAAGACAACAAAGACCAGGCGCTGTATGCAGCCACTCCATTGGCCACCGAAGTTGAAGATCTCTGGCAAGACACCAACCCCATTGTCCATTTCCTCAGTCGGGTGCGTCCGGTGCTAAAGATTCGTGACGAAACCTTCCTGTTCCGCGTCAGTCAGGAATCTTCGTTACCAGCGCATGTGGCACCTGAGCAGGCGGTCAAGGCCGTATTCTCGGCGACCAAGGATGAGTTATCGGGCGATCGCATTCAAGAAGTTGCGGAGTTCCTTCCCGGCACCATTCGTCAGCTTTGGCAGAATGCGTAAGATTATCGCAACCCATTGGTTCAGGATCGGCGGGTTAACGAAATCCCGGATGTTGAGAGGGGCAATGAAGCCACCCTCCCAATATCCGGGATTTTATTTGCTTTCTTAGCCCTTATGACTGCGGCTCGTTGCTAATGGTCGGGTTAGAACCTGGAGATGAGGGCTGAGGGGGAGCGTTAGGAGTGGGGGGCTGTGGCTCAGCAGAGGTGGGGCGATCGGCACTGGACGGTGGCGCAGCGATCGTGGCGTTGGCCGATGGGGGAGTTGCCGGAGAGGGCGATGCGGGTTCGGGTTGAAAATCCTTGACGGCATCTGCGGGGAGGGGGGTGGCGATCGCAACTCCTGGTGCAACTCCTGACTCGTTGGCCTCGCCAAAGTTTTCTACCAGAACGGGGAAGGCCGCAACCGGGTCGGGCTTGACTCGTTTAATCGGCAGGTTGGCAATGAGAGCCGTGGTGCGCTGGTCGCTTTCCAGGGAAAACTCCGACTCTTCCGGGTCAATTTCGACATAGCGGGCCACAACTTCGAGGATCTCTCGCCGCATTTTTTCGATCATGGCGGGGGAGAGGTCGGTGCGATCGTGGGCGAGAACAAATTGGAGACGGCGTTTGACCGCTTGGCGACTGCTTTCGGAGTTGCCACGAGAAAAAATACGATCGAGGATTTCGCTAATCATGGGGCAGTTGAGGGGCATGGGGCAGCTCTAGACACCAGAATGATGTGACACCAGAATAATGGGGGAGCGGGGGAATTTTTATCCTTTAAGGTTAAGAATTTAACGCGATTGATCAACCCTGATGATGCAAAAATTAACGAATGATTCTGGCAGGCAACTCTTCTAAAACGCCCTAAAGCCCTAAAATGGCCGCCATCTCAGCCTAATTTCGTGCCTTAAACAACCGCTTAAACCAGGCAAAAAAGTCATCGTTGGAGGCATTTAAGTCCAAAAGCGGCACCTTTTCGCCTTCTAGCCGCCGCACAATGTTGTTTAGAGCAATGCCAGCCAGTGAGCTAGTTTGCGACAACACCAGCGGTTCGCCCCGGTTGGTGGAGACAATCACCTTTTCGTCATCAGGCACCACGCCCAGCAGCGGGATCGCCAAAATCTCCTGGACATCTTTCACCGACATCATCATGTCCTGTTCCACCATGCTAGGCCGCAGCCGATTCACCACCAGATGCATCCGGCGGACATCGTTGGCCTCTAGTAGACCGACGACCCGATCGGCATCGCGCACCGCAGAAATCTCAGGTGTGGTGACGATAATGGCTTCTCGGGCGGGGGCGATCGCATTCTGAAAGCCCATTTCGATGCCCGCCGGACTGTCAATCAACACATACTCATAGGACTGCGCCAAGGCCGCCACCAGCTTTTTCATTTGCTCGGGCGTGACGGCTTCTTTGGTGCGGTTTTGGGCTGCTGGCAGCAGTGCTAAATTAGGCTGACGCTTATCCTTGACCAATGCCTGATCCAATCGACATTCACCCGCCAGCACCTCCACGGCGGTATAAACAATTCGATTTTCCAGACCCAGCAGCAGATCCAGATTTCTCAAGCCAAAGTCAGCATCAATCACAGCGACCTTGCGCCCACGCTGAGCCAAAGCCATGCCCAGGTTTGCGGTACAGGTTGTTTTGCCAACGCCACCCTTGCCGGATGTGACAACAATAATACGACTCATGGATTACGGGTTTGAGGGTTGATAGGGGGTGTACCACACCGTTCGTTCAATCGGGACGATAGATGCGAATGGATGCTGTCAAAAAGTAACGACAGATATAGCACATTAGGGACAGGAAGGGGAGTGGGGAGTGGGGAGTGGGGAGTAGGGGGGATGGGGATATTTTGGGGGTTTGAGGGGAGGGATCTAGTTCAAAAGTCTATGCTGAATAGTCTTTAGAGATTCTTTGAAGAAGGCATCTTGGATTTTTTCCATAGGAAATCCATAAAGTTCTCTCTAGGAAAATATCTTAGTCATTCTCATCGCTAACCCCCACTCCCCACTCCCTACTCCCTACTCCCTATTCAAACGT
The DNA here is from genome assembly GCA_025454315.1 of Oculatellaceae cyanobacterium Prado106. Classification (GTDB taxonomy): domain Bacteria; phylum Cyanobacteriota; class Cyanobacteriia; order Elainellales; family Elainellaceae; genus Prado106. Next base: position 18,190 of record JALOOP010000024.1, read on the forward strand.
TCCAGCCATCATCCACTCCCGCGAGAACTCGGAGGCGCGGGTGATGCGGATGCCTTCGGGGCTGACATAGGCGACCTCGGGGAGGTATTCGCCGGGGGGGACTTCGGGGGCACGGGCGACGAAGTCGGAGATGCGGATTTGGGTGGGTTCGAGGCGGAGCGCCATGATCATACAGCGGGTGTTGCCGGAGGCTCCGGCCTGAGCCACGCCGCGTAGGGAACCCCAGACGATGATATCGCCGTCGGCAATGATACTGCTGCCGGGATTGGCGTCTCCAAGCACAATCACGCTGCCGGGATGGCGGATTTCGATGCCCGATCGCAGGGTCATTTGCAGATAGAGCGGTTCGGCCAGGGCTTGGCCTGCTTCTGCGGGGGTAAGGTGCGTGGCGGGCGGATGTTGCTCGACGGAAAGGCCAGCGGTGGCGGCAGCGACGGCGGTTTGGCGGCGGCTGGTGTAGATTCGCTTCAACTGGAGGCCATTTTCGGACAGGACATCGGCAATGTCTTGCAGTTGCCGGGAATCGAGGAGGCGATCGCGCCCAATCAAATGCACCGGGGTGTTGGGTTGCCAGAAGCGATCGCCCGCATTCAGCCGCTGTTTCAACTGCTGCCAGATTTCATACCAGGTCAGCCCCATACTTTCAGCATCCGTATCCGGCGGCAGCATCAACAGCAAGCGCCCCCCCTCGCCCTTAAACCGCACTTGCGGCTGGGGAGTTGCGTCAACCGGGGATGGAGTCGCCTCAGCAGGTGAACCGACCTCAGCAGGCAGATTCGCCTCAGCGGGTCGGTTCGCCTCAGCAGCAGAGAGCGCTGCGGCGAGCGGCGACTGAGCCGAGCCATTGGCCGGATTATTGGCCGGATTATTGGCCGGATCGTTGGCCAAACCATTGGCCGGATTATTGGCCAGATTATTGGCCGGATCGGGGGACGGCTGGGAGCTATCGGAAAGGACAGTGGGGACGGGAATTTCAGAGTTCATGCACAGAATTCGGGTTCACGATTCAGGTTCATCAATTGAGGCGCGTACCGCTAGCAAATCGCTAGCCAATAGCCAGTAAAAACAGGCAGTAAAAAACTAGCAAACAAACGGTCAGGTAGAGCAAGTTATCAAATTGGAGTCCACAAAGCAATCCAAAGTCTCAATCGCGACAGGATCAATGGAGATGAACACTGACCTTCAAGCCAATGTTTTTCTCACTATCCTTCCACTGTCCTGCCACAGTCTTTCTGCCACTATTGCCGCCCCAGTGAAGGCTCACCCGAATGGCATCCGATTACCCCACCTGACTATTGCTCAGCACCCCGTTCCAGAAAACGAGTTGGCGATCGCACCCCTAATCCACAAAGCCACAACAAAGACACCACGCAACCCAAAGATACCAGGGTCAAGCCGAATTGCGCTATGCCCTGCCTCCGACTTTCCAGACCAAACGATGAAATGATAGCGGGTTTGTTTGTTGGTGTTCACAGAAATTTGGGAGGGGAAGGGGAAAGGGGAAAGGGGAAGGGGGAAAGGCGAAAGGGGATTTATGGATGGAACGGTGATAAGCTGATTGGCATCTAGATTGATAGCTTTTCCCTTATCGTGGCACGGTTTTAGAATCTGGTTTGTGCAAACTAAAAGTCGTTTAACTTATTAACTGATGAATGTCACGGTGAAACCTGCTTATGGAACTCCCGTGAGAGATTATTGATATTCCCTCAGAAATCCTCTGGAACCCCATTTCCCCATTTCCCTTTCGCCCATCCAAGAGAAATTATCAATATTTCCAAAGAAAACCTCTAGGAAACCCCCTTTCCCCTTTTCCCTTTCCCCTTTCCCCCTCTAACTTACCAACCGCTGATACACCGCCCCCAACGCCGTGCGATCGCCCACATTCCCTGGAAACAGCACCACGGGCAAATTGGGGAACAGCGGATGATCTTCCGGGGTTCGCACCACAGAGACTCCAGGGAGAATTTGACCCAGGAGACGAGCGGTTCGCAGGGAGAGTCCGGTGCTAAGGACATCGTTGGAGGTGATGCCGCCCTTGCTGATGAGGAAGCCCAGATCGCTGGGTAGACCCTTGACAATATCCATCAGCAGCGTTGAAACCGCGACCCCAAAATCGAGGCGGGTTTGGACATCGGCAAAGGTGAGTTCCTGGCGGCTGGTGAAAATCACGGGGGTTTTGCCGTCTTTGTGGATGGCATGAACCTGCTGCAAAATCGTCTGGAGGAGCGTGTCTCGGGCGATCGCCGATTCCTCCAGCAAATGCACCACATCCACTTCCACGGGCACCGTCCCGGCCACCGCCAGCAGTCCCTCTAGCTGTTCCGTGGTCTTTTTCACATGGGAGCCAACAATTACGGCTCCGGGTTTGCCCTCGCGGGTGTAGGTCGCCATCGCCTCCGGGGCAACAGGCTGGGGCGGCAGGTTGGCCAGTGCCGTCAGCAAGCTGGCCGCACTCCGAAACAGAAAGCGCTTGCCCTGACCCGCTGCGGCCAACACATCTGCCGCAAACCGATTCATGTCCTCCTGCGTCTCTGAATCAACCGCCACGCATTGATTGTCGTGAAGTTGCAACAACCGCTCCAGGACACCTGTCCGAATGTCTGCCAGCAGGAGCCGCTCTACGGCATCGGCCTTGATCCGTCCCTGCGTTTTCTCTTCGACATAATCCGGCAGAAAACTATGGTGATAGCCAAAGACCGAGTCCCGCGCGAATTCCGTCTCATGCACCGGGGTGGGGGTGCCGTTCACGACCAGGTAATGGATGCTGTCGCGGGTAAAGCGTCCGCCCTCAAAGAAAGCGGGGGTGAGAAAATGCGCGTCAAAGTCGCCTAGTTCAGCGGCGATCGCATCCGTCTCCACCGGATAGTGGCCTCTCAAGGTAGAGTCCGAGCGGCTGACGATGAGAAAATCCTGGATCTGCTCAGCGGCGATCGCCTCCTTCAAGTTCTGGCAAATCTCCCTCGTCGTAGCCAAAGCCTGTTCCGGGGGCATGGCACGGGTATTGCTGAGGATGAAGAAAATCGGGGCGCGATCGCTCAACCCCAGCCGCAGCGTCTCCACATCCCAGCGCATCAACAACAGGCAGCTATGCACCGTCTGTGACCCCGTTGGGTCATCATCAATCACAATAATTTTCGGTTGACTCGTCATAAATCCTTGCGGTGAAGACCTTGTTTTATCGTCTCATTTTGGGAGCCTTTTAGGAGGGTGGATGGGTGGATGGGTGGATGGGTAATGCTAGGCAGGAAACCTTCTAATCAAATATCTGATCGAGCTTTCACCCTTTCTTTCCTTATACGTTTCAGAATCGATACAAAAATCAATTCAGTTCTGCATCGTTCGCCCCTTTTCCCGTCTAATTGTCTCTTTTTCCGTCTAATAGTTTCGCCTCCCTAGAAGAAAGGAGAAAAACAACAGAAGAAATCATCCGCAAAGAAAAATTCCCCCTTGCTTCACCCATCCACCCATCCACCCATCCACCCATCCACTCCCCACCCCCCACTCCCCAAAACCCCTTGACACAACCGGGTTCCTTGTGCTTAATCAAACGTTGACGTTCTCAGCAAACCGGGTACACTCTGGTTGTCAACTCCTTCAGCAGGCTTTGATTCCGGGCTTTTGGGTGATGTGAGTCACTTTGAGGGCTGGGGATGGGATGGGTTGGGGGGGGAGGGCGATCGCAATAATTTTCGATTCTTTGCGTTATTTCCAGACTTTGGAGATATCATCAACAGTCAATTGAATCTGCTTTAAATCGAGACTGGGAAAGGTTGGCCTAAACGCCAGATTGACGCAGGACGATCGCAAGCGGTTAATCCTACAGCGAGGTTGCAAAGGAATGGGGCGGCTGGAAAATTTACCCGAATCAATTGGAGCGTCTAGTTCACATCAGACGACCGACCAAGTTTTGCAAACCATTACCCATGATTTGCAAAATCTTCAGCAGGAGGTCGTGGGGCATTTGCGGCAAGATATTCGCCAGCTTCAGGCGGAAAAATCGCGGCTGATGCATGAAATCGAAAAGCTTCAGCATCAGCATGAGGCGATCGAATCCCAGTATGAGGTGATGCTGACCCGCCAGCAGCAGGCGCAGCAACAAGCCTGGGCGAAACAATTTGCGATCGCCCTAGCCAACCACCTCCAGGAAGCCCTCAGCCAGCGCCTCAGCCAAACTCTGACACCCCCGCCCCCGACGCTGGACGCCAACAACCCCTTCCAGTTCCTCCCCTCCGAAACCCAGGTACAGCCGCAGATCGCCTCCCTAGACGATGCCCTGAACCGCACCTTCACGACGCTCAGGAACGACCTCAACAGCTACCAAAGCTCCCTCTCCCAGCAGATCGACCGGATGCAAAACATTGGTCAACAGGGAGAAGCTATCCTGCAAGTCCTGGTCAGCCGCATCAGCCAGCAACTGCGCCTGGAGGCCGCCCATGTCCGAGGCGAAACCGCTAGACCCACCCTGGACGATACCTTTCCCGCATTGCCCGCCTCGCCCCAGACCGATTTGTCTGGGTTCAACTCGCCTTCGCCTGCGGCTGAGCCACCAGCGGCGGAATCCACCTTTTCCTTCAAGGGCATGTCCCAGTTTCAACTGGGGTTGGTGATGATTCTGCTGTCCACGGTGGCACTGTCGCTGCATAACGTGGCGGTCAATATTATGGGTAACCCCAGTCAGATCTTTGGCGCGATTCCCGTGGGCGGTTTCATTAGCCTTAAGAGCTTTGGCAATTCGCTGCTGCTGCTGTTTATTCGGATGCTGGTGGTGGTGCCGCTGATGACCTTTGTCCTGGCACGCAGACTGCATCGCCCCGCCTTCCAGGAGATTAAAGCCTTTTGTCAATCGCCCGATCACCGTCTCAAGGCCAGTGTGATTGGCAGTGGCTTCTTTCTGTTTTTGTCCCAGGTGTTGATCTATCTGGCTATTGGTCAGGTGGGGCCGGGGGTTGCAGTCACGATTCTGTTTATGTATCCTCTGATCACGGTGCCGTTGGCCTGGGTGTTGTTTGGCGATCGCCCCACTCGTCTCCGGATTCTGGTGATGATTGCGATTTTTGGCGGGGTCATGTTGACCACTCGCTATGCGGCGGCGGCGAATCTATCTTGGGCGGGGGTAAGTGCGGCGATCGCATCTGGCATTTCCTTCGCTTTCTATCTGATTTCCATGCAAATCAGCTTCCGCAAGCTCCATCCAGTGCCCGTTAGTTTGATTCAGTTTTTCACCATTTTTGTACTGAGTGGCTTCAGTTTGATTGTCATTGGCATTACCGAACCGCCGAGTAACTCGGTGGGTCTGATGCTGGGCGGATTTGTTTTAGGCGGATTGACCTTAGCAGGCTATCTGCTGAACAATTTCGGGGTTCGCTTCATGGGGGCGGCTCGGGCTTCCATCATTGCCGCCAGCGGTCCGGCTCTGACCGCACTCCTGGCCGTGGTCATGATTCCGGGGGCACGCACTTTTTTATCTCCGGCTCAAATCATTGGGATTTTGATTGTGACGCTGGGTGTGGTGACGCTGAGTTTTGAACGATTGTTATTGCAACAAAGTAAACCGATTCGCTTCCGCCGAAGCTGAACCCGGAATACCCAAACCTAGCTTTCAAGAATATGAAGGGATGCTGCGTCTTGTGCAGCATCCCTTCATGCTTTGTCCGTCAATGATTGCTACGATATCCTGTCATCGAACAAACCCAGGAGAGCGATCGCATCAAAACTCCCCTGTTCCAACGCTGGGTTCTAGAGCATGCCTAACTCTAAGCCTGAAGCTGATGCAAGAGCCAAGTTTTTGCGGGCGCATATCCCTCTTCCTGACTGCGCTTCAAAGTCTCTTACACCAAATCAATTGACGTTAAACAGATCTTTGAACAGATCCTTGAGAAAACCTCAATCATTTCTGGGTTCTCCTTACCGATTCATCAACGCCCTTCCCCCTTTTCCCTTTCCCCTTTCCCCTCCTACTGCGCTGACCAAGTATTCGGCGTAAACCCCGGCGGCTCCAACTCCACAGGCTGCTGGCGGAACACCTTAGCCAATTGAGCAGCGGTGAGCGATCGCACCAACCGAATCGGCAGTAGCCCCTCACTGATGCTCTCCACATAGGCCGCCCCCAAATAGGGCTGAAACTCCGGCTCATTGGACACATAGGTTTTGAAAAAGGCCGTGGCGATCGCCTTCAAATACATCTGCGCCAGTTTGGGATCAGGGCCAACGATCTCGGACGGTAGTTGAATCGTCGTTCCTTCCTGGGTTCCGGGTGCATTGGGCACATCGATCGTCGAAAAATGAGTGCCCCCTTGAAGCAAGGTCAGGTATTTATTCGAGGATTGCAGCCAAGTAAAAGGTAGAATCTGTTCCAACAGCGAAGGCGCAACCGTATCCGCTGTACCGCTGATGATCATCACCGGAAGCTGTACCTGACTGAGATCGGATTTGCCCAGCAAACTACCGCCGATCATGTTAATGGCAATCACCGCTTTGATGCGATCGTCCTTCAGTTCTGGTAGCGGTTGGGGTAACTCCAGGGCGCGACATTGCAGCAGCAGAGAGAGATTGAGGGATTCGCTATTGGTGCAATCCTGGGTCAGTTGCGGCAGGTTAATTTTTGCACCCGCTAGCGCCAAAGCCGTGTAGCCGCCCAGCGATTGACCCAAAATTCCGACATTTTGCAAATCAATTCGCCCCGCAAAATCTGGATCGCTCTGATCCAGTAGTGCCAAAGTATTCAGCAAAAATTTCACATCCAAGGGACGATTCACAAACTCCTGGGGTTCTGCAACTTCACTGGCCACACCAGAGATCAGCGCTTGAATCTGCTGGGAACTGCTCCCCGGATGTTCTGGAACCGCCACGGCAAACCCGTAGGATGCCAATTGTTCGGCTAGATAAGCGTAGGTGGTGCGATCGGAACCTAACCCGTGGGAAATGACAATCAAAGGTACACGGTTTGGCAATGCTGGAGGAATTGAAGATACACCCAACGAAGATGCGTTAGATTCTGTAGGTATTACTGGTAGATACACATCAGCGGGAAAAGTTCGTCGATGACGAAACGGAGAGTCTGGATCATTTTCAGTCAAGGTTAAGGAACGCTTTTGCCAGGTGAGAGAACCGGGCGATCGCAAATCTGGCAAGCTCGGAAACGCCACCCAGGGACGGGCACGCGCCTCCAGGTCAGACTGCTGATCAATGAGTGCGATCGCCCCCTGAGTTTGCCGTACCAACGCCTCCAAATCGCCCAAGATTCGCAGCGCCTTTTGCAGATCAACCCGCACATCCTTCAGCGGAAATTGCTCCAGCGCCGTCATCAAAGTCAACCCCTCGGGTGTTCCCGCCGCAAAAATCATCGCCGCCCGCAGCGCATAAAACCCCGACAAATTAGACTCGGTGCGAATCACTTCCCCTAACCGTCGCAGCAGCACTTCCCCCTGTTCACTATAGAGAAACTGAGCCACCGCCACCGGGGAAAAATCAGCCTCCGTTTTCAGGACTCGGCGCAGTCGCTCCATTTCATTCGGCTGAAAAAACCGCGTGTAGTCCCTCAGATCTCCCGCAATCACTCCCTCATCCGCATAGGTTTTCAAATCAGTGATGGGAATCGTGCGCTCCAATAGGCCATAGGCGATCGTCAACTGTTCCGCACTCATCGCCGCCGCCGCAGGCAAGGATACGGACAAAAAGAGTGACAAAAAGGACACCCGCAGCACCTCAGCCCCACGCACCCACCCTTTCCCCTTTCTCAGGGAAAATTTCAGGAGGAATTTCAGGAAAAATTTCAAGGAGAATAAAAGCGGAGTCTTAGGGTGGTCTTGAGCGCCTTCCCTATGACCCCTGCCCATTACATTTCGTAAGACTGACCCATGGGAAGTCATCGTGATTCGCTCGGGTGCAACAAGGATTTCAGGCGTTCTGTCTAGGGGAGAGACTGCGATCGCCCGATGGGAATGAGTGACGTGAGTAGCAACAACCTTCATAAAGGCGCAAAAACGAGATAATGCTCTGATACTAGCAACCAATTCACAACCCAACATCAACCACCTGGACCGACCATCCCCGATTCATCCCCTTATTGCTTCAACACCCCCAAGCGATCGCCCTCAAAACCATCACTCCCCCCTCTGCGTCTCCGCGTCTCTGCGGTTTAATTTCCCTAATCCCCTCTGATATTCTCCCTATTCCATCCCGTTCACTCCTGCCAATTCACCCCCGTTAAACTTTACAATGCAATTTACTCCCTCTTCCTGGAAAAAGATATTCCTTAACCGTCCCAGCAACCGTCCCAGAATTAATCCCAGAATTAATCTCAGAATGAATCTCAACCCAATTCTCAAGGCGCGAATCGCACTCTTACTCCTGCTCGTCAGCCTCAGCCTCAGCAGTTGCTCCCTGCCCCAAGTCAAAGCCGAAGATCGCCTCTTCCTCGATCTCTCCGTCGATTTCCTAGGAGAATACCGCCTCCCCAAAACTACCTTCGAGGGCACCCCCGTCGGCGGCCTCTCCGGCATCACCTACGACCGTCAGCGCGATCGCCTCTACGCTATCTCCGACGACCGGAGCGATCGCGCCCCCGCCCGCTTCTACACCCTCAAACTCACCCCCATCCCCGCCCCATCCCCCACCACCGAAACCGCAACCACTCCTTCCGCCACCCTCATCCCCCAAATCGAAATCGAGTCCGTCACCCCACTCACCGATCCCGACGGCAACCCCTACGCCAAAGGCACCGTAGACCCCGAAGGCATCGCCCTCAGCCCCCGCCAAACCCTCTACATCTCCAGCGAAGGGGTGAGCCGC
>JALOOP010000339.1 GCA_025454315.1 Oculatellaceae cyanobacterium Prado106
CTGATCGGAGGATAGAATCTGTAGAAATGAATTGCTCTAGTATGAGATTCCGTTAGGGAAGAGGAGCCGATATCTTTTTCCAGGACTCTGGTTGTCGGTATCTGATTTACGAACCGGACAAATGCAGCAAGTTCTCCAGGTGCTGCAATCGCATTGTCTATCTAGAGGATGGTCAACTTAAACCACCCCCCTAAGATTTGTGCATCATTGATCCTTAATTACTCCTTAATTGATCCTTAATGGTTAATAAATTGGCTTTTGTCCAACCGCTTCTCGCTCTGGTTCTTGAATAGAGGTGCAATGGCCACATTGACTGCGGCAGGCTGAGCCTGTTGTCCTGCTGCGCGATTGTGATTAAGCATCCCATCAACAGAAGCCAAGGCGGGGTTTTGGGGTGGGGAGTGGGCGATCGCAAAACTGGGAACATGGATGGTCTTCCCTATGGCTTCTTCTTGATTCCTAGTAGGTTTTTCAGGTTGCAGCGTTTGAATAGTTTAGACGATCTGTCTTTGAATTAGATCGGAGAATAGACCGGGTTGGTTGGCGAGGGTGTCAAAGGTGCCTTTTTGGACGACTCGTCCGCCTTCTAACACATAAATGCGATCGGCGTTGCGAATGGTGCTGAGACGATGGGCAACGACAATGCGGGTGACTTTGAGTTGGTCCAAGCTTTGGCTGACGATCGCCTGGGTACGATTATCCAGGGCACTGGTGGCTTCGTCAAAGAAAAGGATCTTGGGTTTAAGCGCTAAAGCACGGGCAATCAGCAGGCGCTGTCGTTGACCGCCGGAGAGGTTGGTGCCACCTTCGCTGACAACGGTGTGCATTTTCATGGGCATGGCTTCAATGTCTTCGGACAAGCCCGCCATCCGAGCAGCTTCCCAGGCTTCATCCATGGTGATGAGGGCACCACTGGCGATGTTATCAAACAAGGAGGCGGCCATAAGGCGACTTTGTTGCAACACAACGCCCAATTGACGACGGACGGCATAGACATCCAAGCCGCCTAAGTCTTGACCATCGAAGTAAATGCCGCCGGACTCTGGCGTATCAAACCCAAGTAACAAGCGAAGTAAGGTAGATTTGCCGCTACCGGATGGCCCCACTAAGGCAATGAATTCTCCTGAGTCCGCATGAAGGGTGACATCATCAAGGGTAAGGGCACCGTCGCTGCGATAGCGAAAGATTAGGTGGTCAACCCCAATTTTGCCGGAGAGCCTGCCGGGATCGGCTTGCTGGGGGTTGACCTCGGGCAATGCTTTGAGAATAGGTTCTGCGCGTTGCCACAAGGGCAGAATGCGGACGGCATCGACGATGGTGCTGCTGAGGGTGGTGGCACTGCTGACAAAGGTGCCAAACGCTGTGTTGAAGGCCAGAAACAAACCCGTGGAGAAAGTACCGCCCTGGAGTTGGGACTGCTGGAGGAGATGGGTAGCGAAGGCAAAGAGGATAGCCGTGGTGACGGCAGGGAGAATCTTATTGATAATGGCGAGGGTATCTTCAATACCCTGGGTTGTTAAGGTGAGTTTTAACTGATGGCTATATTGGTTACCCCAGTAAGCAAAGGCTCGCGATTCTGCGCCAGCGACTCGAAACTTGGACACACCGTTGATGAGTTGCACCATCATGCCAAAGAGTTGGCCTTGAATTTCCAAAAGCGGTCGCAGTTGGCGCAGGGTCAGCACACCGGAAATCACTGTAACACCGATGTAGATGAGTGCGACAACACAAGCAATCAACGCCAGAGGCGGACTGTAGAAGAATAACAGCCCCAGATTGAGCAGGGAGAACACACTGGAAAACAAAGTTTTCATCACCGTGCCACCCAACTGTTGCCGAATCTGGCTAATCACCGAGACACGGGCGCTTAGATCGCCGATCGCATATTGTCGAAAAAAGATCGGTTTCAGATTCAGCAACCGATCCCAAATGGCCGATTGAGTCGTGGTATCGGCGTAGGTTTCCAGCCGCATTAAAGCAATGCCGCGCGTTAGCTGAAACAAGGCTCCGCCAAAGGTGGTCACGGCCAGTCCCAGCGCAATCTGCAACAGGAGTGGGCGATCGGCATCAGGAATTGCTTGGTCAATTAAAATAGCGGTTGCTTGGGGGGTAATCATGCCCAAAGCCGTCACCGCTAATCCGGTTAGTCCAATGGTTATCACTTCCTGTTCATGCCCCCGAACCGCAAACTGGAGTAATGTCCAAGCTTTAAGATTTTGAGGCAGCGGCGGATAGAAGATATAGGCGACTGAGGACAGGGTTTGAGCAATGGCTGCATCAATAGGAATTCGCGTTTGCAGGAGCGGATCGTAAAGCTCGTACTGGGTGGGGGAGAGGGGCAGCAGGGCAACTGCGCGATCGCCCTCTAGGGTATAGCTTAAGAGCGCTCCTCTGTCCTTTTGCCACCAGCGATCGCGCAAGCTAATCTGTCGCATCCGAATTCCCGAAGCACGGGCGATCGCCTCCAACGGATCACGCAGGCGCTGTGAATTTTCCGAGGGGGCAGGCGGCAGAATGGGAATCCCCAGGGTGCGTCCCACAGCTCCGGCTGCGGCCAGTAGGGCTTCTTCAGGCGTAAGTGGTTTGGTCAGGGAGGTTGGCGTAGTTGGGGAGGAGGAGGGGAGGGGAGAGTCCAGGACAGAGGCTAGTTCGTGGAGGGTTTGGGCGATCGCACCCTGGTTTAACCGCCGCCGTTCCTCAAACTGATGCAAGGACTGCTGTCGCTCCTGCTTCGCTTGGCGATCGACCCAGCCCAAAACAAAGACTTGCAGTTGAGCCAATCCATCCAGGGCAATTTCTAAGTCGGGCAATTCAGCGGTAGAAATGGCCTGAAGTTCAACGGCCTCGATCGCCTGTAGCCAGCCATAAGCTAAGGGAAACCAACCCTGTTCTGAGGTTCGTTCAAATTCTGATAAGCTTAACCATTGCAGAACTCCGCATTGAACCTGTACCCAGAATACGCTGGAGGATGGGGGGTGAAAGCGATCGCCCTCCAGCAGAGAGAAGTAGGTTTTACCTTCCGGCGGAACAGAGATGGGAACTTTGAGATCACGAGGAACAGTACTAAGGTGGTGAATCCAGGTTTCAAGAGCAGTAGTTCTCTCTTTGAAACTCTCTGTGAATACTTCCGATTCTTTCTCAAGAATGAATTCATCTCGCCAAATTTGCAGCAGCGTGGAAGGTTCTAAGGATACTGCCAAGAATTGCCATTCAATAAATTCTGAATTGTCCTCTGAAAGGCTAAAGTAGGGGGTGGGGAACAGAATATCCCTGACTTTTACAGTAAAAAGATGGCGACGCTGACCCGAGATTATGCCGTTTCTCACCGGAATGGCAAAGACTGCCCAGGTACCAGACTGCACCTGCCAAAGAATGTCTGGATCGTTAAGCAGTAGGGCTTCGTTGCCATTGAAGGGTTGGGGCGATCGCATGGCTGGGCTTCCTTGGAACGTCATCAGTCACATAGATCTGGCCGCTTGCTCTTATGCATCTAGTGTTGCGGGAGGAGGGCGAATGGTGGGCGATCCTACTTCACAAGCCCTCTGCGAGTGTCTTTCCCACGGCTCTAAGGCTGCGTTTGACATTGATCGCTGGAAGCCACTGCACGGCAGCACAATGCTGAAACTAGAAAGATGGAACTCGTTCAGGCAGAAGCGGCTCAGACTCCAACCAGAACCGACGATTACCGAAGGAACCGACACAGAGGGCAACTACTGGCGATTCTTTGATCCCAGCATGAGATCGTTTATGAAGGTGCGATCGCAGGCAGAAGCCCAAATTTGGTTGGATGTGATCCAGCTAGAACAATCGGTGCGTCAGCAGTCCCGATAATCTGGAGGCATTGGAGCATCAGAGTTCCGATCCATTCGGGTTATTCACGATTGACAATAATCACGTTCTCAGTGACTTTCTCAAAGGTGTCATCGTGGCTGATGACAAAGAGTTGCTTAAAGGATTTGATATTGGCGATCGCCTCTGCCAAACTTTCTCGACGAGGCCGATCCATATTCGTGGTAGGTTCATCAAAAAAGGCAATGTCAATGTCAGCTAAGACGCGCAGGAGCGCCAGACGAACCGCCAGAGCCGCACACATTTGCTCACCGCCCGAAAGATTGATAAACCGTCGAGTATGTGCGCCTTCCTGCACCACAATGTCGTATTCCTTTGTCCATTCCAGAGCCACATTGGGACGATTCATCAATTCGCGGAAAAGGCGATCGGCCTCATAGGAAATGCTCTGGACATAGCGCTGAGTAATTCGGGGTGCTGCTTCTTTGTAAACCTTGCGGGCAAAGTTGATGAAGCGTTTCACCTTTTCCTTTTGCTTCAGTTCCGCTTCGGTGCGATCGCGTTTCTCCAAAATGTCCTGAAGGTTAGCGATCTGGGTGCTAATTTCTATCAATCGTTTGCGCTGCTGTGGTAAACTTCCCGTGACCTGATCCGCTTGACTGCGAATCTGAACATAGTGTGCTTCAACGGTTTTATATTGCTGTGGATCGTAGTCTTGGAGGAGGCGATCGCTCTGTTCCTGTAGGGTATATTGCTCGGCTTGTATCTGCTGCAATTGCGTGTTCATTTCCTGCAACTCAGCGTCTAATCTTCGCAGTTGATTGGCATCATTTTGATGTTGTAGATACAGTAAAAAGTTTTCCTGGTGAATTTGTCGAATCTGCTTTTGGGCATCGATTTGCTCTTCTAAATCAGCAAAGGCAACAAGCTGTTGATCCAGGGTGGCGATCGCCTGTTGTATCGTTTCGCATTGCTGGTTCAGGGTGGCATATTGTTGATTTAGAGCGGCACGCTGTTTCAGATTCTGGGTGAGCAACTGGGCGCGGCCTCGGGGATCGGCGAGTTGGGCGATCGCTTGGAGGAAGTGCGATCGCTGCTGTTGTAGCTCGGGTTCTGTGGCAAGCTGCTGTTGGAGTTGCTGAATCTGCTGTTGAATGTGGCTGACTTCCGTTTGCAGTTCGGCTTGCTGCACCTGACGCGCTTCTAAATTTGCCCATTCGGCTCTGGCTCGGTAGGCTGTTTCTAGCTGGGCTTTGAGTTGCTGCAACTGTCGCTGCAACTTCGCTTCTGAAATCTGCTCTGAGAGATCCGCCAAAATGCGCCAGAGGGCGTTGAGCAGATCGGTGTTGAGGGAAACGCCGGATTTAAGCGTGGTCAATAGCTGTTGAACAGAAGTCGTCGCCAGATTGGGGATGGCCTGTTGCAATTGGGACAGTAGAGCCGCAGCCTCATCGGTGTTGAGTTGCAGGCGATCGCGCTGATCTTCCCCGGTGCTGACCAACTGTCGCAGTTCGGACTCGAATTGCTGAGCCGCTTCCACCCGGCTGAGTTGCTGCTGGAGGCGATCGCGCTTTTGTTCCAGGGCTTCGATTTGCTGCGCCTCGGCTCCCAGTTGGGCGATGCGCGTGATTTCCTGACCTAGTTGATTGAACTGAGTTTGGAGTCGGGTCAACTGGCGGGTGAGATTTTTTTGTTCAGATTTGGTAGCTTGCAGTTGGTTGAGTTGTTCCACCCGTTGGGCTTGTTGTTGCTCTAGGGCGACCTGCTGATCGATCAAAGGTTGGAGTGCGGTGATTTCGGCTTCGGCTTGAGCAAGCTGTTCAAGTTGCAGGTTTAATCGGGTGAGGGAAGTCTGCTGTGCCGTCCAGTTGGCCTGCTGTTTTTCGCGCTGTTTCAGCAAAGACTGTCGCTGTTTGACTTGTTGATCCAGGGTTTCTAGGGCGGCTTCGGCTTGGCGGACGGCCTGGTAGCTGGGACGATGCTCGGTGCAGATGGCGACGGCGGTTTGCGATCGCTGCACGGCCTGCGTCGTCCGAATCTGGTTCTGCTGCTGATTCTCCAGTTTGAGATTGACCTGTTGCAACTGCGTGGTAATCTGCTGTACCTGCTGCGCTTGGGTAGAGAGGCGGTCTTTTTCGGCCTGGAGTTGGGTAAGTTCGCCCTGGAGTTGCTGGAGGATTTCTTCTTGCTGGGTGATTTCTTGGGTCAACAGAGTTTGCCGATGGTGCAGAGGTTCCCATTCCTTGAGGGTGTCGTTGTATTGGGCAATCACGACCTCGTGCTTTTCCGCCTCAGCCTTGCCGTACTTTTCCAAAGACAGCATTTGCTGATTGGCCAGCCGATATTCTTCTACCTTGAGAATGGCATCAAAAATCGGCTTGCGTTTCTCCGGGGACTGAAGAAAGTCTGCCGTGAACATGCCCTGGGGCACCCCGATCGTATTGGCAAAGAGCCTCGCCAAATCGGTTCCGGGAGCTACCCCAAACTGCTGCCGCAGCCAGGGCAGCACTTCCTCCTCAATATGCCGATAGTCGAGCCGGACACCCAACTGGGGATCGTAGAGCGTGTAGCCCTTATTCGTACAGCGCTCCACCTCATAGGTGCGGCCATCGCGATTGGAAATGAAGCTGACCCTGGCCTGGGCACTGCCTGCCCCATTGCGAATCAAATCCTCTTTGGTGTACGCGCCCCGGTAGTTGAACAGCGTCCAGGCGATCGCCTCCAAAATCGTGGTCTTGCCCGCCCCATTCTCGCCGCAAATGGCGTTGGTGCCGGGTTGGAAGAAGTATTGGCGATCGCTATGGGACTTAAAGTTCCGGAGCGTGACGGATAGGATTTCCATAAGCAGGGGGGCAATACAGCAGCAGGGCGGTGGAATCAGGGCTGAGTGTAATTCGCGAATCGTTGGTGCGATCGCCGATCGTGCGATCGCCTATTAGTTTACTCAACATCGCTCTACTGTAGAACACTTGCACCCTATAAAACAGATTCTGTCTTGGATTTTTTTGGTCTTGACCCAAGCCACAGTCTTAAATTGTAGAAGAACGCCAACGAGAACGCTGCGGAGTTTACGGATAGGGCGATCGTTGCTCTACCCATTCCAACCCTTGATTTGACAGTAAAAAGCAATTTTTTCGTGAACGTTTCGGAAGGATTCCTCTTTTTTCGATAAATTCAACGGTGATTTTCGGGAGGAATTCGGGGACATTACTTAAGATGGCTACCATATCTCCTCGTCCTGAACTCACTATGCAGCAATTCTCTTCTCCTCCGGCGATCGCAGCCGTTGAATCAGATTCGCGGCCTCTTTGGTCAGTCATGATTCCGACCTATAACAATATCGACTATCTGGCGCAAACCTTGGAGAGTGTCTTGGCACAAGATTTGGGGCCAGAGCAAATGCAAATTGAAGTCGTCGATAATGCTTCAACCCAAGGAGATATTGCCGCATTCGTGCAGCGGGTCGGCAAAGGTCGAGTCTCGTTCTATCGGCACCCCCAAAGTGTGGGTGGCTGTATGCAAAACTTTAATTCCTGTATTCAGCGAAGCCGGGGGCAACTGGTTCATATCCTGCACTCCGACGACTATGTGCTGCCCGGTTTTTACCAAGCCTATAGCAAAGCTGCCGCCGCGCATCCGGAAAAGGCACTCTTTGTCTGCCGAGTCTTTGATGTAGATGCTCAGGGCAACCTGGAAGATCTTTCACCTCGTCTGACCTATCTAGAACATCCCCAAAACGACCCCTCGCCGCAGTTCTATGTCAACGACATCCGCTTCCCCGGAGTCGTAGTACGTCGCTCTTTCTACGAGGCGTTCGGCGGTTTTTATGAGCATATTATCCATGCCCATGACTGGGAACTGTGGATGCGCGCCCTGCAACTGAAAGGTGGGCTGGCGATCAACGAAGCCCTCGCCTGCTACCGGGTCTTCCCTCAAAGCAGCACTGCAAAACTGTTCCGCACCGCCGCCAATCTCCATGATGTCCTGCGGGTCGGTCAGGTATTTCAGCAATATGCCAACTTTGATCATCGTCGCTTCATTGCCGATGTCCGCCTCCGCGCCTACTGGAGGGCTGGAGATTTCCTCAAAGTTCAGGACATAGAAGCTGTTCTCCCCAATGCCCAACTGTGGTGGTCACTCGCTACGCCTAAACAACGAATCAAACTCCTCCTAACCATGGGACTGCGCTCCGACAAAACCGCTATGCAACTCGTCGCGTTGTTAGCCAAGCATCGCTTTTCTGCTCGAAAACCACAGCCCAGTTTGTCGCTCTCCGTTTCTTGAGGAGTGGATGGGTATATGAGTGGATGGGTGGATGGGTGGATGGGTGGATGGGTGGATGGGTGGATGGGTGGATGAGTGGATGAGTGCTTCAAGGGGTGCCTTTTCTTAAACACAAGGAAGTCTTTCTTTTAGAATTTCTTGTGTTGCGAATCATCCCACTCCCCTCTCACCCATCCACTCCCCACTCCCCACTCCCCACTCCCCACTCCCCACCCCAGCCGGACGAGCAAAC
>JALOOP010000340.1 GCA_025454315.1 Oculatellaceae cyanobacterium Prado106
ATTGAGATTTACCCCTGCCATGGTGCGGGTTCAGCTTGTGGTAAATCGATCGGCGATCGTAGGCAAAGCACGATCGGCAATGAGCGCATCTTTAACCCTGCGCTCAAGGAACGATCTGAAACTGAGTTTGTGGAATGGATCCTGGGCGAGATGCCAGAACCGCCCCGTCACTATGCTCGGCTCAAGAAAGTAAATGCTAAGGGCGCTCCTGTTGTTGGTTGTCCGCCAACCCTACAACCGCTTACCCCCCATGAGTTTCAGCAGAAGATGCAGGATGACAACACGGTGGTCATTGATGCACGATCGATTCTAGCTTTTGGGGGTGGGCATATTCCCGGCGCGATCAATATTGCCTTGCGTCCAGAGTTTCCGAATTGGGTGGGTTGGATGATTGCCCCCGAACAATCAATTTTGATGGTGGTGGAAAGTGAGCGGGATGTGAAACCTGTTACCGACCAGCTTTTCCGCATGGGTTACGACAATTTAGCAGGCTATTTGCATGACGGTATGACTAGCTGGCAGAATTCAGGATTACCGTTATCACGCATAGAAGAATGGACAGTGCATGAACTAAATCAGCGGCGACAAGACCCAGCAATAACAGTACTGGATGTCCGTGGAGATGATGAATATAAAAATGGGTTTGTACCTGGAGCAAAACATTTGTTTGTGGCTCATTTGGAAGAAAATTTGGATCAACTCGATCGCAATCGAACCATTGCTACCTACTGCGGCAGTGGATATCGGGCTTCGATCGCGGCGAGCATTCTGAAGAAGCATGGTTTTGAGCGGGTTGTGAATATTCCTGGCTCTTGGCTTGCATGGAAGGGAGCCGATTTGCCGATTGAACAACCCAACATTTGGGATGTGGTAACTGTTTAACGATTCGGGTTTCTATTTGGAGGCCGCTTCATCAAAAGATCGGGAGAACCTTTGTCGGAAGAACCCTTGATAGACCTGTCAGTTCAATATCTTCACTCTCAAATTTCTCTTGAAGAGAAATTGAGAAATCTACAGAACTCTTGCCTTCCAGGATGACTGCCCTATACTGGTCGAAGTCGCATTTCATGATGTGGCTTGCAGAGGATCTCTAGGGGGTTCACCATGTCTTTGACTCCACCCAATGCGCTGCTCTCCTGGCCTGAGGTCACCGCCAGCTTACCGACCAGTTTACCGGGTATAGAAGAATTGCTCGATCGCACCCCCCTCACCCTGCCTGCCGAAACTCGGGTCTGTGATGCGATCGCCCAAATGTCTCAAGTCACCCAGCACTGCGCCCCTCACTGCAACCTGCATTGCGCCCTGGAGACATCCCCCTCCGCCTTTTCCGCCGCTCCCCGCAGTTCTTGTTATGTGCTGGTTCTTGAGGGAGCGCGTCCGGTGGGGATTTTAACAGAGCGCGATGTCGTCAGGCTGTCCATTGCCGGGATTGACCTGACTCAGGTGACGCTGGCTGAGGTCATGAATCAACCGCTCGTGAGCCTGACGCTATCTTCTTCCCAGGCTCTCTACTCCGCCCTTGCCCTGTTTCATCACCATCAAATTCGCCATCTGCCCATCGTCAACGAGCAAGGTCAACTCCAAGGTGTGGTGACGCGCGATCGCCTCTGCCACATTTTACAGCCTGTCAATCTCCTCAAATTGCGCCAAGTGGCTGAACTCATGACCGAGCAGGTGATTCATGCGACGGCGACAGATTCCGTGCTGCAGGTGGCTCAACAAATGGTGCGCGACCGCAAGAGTTGTGTGGTCGTGGTCGAACCCTCCGCAACCCAGCCTGAAGATTTGCTCCCCATTGGCATCCTCACCGAACGGGATATGGTGCAGTTTCAGCATATGGGCGTCCATTTTGCCGAGACAGCGGCGAACGCAGTCATGAGTGCGCCCCTTTTCTGCCTCAAACCTACTGATTCTCTGTGGCAGGCGCTGCAAGACATGCAGGAGCGTCATGTGCGACGGTTGGTGGTGACGGGCGATCGCGGAGAACTGCGAGGCATCCTCACCCAAACCAGTCTGCTGCGGGCTTTTGATCCGGTTGAGATGGCGGGTGTGATTGAAGTCATGCAGCAACAGCTTGAGCAACAAACCCAAACCCTGAATCAAACCGTTGAGCAACTCAAGCGAGAGATGTTAGATCGTCAGCAGGCTAACCTGGCGCTACAAGAGAGTCAGCAGCGGTTACAAACCATTTTCAACCAGACTTTTCAGTTTATTGGCGTTCTGCGACCGGATGGCATTCTCATCGATGTCAACCGGGTGGCTTTGGAGTTTATCGGGGTGCAACTCCCGGAAGTGATGGGGCAGCCGTTTTGGGAAACCCCCTGGTGGACGCATGATCCCGCCCAACAGGCGCAGTTGCAGGTCGCGATTAATCAGGCCGCATCCGGACAATTTGCCCGACATGAATTCACCCATCGTCGTTTTGACGGCACCCTGGCCACCTTTGACTTTTCCATCAAACCCGTCTGGAGTGAATCGGGGCAGGTAATCTCCCTGGTCGCCGAAGGACGCAACATTGACGATCGCAAACTCATGGAGCAGCAACTCCAGACCGCCCTTCAGAAACAGGCCAAGATTGCTTTACAGCAGAGTGAAGCCAAATTCCGTCACTTCGCTGAAAATAGCCAGAAAGTCATTTGGATTGCCCAGCTTAATTCCCTCGATAATCTCTATGTCAGCCCAGCCTATGAGCAGGTTTGGGGACGTTCAACTCAAAGCCTGATCGATCGCCCCGATTCCTGGTTAGAGTCTGTTCATCCTGAGGATCGCGATCGGGTCAGAATCAAACTGGAGCAACAACGCCAAGGCGCATCGAGTGACCTTGAATATCGGATTATTCGACCGGATGGTTCCACACGATGGATCTGGGATCGCGGCTTTGCCATCCACAACGAAACCGGAGAAGTTTACAGTTTTGGCGGCATTGCCGAAGATATCACCGAACGCAAACGACTGGAAACCGAGCGTGAACACTTACTCGCTCAAGCCGAAGCCTCTCGCCAACAAGTCGTCACCATCCTTGAAAGTATCACAGATGGCTTCATTGCCCTGGATCACGACTGGCGCTTCACCTACGTCAACGCCCAGGCTGGACACATCTTGCAGCGCAACCCCGCTGACCTGCTGGGAAAACAGGTCTGGTCAGAATTCGTGGATGTCGCTGAAACCGCCTTCTACCGAGAGTATCATCGGGCGATCGCCAAGCAAGTCACTGTTGAATTTGAGGAATTTTATGCGCCCCTCAACACCTGGTTTGCCGTTCACGCTTATCCTTCAACCGATGGTTTAGTGGCGTATTTTCAGGACATCACTCAGCGTAAACAAGCCGAGGAAAAAATCCGTGAACAGGCCATGTTGATTGACGTGGCCTCTGATGCGATTTATGTGCGTGATCTGGCGAACCGCATTATCTTTTGGAACCAGGGTGCAGAAAAACTCTACGGGTGGCCACGCGAGGAAGCTCTAAATAAAAATGCGACCGATCTCTTGTTTACTGCTCAACTTCCTCAACTCAGCCAGGTTCTCAATACGGTCTTTGAGCAGGGAGTATGGCAAGGCGAATTGCAAAAGGTCACGAAGTCTGGCAATAGCGTGACGGTCATGAGTCGATTGACCTTAGTGCAAGATGCGGATGGGACGCCGCGATCGATCCTGTCCGTCGATACCGACATGACTGAGAAAAAACAATTAGAGAGCCAATTCCTCCGCGCCCAGCGACTGGAAAGTATCGGGACTCTGGCCAGTGGTATTGCCCATGATCTCAACAATATCCTCACTCCAATCCTGGCGGCGGCTCAATTGTTGCCGCATAAGCTGCCCCCTGTCGATGCTTCCAGCCAACGCCTGCTAGAAATTTTAGAAATCAATGCCAGGCGAGGGGGCGATCTCGTCAAGCAAGTTCTTTCGTTTGCCCGAGGCGAAGAAGGGCAACGCATCCCCCTCCAAGTGGGACATTTGCTTGCCGAAATTGGCAAAATTGCTCAACAAACCTTCCCCAAATCCATTCGAGTCCAAATCCAGGTTCCCACCTCTAACCTCTGGCTGGTACAAGCCGATGCTACCCAACTGCATCAGGTGATTATGAACCTCTGTGTCAATGCCCGTGATGCCATGCCCCAGGGCGGCACCTTGACGATCGCCGCCGAAAATTGCACCCTCGATGAAACCTTTGTCCGAATGCACCTGGATGCTCAGGTCGGTTGCTACCTGAAAATGACGATCGCCGATACGGGCAGTGGCATTGCCCCGGAAGTTCTCGATCGCATCTTTGATCCCTTCTTCACCACCAAGGAACAGAGCAAAGGCACTGGCCTCGGACTCTCCACCGTTCTCACCATTGTCAAACGTCATGGTGGCTTTGTGGATGTCGTCACCCAGGTGGGGAAAGGGACGAGTTTTCAAGTCTATTTGCCCACCATTCAGCAAGGAGAAGAACGATCGGTTGCAGCGTTGGAATACCTGGAGGGTAACGACGAATTGATTCTCGTGGTGGATGATGAAACCGCCATCCGGCAAACCGTTCAGGAGATTTTAGAAAGTCACCACTATCGGGTTTTAGTCGCTGAGGATGGCATTGAGGCGATCGCCCTCTATGCCCAACATCAATCCGAGATTGCGCTGGTGCTCCTCGATCTGGCCATGCCCTCCCTGGACGGATTTAAGGTGATTGAAACCCTGAGCCGATTCACCCCCCCCGTGCCCATGATTGCCATGAGTGGTTTGACCTCGTTGCAGGAGCGAGTGGATGCCAGCGGTCGGGTACAAGCGTTCCTCGCCAAACCCTTTACGGCTCAGGATTTGCTCAGCACGGTGGGGCATGTCCTGGAGCGATCGTCCCTGGCTAAGCCTTCGGTTCATCCCCGTCGGGAATGAGTAAAACAGCGCAGTCAGAATGACGAGTCACAAATTGGCTCGTACTGCCCATGATGAGTTTCCCTAACGCGGATTGCTCTCGCCGCCCCATGATAATTAAATCGGCATCCCAGGTCTTTGCCACCTGGCAAATGACACGACCCGGATCGCCTACATTTTGAGTGAATTCGGGCGTGACACCAGCGGCGATCGCCTGCTCGGATAACGCTTGCAGACGGGCTAACCCTGCCTTCTCAAACTCCTCCCATCGATGTCGAAATTGCTGCATGGTTTCATCCGTGATCACGGGGTAGGTGTAGGGTACCAGCGTTGGTTCCAGCAAATCAAACGGCAGAACATGCACGAGCATGAGACTGGCTTCAAGTTGCTTGGCAAGGGTAATGGCTTCATCAAAGACAATATTGCTCGCCCCATCGTTGCTGAGTGCAACCAGAATGCGTTTAAACATAATCTATTTCTCCTACACCGATGATTTGCAAAGATCAAGTCAGCCTGTTTCTATTATCTTCCCTGAGTTCAAGCTCCATTGATAGATTCTTCCAAGAATTATTCAAGAAACTTCCAGCTTCGCAATAAAATTAGTGTCCTGTAATACACAATTAAATCGAGCCAGTCATTCAGGGTGTAGGAAACCTAATCGGGACAACGAAAGCATTGCGATCGCAAACCAGCTACGGATAATAGAACTTTGTGTTGGATCTCTGCTCATGCTTAATCTGAAAAATAGCTCGACCTCCTTGATAGGTAAGCTTCACAAGATTCTCAAGTTTTCTTATTAGCCTTAAAGAGGCGTTTAGAAAACTGTACTCATGGGAAGTCATCGATATTCTCTACAAATCATCACCCTCTGGTCAACCTTTTTGTTGGGTACACTGTTTCATACACAACTAGGCTTAATGCCTTTATTCCATGGTCTGAGTGTGGCGATCGAGTCTCACCAGAATGGAAATTTATCCTTGATTTTCTGGTCAATGCTGGTGTTCTTTGTGCTGCCGATGTTCGCCATGATTGCCACATCCTTCTATGAATCCAAGAAGTTCCGTAGTATTCATTTCTATTTTACTTTGCTGTACACAATTCTTAACTTGCTGCATGTTGTGTTTGACCTGATGATCACTCCAATCATCTGGTATCAAATTGCTTTAATGTTCATTCTGTTATTCATTGGTTTACTCCTGAATCTCGTTTCTTATCAATGGCTTAAGGCTGTTCGATCGCCTTCTCACCCTCAAAAAAGATAGCGATATTGTTCATATTCAGGCTAGCGCAACTAGTCAATTTTAAGTCAAGTTTAGCTTAAAGGTGCCTTTGGTTCTACCACCCCGATCGGTCACCGTAAAGTCAAAGCTGTCTCGTTGCAACAGATTATTAAAGAAAAGCGTATCCGTTTCAGGATAACCAGTTGCCTGTTTCCAGGCGATGTTAGCGCCAGAAATGACAGCAGACTCAGCATCGCGCGCGTCGGCAGTCACTTGGGTGGTGGAACCGTTGTAGAAGAAAATTTCGGTGTCTGTGGTATGGCGATCGCTTCCCCCCTGTCCTCGCCAGATGACATTAGTATCTGAAATTCCCGACGCATAATCATCCGTTTTGTTGCGCGTCAGTTGGGAGACGGCGGCACCGTTGTAGAAGAACACTTCGGAATCCGTGCCACTGTCCTTCCCGCCCTTGCCAGACCACACAACATTGGCACCCGAAATTTGGGGATAGCTGTCATCGGTTTTGTTGTGTGTCAGTTGGGAGACAGTGGCACCGTTGTAGAAGAAAATTTCGGAATCGGTGCCGCGATCGCTTCCTCCACGACCAGACCAGACGACATTGGCACCCGAGATCTGAAGATCGTTGTCATCCGTTTTGTTGCGCGTCAGTTGGGAGACGGCGGCACCGTTGTAGAAGAAAATTTCGGAATCAGAGCCGCGATCGCTTCCCCCAACACCCGCCCACACCACATTAGAGCCTGAAATTTGGGGAGCGAAGTCCTCGTCACGGTTGGTGGTGAGTTGGGTGATGGTAGAACCGTTGTAGAAGAAGATTTCCCGATCCGTGCCGCCGTCGCTCCCTCCTTGGCCTGACCAGACGATATGAGAACCCGAAATTTGGGGCATGTCGTCATTCGTCTGGTTTGTGGTCAGTTGGGTAACCGTGGAACCGTTGTAGAAGAAAATCTCAGTGTCGGTGCCACCATCACTTCCCCCTTTTCCATACCAGACCACATTAGAGCCGGAGATTCGCGGAGAACGCCCCTGATTTTGATCCGTTGAAAGTTGAGTAATGGCGGCACCATCAAAGAGAAACACGGGATTGTCAGCGCCATAATCTCCTCTCGTCCAGGTGACATTGAAATCTGAGATGGATACAGCGGGAGTACCTCCGAAGAAATTGGAGGGGCCACGGATGAGGGATTGGTTGGACAAGCTGCTGTAAGCCAGACGGCCTGCATCAATGTCGGCCTGCGTAAAGCTGTTCCCTACCCGCAGCCGATCGCCACCGAGTTCCAGGAATCCTGCTTGGGGGAGTCGAGTGAGGGTGTAAACAAGCTGGCTGGGATTTTGGTCGATGCCCGTTGCGTTTAGGAGGGAATGGCTAAACGTAATTTGTTCACCTTTGTTTAACGAAGATGACCGATTGATCGCCAAAACGGGCGCAGTCGTCGGCATCGCCCAGAGGCGGAGTTGATATTGCGTTGATTTTTGGGGATGTCGGGGAGTAATTTTCAGGAAGTAAACCCCTGTATCGAGAGGGATATCAATGGTTTTACGGGACTTGCCCCTCCGCTTGGACACTTCCACAACTTCTCCAACAGGGTTCAACAGGGTCAAATCTGTGTTGGCTTGTTGGTACGAAAGACGGGAATGAAGCTGACTGCGCGTTGAGAGTTTGATGCGGAGAAAATCAGCGCGATCGCTACCCCCAATCGTGTTTTTGAGAACTTGTGGGATGTTGCGAATGAATATAGGTGTGGCCTGATTGCGATTGTTTCCAAAATCTTCTGTCATTCTAAAATCTAGTGATGGGTTGAGGTCGGCAACTTAGCCCCTGTTAAAAAACATTCGCTCATATCCGTCGCTTCAAGAGTGGCATTATACAAATTGGCTTCACAAAGGTTGGTGTCGCACAAATCAGCACCTCGCAGGTCAGCCCCACGCAAATTGGCTTTCCAGAGACTCGCCCCACAAAGTCGCGTTCCTT
>JALOOP010000025.1 GCA_025454315.1 Oculatellaceae cyanobacterium Prado106
ATTGGGGCAGGTGCAGACTGAGACTAAATTGAGGCTGTAGAAGCGTCAAAAAAGAAGCGTCAAAAAGATTCAAAAGGATAAGGACTAGCTGCCCGATTGAATTTAGTAAACTGAACTGGCTCCGGTTGACTAACGCGGAGTCCTATTGGTCTAAATTCTCTGCTGATCCCCAAAGAAGAGGCAAGTGACTGTCATACCTCCCCTATAAAACTCAATGGATGTTCGATAAAGTTAATGTTTCGTATCCTGGATCAGCATGGCAAAGTTGATGCAAGGTTGAAGGCTAGAAGGCTAGTTAAAGGCTAGTTAAAGGCTAGCAATAAATGGCAATGTCTTCCCCGCACTGGTCGGCTAGATAAGTCAAGGCTCTAAACCGCAGGGTCATCAACTGGTCATAGAGTGGGTTCAGTTTGCACAGGGGCGGAATAGAAACGCGCAGCAGAATTTTGCTCCAGTCATCAACACCAACGCCCACCTCGATGGTGCGAGCAAAGGGACAGGATGTGGGAATCAGCTTGCAGATGGTGCGGGCAATTTGGGGATTACAGATCTCGATAGAATCTACCCGATGGCGGATGGATTGTAGGGGAGATGTGAAAGAATGAGAAAAGCTGCAATTCATAGGTCAAGTTCTTCTTGCGAAATCGGATGAGCAATTGCAGGCTTCGGCGATCGGGGGGCTTATCGTCTGGCAAATGTTGAAGAAATCTTTGAACAGACAATCAGGGCTAAAGTCTACAGGCAGGGCTAAAGTCTACAGGGTAATTTTCCTGTGTGAAGGAGCTTCAATCAAGGTTTAACGAGACAAAAGGAAATTGAGGAATTTAACTGGAAAGCCCTAAGTGCAGATGAGTAGGGGCTGAATGTATCAGAGCAGAAATTTCTGATTATCCAGGTTGTTTTTTGTCAACGTTTTTCCGCTTACATTTTTCCGTATACATCAGACGAATTGTCTGATGTATTAAGCAATACACGAAGAGAAACAGGCAAGGGATAGGTGACGAGCCAAGTGGAGCGATCGCCCACATAAAGCAAGCCATCACTCAAAGATTATCACTGGCACCAAAAAGTTAACACCAGCATTTACATAACCAAATTCAACGGTTCTCCATGAGCGGCTAAAGTAGATAGCCGATGGGTATATGGAGTACTGTGCAAGGATTTAAAGCAGACCTGCGAAGTATAAAACGACGCAGCCATAGGCTCTCAATTCCCTATTCAAACTAAGCTGCAAAAATGCAGAATTTGTGGAGATACTTTATTTTTAATCAAAAGTATTTCTGGCACCCAGAAACCGTCAACGTTTGCCATTTTACCTTATTTGATAAGGGCTGTTTGGCGGCTGTCGGGTTGAGGATTGCAATTCTTAATCAATGATTTTAAGAAGAAAAGATCCTAGGAAGAAAAGTTGTCTTCGTCGTCGATGCGGACATCCCAACTGGCGGAGAGGACTTCGGCGACTACGGCTTCTAGGGCGGCAGCATTGAAGTGGCGGTGGGACTGATCCTGAAGGGGGTTGGACAGGGGAATCAGCCGGAGTTGGCGATTGTCTTGGATCAGGTTGAAGTAGGATTCTTGTTCGGGCGATCGCTCCAACCTCAAACAGTCAAAGCTATGGACATTGAGGTAGAGCGTGTGGTTGGCCACCATTGTGGAGCGCTGCGGGTCGGCAAAGACTTCGAGGACATAGCCTTCATCCTCAACCAGCAGGGTGTCGTCCTGGGTGTAGCGATAGCGAACTCGGCCTAAGTCGCTGAGGAGACGCTGCATGTCTTGTTTGTTGACCAGAATGCCAGTATCCACAATGCAGGGGGCTGGCAGCTTGGCGTTTCCGGGAAGTTGGTCGTAACTCATAAGTGAAGAAGCCTTGGGGTCGAGCGAAGGACCTTAGGTTAGAAGGGTGAAAAGAAGGATTAAAGACAAATTGGAACCTGGGAGATTGCAGCCTGGGAACCAATTTAGCGCACCGTAGCGGAGTCATTCACCAGAATGGGCACACTACGGAGAAGAAAGGAATACATGAAAGCATTACAAACCATTCAGTATAAAACACATCGCTTCAGAACTGATCCAATTGGAAATAATGTCTCTCCAATCAGATGCAAAGCTCTAGAGGCAATGTATCTGCTTCCCTTTTGGGGGGAGTCCTGAATTGCGATCGCCCTGACTCAAAGAAATCGCAACCCTTTTAAGCCTGTTTGAATTCGCACCTTCGATCTGCAACGGGGCAGGGGGAAGGGGCGACTGTTTTGTGGGGCTTAAACGTGATGCATGAGACAATCTTATCCCAACCCTCTGAAGCATCCCTTAACAGAATTTACGGAACTTACGCAAAATTTACCTTAGCGCACTGCTAAGATCCGGAATTTCGCGCATTCCAGTCTACGATTTCCCATATGAATCTTCATTAAAAATTTGCGATGGAAGGGAATGACGAATGGAAGGGGAAGGGGGAAAGGGGAAAGGCGAAAGGGGGGCACAAGGGAATTACACGGAGAGTTTAGGGTAAAAGGCGAAAGGGAAAAGGGGAAATCACACGGAGAGTTTAGGGCAAAAGGCGAAAGAGGAAAGGGGGAATCCCGGAACTCTTCCTTGGAAGTCCAAGGTAGGAGGGCGAGGAGAAAAGCATTGAACCAACATAATGAAAGACATCGGTAAAACCGTTGTCATCCCCTTCCCCCTTTCGCCTTTCGCCTTTCCCCTTTCCCCTTTCCCCTTCTTTTTTGATTGTTGCAGATTAATACGTTGGGTATCCAGGATGCTCAGGAGAAACTACATGAAGATCCTGATGGGTCGGGTTCGGAGAATTGGGGCGAGTTTGGCGGGGGCGATCGCTTTCTACACCATCCTGCCGATGCCCGTTTCCTGGATGATGGAAATTGCCCGAGCGTCCTATTGGGTGCCCATTATTGGGCTGGGGATTGGGGCAGGAGTTGCGGGGGTGGATGCGGGGCTGCAAGCGTTGGGGATGCCGATTTTGACGCGGAGTGCGATCGCTGTTCTGTTCTGGGTGGCGATCACGGGGGGCTTGCACCTGGATGGGGCGATGGATACGGCGGATGGGTTGGCGGTGACTGATCCGGAGCGGCGGTTGGCGGTGATGGCGGATAGTCAGACGGGGGCGTTTGGGGCGATGGTGGCGGTGGCGATTTTGCTGCTGAAGACGGTTGCGCTGGTGGATTTGGCTGGCTCTCCGGGCGATCGCTGGATTTTTCTCCCTTTGGTAGCGGGTTGGGCGCGTTGGGGGCAGCAGGTGGCGATCGCCCGTTATCCTTACCTGAAAGCTCAGGGAAAAGGGGCGTTTCACAAGGCCGCGATCCAATCCTGGAGTGATACGGTGCCAGGTTTTTTGGTGCTATTGGGGCTGAGTTTGCTGCCGCTGGGATTTTTGGAGAATGCTCTGAGGTTGTCGCTGATGTTGTGTTTGGGGGGAGGGGCGATCGCCTTACTGCTTCCGGCCTGGTTCCATCACAAGCTGGGAGGCCACACGGGGGATACCTATGGGGCGGTGGTGGAGTGGTCTGAGGGGATTCTCTTGGTATTGTTGACCCTGGTTCGATAAGAGATTTGACGATTATTTATTACAAGAATTTTTCGAGAAAAATGGACAAAAAAACACTGGCCTGAGCCAGTGTGCTGTGAATTGCCGCTCTTAAATTGTGAAAGGATGAATCTTTTTGCGGATTGCGATGATTCCCGATCGCCTAGATCTAAATTCGATTAGAGAACGAAATCAGGAACAACGGTGAACCAGAGGCAATCCTGGGGTGCGATCGGTGGATTATCTCACTGATATCGCCCGAGAGGTGATTAAAGGGCACCGGACTGAGAAGCCATGAAGCTGACGAAGGCCGCGCAAGCTACAAACAGCAGTAGACCCAGCGAGACGGATTGCCCTAAATGATTGGATGTTTTCATCGGTTTCTCCTTAG
Source organism: Oculatellaceae cyanobacterium Prado106 (assembly GCA_025454315.1). GTDB lineage: Bacteria > Cyanobacteriota > Cyanobacteriia > Elainellales > Elainellaceae > Prado106. Next base: position 3,933 of record JALOOP010000025.1, read on the forward strand.
TCTGTAAACGATTGTTAAGAGTTAAATGAATGATCGAGGGTAAACCCTGGATCATCAGAGCGCAAACTTCGTGATTTACACTCCCTCGGCCTGAAATTTAAGGTGCAAAAAATCACAGAGAAATACATAGAATGAATTGACTAAAAGCTTCTGAACAGCTTTGTAGTCGCCGATTCTAGCGTTTTCCCATTCCAGGGCTTGAAGTGAGTTAATTAAGTCTGCTTGTGAATTGGTATTGAGAATAACAGTAATTCACGATTCAAAACGAATCATGTCCCTTTCTTAAAGAAGGGTTAACTTTCTTAAGATTTTTAATGGTTTTTGCTCCTGATTCTGAGCAATTCTCTTTACATTTCGACATCGCGCTCCTACCTATCCCACTTTCCCCCACTCGACTCATCCAATCGGAGGAAGTGACAAGCCCTTTCTCTGGCTGAAGATGTAGTCTTTACTGCCCGAGTTCGTGCATTGCAGCAGGGGTTCCTGTTACCGCTTGAAAGACTGGATAGAAAATGTCTATGACCTTGAGTCAGCCTGGAATACGCTCATTTCTAATGGGGGGTGGTGCGATCGCCCTCTTCTGCATCCTAGTGGTCGAAGTGATGGTGCTGTCTGCTTCATTGCCGATTAGAACGTCGATCTTCTCTGCGTTCACTTGGCCGATCGCGACGCTGCTGCTGCTGTCGAGTTTGGCGGTGGTGCTGTGGATGTTGAACGAACAGCGTCGGCAGAATCAGCACTTGCATCAGCAAATTCAACATTTGCATCTCAGTCTGGAAAGCCAGGTCAAAACTCGCACGCTGGAACTTCAGGGCAGCATGGCCAAAGTGGCAGAACTTAGCGGTCTGCAAGACATTTTGCTCTACGCCATTTCCCACGATTTACGCACCACAGTTATTGGAAGTCTTATGGTACTCAACACCTTACAGGATCAAACGGGCGAAATTATTCCAGTGTCTCGAATTTTGCTGCAACAAATGGCAAAATCTTGCAATATTCAGCTCGATCGACTTAATACGCTTCTGGATACCTATGGCAATCTGCTAGAAGGCGTTAAGCTGCATCGAGAGGCGATCGCCCTCCATACCCTGGTCGAACAAGCGATCCAGACCGTCAGACCCGTTAATGCTGAGGTCAATTCAGGGTCAGCCCATGCTCCAGCAGAACTGATTAACCAGGTTCCCCACCATCTGCCTTTGCTGCTAGTAGACTCGGACAAGCTGACCCAGGTCTTTGCCCAAGCCTTAAGTAATGCCATTAAGCACAATCCTCCCGGCGTTGAAGTCCGGGTTGAGGCCGTGACTGCTGGCAATCTGATTCGCTGTCGGATTGTGGACAATGGCAGAGGCATCCCCGCTGACACCCTGGAGCAAATCTTTGATCTAAAGTTGAAACAGCAATCTGGTTGCCGAACGCCGCTGATTCATCTAGGGCTTTGTCTGTGTAAGCAAATTATCACGGCTCATGGTGGTGAAATGGGGATTCATAGCGTTCCGGAGGTGGGAACTCAGGTTTGGTTTACCTTGCCGATCGAAAGGTAGGAATTTAAACCGCAGAGACGCGGAGACGCAGAGGAATTTGTCTTCTATGTAGGTGTCCTAGTAGGAGAATTTCAGTTTTAATCCTTGGATTGATTTGAATTTTGGATAATCAGGCGTTTGATTGAAGTCGATTACTTGAAATAAATCAGCAGGTTTAGACCGGGAATGGTACGGGAGAGCGTCCAGAGCAAAAGGGCGAAGTAGAGTAAGCCTAAGCTCCATTGATACCAAACCAGGGTGGTGATTAGGCCGGGGATTTGTTCGTCGCGTAGGCGGATGTCGTTGAAGCCGAGTTTGAGCAGATTGTTGAGGCTTAGATCCAGGTAGTTCAGCCAACTCCAGCGGCGGTTCCAGACGATCGGGGTGTAGCGATCGCGAAAAAAAGGAAACAGCGGAATATTCGGCAATCGGCCAATCAGGAACCGCAGTTGACGCATACTGCCATCTTCGACAAAATAGCTACTGTCCATCAGGTCATGGTAGCGACCGCGCCAGTAGAGAATTCCTAGCAAAATTGCAGGAATAGGAATGATGACAATCCCTAAACAAGTCAACGTCAGCCAGGGCTGATCGGCGGTGCGAAATATCGCCGAGAATCCTAGGATGGAGAACACGCCAAAGCCACTGAGACTCCAGGCGGTTTCCTCGGGTGTTGGCAGGAAGGGCGTGGGGCGGAGTTTGCGGCAGCGATCGAGCAGCCAAAAGAGCATGGCAAAGTGGGCCGTGGCAACCAGTCCGACCCCAAAGATTAACCAGAAACTGGTGCCAAACCGAGTCAGCAGCAGCAGCAGGCTCAAGCCCAGCCAGCGACAGCTTTCCAGGAGCCAGTTGGCGGCGGAGAGGGGTTTGCCAATGACGATGCGATCGCGCACCTTAACATAAGCATTCAGCATTCCCTCCAGTTTAAGGACATCGGTGAGGTTGCGGAAGGGCTGCTGGGCACGGGCTTGGGCGATCGTGGTGGCTTGTTTGGGCGAGAAGCCGATTTTCTGGAGTTTTTCAACAGAGGCCGTGTTTAAGTCGGTGCCGAGCAGGCGCTGACGAGATTCGCGGAGGCGCAGTTTTTCGGTGGTGTATTCGACCCGGTTGGCATCGGCAATTTGTTGCTGCAATCGGAAGTTTTGGACGAGATTGCGGAGCAGGGTTTCGTTGCCTTGCAGGGTGGGGACAGACAGCACGCGCCCGACTTTTCCCGGATCGCCCAGGATGCGGGCACGACGGGGGTCAAATTGCAGATCGGCGATGTTGAGGTAGGCTCCTTTGGCAAATCCGGCATCGGAAAAGTCGGCCTGATCGAGGATGCTGGCTCCCCGCAGGTTGACGGGTTGGTTGAACTGGGTTTGGCGGAAGCTAGCGATTTTCTCGAAGGTGGTTTGGGTCAGGAACAGGGCTTGGGCGAACTGGTTGCGGTCAAAGAGGGCGGTTCCCTGCCAGCGAATCTGGGAAAAGTCGGCCTTGTCCTGCCATTGAATACGGGCAAAGTTGGCCTGCTGCTGAAAGCTGGACTGATGGAAGCTCGCGAAGGCTCGAAATTCGCTGCTCTGGAAGTTGACATTGCCCTGAAAGCGTCCCTGGTTGAAGATGGCGCGGTTAAAGAAAATGACGCTGGGGAACCGGGCTTCTCGCTGAAAGGTGGCATCGGAAAAGCTGACGGCTTGGCTGAAGCGAGTGCCAGACCAGTCGCTATCCTGGACAAAATTCACGCCTTGGGCTTCCACTCGTCCGAGAAAGTAGGCATTGCTAAAGTTGGCGAATCCTTCAAAGCGCGTTTTCACTAGCAGCAGCGGGGCACGCAGAACCGTCAGTTGCAGCGGGGCGGTTTGGCTGGGGAGGAGGAGCGATCGCGACAAATTACTCAACTGCAACACCCGCAGGCTGTCCCGTTTCAACTGCGCCTGTTCGGCTTCACTCAAGGTAAACGGGTTCTGCCCAAACAGATCGGTTCGCAGCCCCAAATCACTAATTTTTAGATCTCCCCGAATCACCGAATCGCTCAAGTCCAAGCCTACAGGCGGATTGGCCTGCTGAAGCTGAGCCTGAACCAATCGATAAAACTGATCGCGAAATTCACTGTTTTCCGGTCGTAGATCAATCACCAACCGCCGCAGGTCGATCATTCGTGCCCCTTCCGCCTGGGTGGGAGCTTTGAGCCGTCTTTGCAACAGTTCCAGGGTGAGGGGAGTGCGATCGGGCAAAGGATTCGCTGCCCATATCGGAGAAGGCATTCCTATCCACAGCAACCCTAAACAAAGACAAATTTGCAGCAGGATCGCGAAGAGATGAACCTGCCCTCGTTTGTCTCTTTTGAATGGAACTGCGGCTCGTAGCGAGGCGATTCCACCCCGAAGCCGAAGCCGCGTAACCCTTGCCAATGGCGTAACCCTGCCCAACGGTGTTTTGAAGATGCCTGATTTTAGCGCGAATTTCTAGGGCTGCATGGCGACCTTGACCACACGCCGATGCTTCATATCCTGAAAGACTTGCTCCAGTGCAGTCAAAGGTTGATGACCACTGATCAGTTTTTCAAAAGGAAGGGCATGGCTAGCCAACAGCGCCAGCGCTTCCCGGACATACTGCGGCGTGCTGTGGAAAACGCCCTTGAGGGTGAGTTCGCTGTAGTGCAGTTGCTCAGTGTTGACGGTAATAGTGGTATCGCGGGGACAGCCACCAAACAGATTCACCGTAGCACCCGGACGGGCACAGGCGATCGCCATCTCCCACACCGCAGGCGATCCGGTCGCCTCCACTACCACATCCGCCCCCCAGCCGTCCGTCAGATCCTTGACCAGTGCTGGAATATCTTCTACTTGGTGATGGTTAAACGTCCGCGCCACCCCAAACGCTTCACCAATTTGCAGGCGATCGCCACTCCCCCCCAACAAAAAGACCTCCGCTCCCCGCTGCACCAACGCCCCCGCAAACATCAGCCCGATCGCCCCATCGCCTAATAAAACGACGCGATCGCCCGGTTGCGTGTTCGACCGAGCGGCTCCGTGGAGGACACAGGCGAGGGGTTCAGTCATAGAGGCGATCGCATCCGGCAGATCTTCGGGAATCGGCAGCATATTATGCCGCACAATCTGAGCCGGAACCCTGAGATATTCAGCGAAGGTGCCGTTGTTGAAACTGAGGTCGGTACAAAGAGAATATTCTTGCTTCTTGCAGAAAAAACAGTTCATACAAGGGGCGGAATTGTTGGCGACGACGCGATCGCCCACCCGCCACCCGCTCACCCCCTCCCCCAAGGCCACAATCTCCCCCGCCGCCTCATGCCCAAACACCGTCGGCGGCTTCAGCATCTTGGCATGTCCCCCCCGCCGCCAGACCTTGAGATCCGTGCCACAGGTCGTCGCAGCCGTCACCTTAAGAATCACCTCACCCGCAGCCGGGGCAGGATCAGGCAGTTGTTCCAGACGGAGGTCTTCTTGACCGTAGAGGAGAGCGGCAAGCATAGGGGAGGGAGTGGGGAGTAGGGAGTAGGGAGTAGGGAGTGGGGAGATGGGGAGGTGGGGGGATGGGGGGATGTCTAGAACTCTCCCTTTCGCCTTTCCCCTTTCCCCCTTCGCCCTATTCGTAAACCCAAGGCATCATTGTCGGTTGCCAGGTGATCAGTTCATCCTTGGTAAACCAGAGCGCGATTTCTTGCTGGGCGGTTTCGACGGCATCGGAGCCGTGGATGATGTTTCGGCCAATGTTGGCTCCAAAGTCGCCTCGGATGGTGCCGGGTTCAGCGGCGAGGGGGTTAGTGGCACCAATGAGTTTACGGGCTGAGGCTACGACACCGTCGCCTTCCCAGACCATGGCCACCACGGGGGAAGAGGTAATGAAATCTACCAGGCCGTTGAAGAAGGGGCGATCGCGATGCACCCCATAATGTTCTTCGGCCAGTTCGCGGCTCACCTGCATAAACTTCATGCCCACGAGGATGAACCCCTTTTGCTGAAAGCGGTTGATGATTTCACCGACGAGTCCACGCTGCACGCCATCGGGTTTAATTGCAATAAATGTCCGTTCCAAGGGTCGCTCCTCTCAATTTGTCGAATAAATTCCAAGTCTCAGATTACCGCAATTGGGGGGAGTGGGGAGTGGGGAGTGGGGAGATGGGGGGATGCGTGGGGGAAAGGGGAAAGGGGAAAGGGAAAAGGGGAAAGGGAGAACCTGGAGTTATCGCTGGGTATTGTGCCGTTTCTCAACCCAGATTTATCAGAGTTGTATCCTTGACCGCCCTTCCCCTTTCCCCCTACTCCCCACTCCCTACTCCCCCCCCAAATCCGCTATGATTGACCCGCTAATTAGATCCCTTGGGTTAACCGTTATGACTTCGATCGCCCCTGTTCAGCGTCCGGTTTTGTGGCTCCAGGTATGGGGGTTGGCGGGGATGCAGGGGGCGATCGCACTTTTGTGGGTGATTTATAACCTGTATTTGCCTCAGCTTTTGGGGCAGTTTGGTTGGCCGGTGGGGGTGGCGACGACCTTGCTGGTGGTGGAGAACTTGATGGCGGCGGTGATGGAACCCGTCATGGGGAATTTCTCGGACTACAGACAGCGATGGGTGGGCAGTCGGTTGCCGTTGATTGCGCTGGGGGTGATTTTGACTTCGGCGTTTTCGATGGCGATGCCTGTCGTGGCGGTCTGGGGGACAGCTTCGGTGGGGCGGATGTTGATGCCTGCGATCGCCATTCTCTGGGCTTTGGCCATGACGGTGTTTCGCAGTCCCATGCTGTCGCTGCTGGGGCGCTATGCCTTTGGCAGTGGATTACCGAGAGCGGCCAGTGTGTTAACCCTGGTAGGCGCGCTGGCGGGGGCGATGGCTCCTTTGGCAGGGCAATGGATCTTGCAGTGGGGGGCGATCGCCACCTTCAGTCTGGGCACCTTCATTCTTCTAGCGGCAGCTTTAGTCTTACGCTGGGTCAGTCCGCCTGCGAGTCCGCCGGAAGGGGTTATAGACGTTGAATCGGGGAATTTGCCTGGGAGGGCGATCGCGATTCGACCCCTGGCTCTAATCTTTGGGGCAGGCATGTTTGTGGCGATCGGCTTTCGGCTGATGATGCAGACATTTCCAGCGGTGCTACAAGTCAATCCAGCGATGAATGTAGGGTTGACGCTGGGGATCATCTTTTTGGCAGTGGCGGTGACTGCGATTCCTGCTGGTTCCTTGGCCGCAGCGATCGGCAACCGCAAGGCAATGGTGCTGGGATTGGGGGTGATGGCAGTTGGCGTATTGCTGATTTTGGTCGCCCAAACGCCGCTGGTGGCTGGGGGGGTGGCGATCGCCCTGGGATCAGCCTTCAGTCTGGTTTCCAATGGCACCCTACCCTTTGCCCTTTCCCTAGTGCCCTCTGAGAAGGCCGGGTTGGGAACGGGGATGTTTTTTAGCGGAGGAGCGATCGGGACAAGCTTGTTTTTTGAGGTGTTTAAGAATTCCGAGGTGGCGGTTGGGGCGATCGTTGGGGCGACGGCGTTTGGATTAGCGGGGCTTTGTGTGATGCTGGCCTCAGAGAAGCGGGGGGGCGATCGCTAGACATCACCAGACATCAGCCTTGGCATCAAACATTAAATAGCTTAATATCCCTCCACCAAGGCACAACCTAAGAAGACAACTCCCTCTGCGTCTCTGCGTCTCTGCGGTTTAAATTCCCAATCCAGCTTATCTGCCTCTCATCCTTCAGAATCGCTCAAAAACTCCTAAATAACGCCCTTTGAACTAGGAATCATCCCCATTCTGCGAGGGTCAGCTTCGATCGCCATCCGCAGCGCTCGCGCAAAAGCTTTAAACGTAGCCTCAATAATGTGGTGAGAGTTAATACCAGCAAGCTGGCGGATATGGAGCGTCATCTGCGAATGATTGACGACCGCGACAAAGAATTCTCGCACCAGTTGGGTGTCGTAGGTGCCAACGCGCTGAGTCGGGATCTCTAGGCCGTAGCTGAGGTGGGGACGACCCGAAAAATCGAGGGTGACCTGCACTAGAGCTTCGTCGAGGGGAGCAAAGAAATGGCCAAAGCGGACAATGCCTTTGCGATCGCCCAATGCCTGATGCAGCGTCTGCCCGAGGGTGATGCCCACATCTTCGTTGGTGTGGTGGTCGTCGATCTCAATATCGCCTGTAGCTTGGATGTTGAGATCCAGCAGTCCGTGAGACGCGATTTGGTGCAGCATGTGATCCAGGAAAGGAATCCCGGTTTGGGCATTGCATTGTCCCTGGCCGTCGAGGTTGAGGCTGACCTGGACATCGGTTTCGCCCGTGGTGCGGTGGACGGTGGCGGTGCGGGCGGGAAAGTCTAGAAAAGAACGGGTGGGGGAGGGGCGATCGCTGAGGGAGTCACGGGTTTGCATAGCGGCAACGTGATAAGGGATGGCAAGTAAGGGATGGCAAATAAAAAAGCGTGGCAAATGGTTAAAGCTGCAAATCGATAACAGCATCGACGAGCAGAAGGGATGAACTGACAGGTTTTCATTGTACTGCCAAGATGAAGCCATGCTGAAGAAACGGCAATAGAAGGGGGAGGGGATGGGGCGAAGTCGGAGCAGCGCCGCCCAATTTCTAAGCCAATTTCTGAATCTATTTATTTAGGCTAATTGTTTAGGCTAATAATTTATGCCAAGCGGCATCCAAAAGAATGACGGCAAAGGAATTCCTTATACCGTCATTCTTGTAGATAGAAGTTGAACTAGATAGAAGTTGAACCGCGAGTGAAGAAACAAAATTTGCATCTTCACTCGCACTGGAGAATGATCGGAAGAACTAGGCTGCATGGTCTATCAAGGTAAGGGGACTGGATGGGGGGCGATCGCTCATCGACACCAACTGCTTGAGTTTGTCGATCGCCAGTTGAAAGTCCGGCTTCAGACGAGTCGCCCGTCTGTAGGAGAGTGCCGCTTCTTCAGGCCGAGCCAAGGTTTCCAGCACCTGACCATGCAAGCACCAGACTTGATAATTTTCAGGACAAAGCCGCACCACCTGCTCATAGGAAGCCAAAGCATCTTCATAGCAGGCCAATTTTTCCAACAGTTCGCCCCGTCTGAGCCAGACTTGATGGTTCTCCGGGAGAGCTTGGACGACTTGACTGTAGGCTGCGATCGCCACTTCATACTGCTCCAGTTCTTCCATGTCCAAGCCATACATCAGCCAATGAATCACCTGATGGGGCTGGGCTTGCACTTTCGCCTGCTGTTCTGCCAGTTTCCGAACGGCACGGGCTTTGCCTTCAATGGCCAGCTTAAAATCCGATTTGATCTGGAGCGCCTGTTGATAGGCCGCCTGCGCTTCTTCGTAGCGTTCTAGGCATTCCAGAACTCTGCCGCGATCGTTCCAAGACCAATAGTTGCTGGGTTGCAGTGCGATTCCTCGATCGTAAGCAGCCAGAGCCGATTCATAGCGCTGCACATGCTCGTAGGCTTTGCCCTGTTTGAACCAGACCAGATAATCTTCGGGGGTGACTTCGGTAACGCGGGTGTAGAGGGCGATCGCCTCCTCATAGCGTCGCAGCCCTTCCAGCGCCATCGCCTGCTTAAACCAAATGAAATGATTATCCGGGTTGGCATTAGATGCCTTTTCGTAGCACATTAGCGCCTCCCGGTGTCGCTGGCTTTGAATCAATTCATCGCCCCGCTGTAGCCAGATCAGGTGTCCTCCGGCACTGCCGCCCTGCCGCTGCCGCATCATGCTCTGAAGTTTGCCGCCAGAGAGATACAAATCGCCCGACAAATAGTTTTGCCCAAATCCTGCGCCCAGACGTTGAATGCTGCGATAATGCCGATCGAGTGTGCTGTTTAACATAGGTTGCTGCTCATAGGAATAATCGTGAGCCATTTCTAGGAATCGCAGGACTCTCATAGCCAAATCCTGATTACCAGATCCTGATTACCAGATCCTGATTACCAGATCCACCTGACCGTAGATTCACCCTAAGCAAATCCCGTATCCGCAATCCCGGAGAAGTGTCTCACATCACCCAGTATTCCCCATGTTTTTACGGGATCGAGTCAAGAAAAGAACAAGTTGCGGGTAGCAAATATAACCTTTGTATGAAATAATCTACGTAGAATTTCAAATTCATTTTGAGAATTGCATGAAGCCCCACCCTCTTCTACAAAATATGGCGGGTTCATTCAATCGTCATCCCAAACGTGATACTATCCCTCTTGCCACTTCACGGGTAATCAGCGGCATCCTATCCCCTTCCCCCTCTACTTTGAAGACTCTTCATGCCATCCCCTAACTTTCTGCGTCGGACAAAAATCGTTGCAACCATTGGCCCTGCAACCAGTAGCCCAGAAGTGCTGCGTGAACTGATTGAAGCCGGAGCCACCACGCTTCGCCTCAACTTTTCTCACGGCACCCATGATGATCACCAACGCAGTATCCGACTGATTCGCCAGGTTTCCTTTGAGTTGAATCAACCCGTTGGCATCCTCCAAGACTTACAAGGCCCTAAAATTCGGCTAGGACGCTTCAAGGATGGCTCCATCACCCTGGCCAAAGGCGATCCCTACATTCTCACCAGCCATCCCGGCCCCGGCACCCAGGAAATGAGTTCCGTTACCTACGAACCGCTTGCTGATGAAGTGCCCTCCGGTGCCACCATTCTCTTGGATGATGGCAAGGTAGAAATGGTGGTCGAAAAGGTCGATCCAGCCGCCAGAGAGCTGCATTGTCGCGTCGTCGTCGGGGGTGTCCTGTCCAACAACAAAGGGGTGAACTTTCCCGGCGTTTATCTCTCCATCAAAGCGCTAACGGACAAGGACAAAGAAGACCTGATGTTTGGCCTGGATCAAGGGGTAGATTGGGTGGCGCTCAGCTTCGTCCGTAACCCGCAAGATGTCCTAGAAATCAAAGAACTAATCGCCAGTGCTGGCAAAAATGTCCCCGTCATCGCCAAGATCGAAAAGCATGAGGCGATCGAACAAATGGAAGCCGTCCTCTCCCTCTGCGACGGAGTCATGGTAGCTCGGGGCGACCTAGGCGTAGAGCTTCCCGCCGAAGATGTTCCGATTCTACAAAAACGCCTGATTGCCACCTCAAACCGCCTGGGCATCCCGGTGATCACCGCCACCCAAATGCTCGACAGTATGCTGAGCAACCCCCGCCCCACTCGCGCCGAAATCTCTGATGTAGCCAACGCCATTCTCGACGGCACCGATGCCGTCATGCTCTCCAACGAAACCGCCGTCGGCAAATTCCCCGTGCAGGCCGTAGAAATGATGGCCAAGATTGCCTGCCGGATTGAACAGGAGTCGATCTATCAGCGCACTTCTGAAAGTATGAGTGGGCGATCGATCCCCAATGCCATCAGCCAAGCCGTCGGCCAAATCGCCGAACAACTCGACGCTGCTGCCATCATGACCCTCACCAAGTCCGGCTCAACAGCGCGCAATGTCTCCAAGTTCCGCCCCCGCAAACCCATTCTCGCCATCACCCCCCATGTCGATGTAGCGCGTCAACTGCAACTGGTCTGGGGCGTTAAACCCCTCCTAGTACTCAACCTCCCCTCAACCGGACAAACCTTCCAAGCCGCCCTCAACGTCGCCCAAGAAAAAGCCCTCCTTACCCAAGGCGATCTGGTCGTCATGACCGCAGGCACCCTCCAAGGCGTATCCGGTTCCACGGATCTCATCAAGGTCGAAGTGGTGACGGCAGTCTTAGGCAAGGGCGTGGGCATTGGTCAAGGCTCGGTCAGCGGTCTGGCCAGAGTCGCTAGCGCTATGAGCGACCTCAATCACTTCAACCCTGGCGAAATCCTGGTAGTCCCCAAAACCACAGCAGATCACGTAGATGCGATTCGCAAGTCAGCCGGAATTGTCACCGAAGAGAGTAGTCTCACGAGTCACGCTGCCGTCATTGGTCTACGCCTGGGCGTTCCCGTGATTGTTGGCGTCAAGGATGCCACTGAAATCATCCGCGATGGCACCATTCTGACGCTGGATGTTCAACGTGGCTTAGTGTATTCAGGCACTACAAGCTCAGCCCAAACAGACTCGGCGATTATGGCTTAGGCATTGGGGGCGGAGCGGCTGATTGAATTAAACCGCAGAGACGCAGAGACGCAGAGAGAGGAAGGGGAAAAGGTGGATGGGTGGATGGGTGGATGGGTCTCTCAAGGGAGTCCTTCTTCTAAACAAAAAATCCTACAAAAGAGGATTTATAAAGCCTCAAGGGAGTCCTTCTTCTGAACAAAAAATCCTACAAAAGAGGGTTTATTGAGCCTCAAAGCAGTTTCCCCTCCCTCACCCATCCACCCATCCACCCATCCACTCCCCACTCCCTACTCCCTACTCCCTACTCCCCGCTCCCCACTTTTGCTATACCATGAGATTTGGTTGTACAGCATGTGCTAGGAGCCGCCTGTGAGTTCTAGACTGGTGAAGAAAGAGGCCAATTCCCTCTACAAAACGCTGGCTCCTTTGTTGACGGTGGAACCCCGCTTGGCCGATTTGATTTTGGTGGATCTGGCGAAGATTGTGCAGATTTGTGGTCAGAGTAATGGTGAGATTAGCTCCAATGAACTGCTGGCCTATTTGTTAGTCTATGCGCTAATCAAAGAGGATGCTGAAAAACTGAAGGCGGCGATGAACTGGGAAGCTTCCGCTGAGGAACGCATCAAGTATCAGAAAGTGACGGTGCAAATTCTGCTCGATCTGACGGAGCAGCAGCCCCAACAATTGATTTTGCCCTCGCTGTTGAATCAACTGGATGAGGAACGGGGCAGTCAGTATCTCAACAGCACGATCAATGCGATCTATACCTTTGCCCAGGCGATTATCAAGGCCGATGGTACGGTTTCGCTGCCGGAGATGGAGTCGCTGTCTCAGGTTTGGCGATCGCTCCATCACTACCAGGTCTTTGAAAACTACGAGAAAGGACTCACTGCGGCGCTTTCCCAAACGCCCAAAAAAGCAACTACGACTTCCCCCAGCAAAGACATCCCCCAAACCTCCGAGGAAGCTTTGGCCGAACTCAACGATCTGATTGGTCTGGACAACATCAAAGAAGCAGTTCAAACCCTGGCCAATTTCCTCAAAGTTCAAAAAGTCCGCCAAGAGCGCGGCATGGCCACCACACCCGTCTCCCTCCATGCCGTCTTTGGCGGGCCGCCGGGGACGGGCAAAACCACGGTCGCCCGGTTGCTGGGCAGCATTTACAAAGGACTCGGTTTTTTGGATCAGGGGCATCTGGTGGAAACCGATCGCGCCGGAATGGTGGCGGGATACATTGGCCAGACGGCGACAAAAGTCGATGATTTGGTGAAGAATGCTCTGGATGGCGTCTTATTTATTGACGAAGCCTATACCTTGAGTGCGGGAGAGGGCAGCGATTTTGGCCAAGAGGCGATCGATGTTTTGCTGAAGCGGATGGAGGATTATCGCGATCGCCTAGTGGTCATCGTAGCAGGCTACACCGACTTGATGTCCGATTTTGTCGAATCCAACCCTGGACTCAAATCCCGCTTCAACCGCTATTTCTATTTCAACGACTATACGCCCAGCGAACTGACAGCAATTTTCAAAAAACTGTGCGAAAAAAGCCACTTCAAACTGGTTCAGGACGCTGAAACAAAGCTGTTTAACCTGCTGGAACAACTTTATCTCAACCGCGACAAAAGCTTTGGCAATGCGCGGCTGGTGCGAAATTTGTTTGAGAAAGCGATCGAGCGTCAGGCCAATCGGTTGGCAGTGCTATCCTTGCTCACCGATGAAGTTCTGGCGACGCTTCTCCCTGAAGATATTCCAAACTTTTAGATTAGGCCAATGGATTTGGACGATAGGTGTGCCTCAGATACTGTCCCAAATTTACTGTTCCAAATCTACTGTCGTTCGTTTCTGCCACTTCCATTTCTGCCACTCATGATCTACTCCAGGGCGACTGCTGGTTGTCCAATCAATCATTCATCAAATGTCCGCTTGAAAGATGGGGCTGCGTCCCGGCTAGGAAGTCGAGCCAAACATGCTACATTTAATAAAAATTATTCTCATTATACTGAGCGATCGGGTCTATCAAGAGAGTGAAGCCTATCGTCGTAGTAATGGACGGGCGATCGCCCTCAGCGTTGCGTTTCAACCCCTGATTTGGTTTCTCATCCTGTTGGGATTCGTACTATTGCCTCGGCAATCCAATACAATGCATTTGCCCTCACCCTAAATCCCTCTCCCTAGGGAGAGGGACTTTAATCCGGCTCCCCTTCTCCCTAGGGAGAAGGGGTTGGAGGATGTAGCTTGCTTCCCGATAGGGTGGGCGGCTCGGATGGCATTCTCTTTAATTGCCGAGGCAATAACGCTGTACCTGGGTGGTCGAGAAGTGCTTCAGGGTCGCCTGACTGTAGGAACCTATGGTTTCATGGTATTCATCGTGCAAGATTTGCTGTGGCCCTTCACGGAACTGAGCGAAATCATGGATGAGTATCAGCGAGCAATGGCATCGGTGCGACGGGTGATGGGTCTGCTGGATACTCCGATTACGATTCCGCATGGTGGTCAATCACTACCACTGAGCAAAGTTCAAGGAGCAGTTCAGTTTGAGGACATTATCTTTGCCTACAACGGTCGCAATCCTGTTCTCAAACAGCTCTCCCTTCATGTTCCTGCTGGAAGCACGATCGGGATTGTTGGCGTAACAGGTTCAGGTAAAAGTACACTCGTCAAACTTTTACTGCGCTTCTACGAAGTACAAAGTGGACGCATTTTGATAGACGGTGTAGACATTCGCGAACTTAACCTATTAGATTTGCGCCAGTGTATAGGCTGGGTGAGTCAGGATGTCTTTTTGTTTCACGGTACGGTTGCCGAGAACATTCGCTATGGCAGTTTTGATGCAACTCATGAGCAGATTGTTTATGCAGCAAAACTAGCAGAAGCGCATGAGTTTATTGAGCAACTGCCGCAAGGGTACGACACCATTGTTGGAGAAAGGGGACAGAAACTTTCGGGTGGGCAACGACAGCGATTGGCGATCGCTCGTGCCATTCTCAAAGACCCGCCGATTCTGATTCTCAATGAAGCCACGTCAGCAGTCGATAACGAGACTGAAGCGGCAATTCAGAAATCATTGACAAAGATTACGCAGAATCGGACAACCATTGCGATCGCCCATCGACTTTCCACCATACGCCATGCAAATTGCATCTATGTGATAGATCAGGGACAGATCGTAGAACAGGGTACTCATGAAGAGTTGTTGGCTCTTAATAGCTGTTATGACGGGTTGTGGACAGTGCAGTCAGGACTTGTAATGCTGTAGAGCGATCGCAACAATTTGAATCACGATCGCCCATTCAGTCAAACGGCTTGACTTTTGATAGGCAAACCCGGACTATTGAGACTATCTCTCAATAAACTCCCATTGCCCTTGCCATGAGCCTTGATCTAACTGCCCAGGATGTTGATGCAATCTGGATGGAAGCGGAGCAGCATTGCCCTCCTGCTACCTCAAGCGATCGCCTGGAGACCATCCGCACAGTGCCATCGCAGTTAGGGAGGGGCTACATTCGGGAGATCGAGCTATGCCCTGGTTTAGAACTGGCAATTTTTCATGAAACCTACGCTGGAGATCTGGTCTTTCGGGATGTTGAGCATCCACACCTGGTGCAGTTTATGGTGCATTTATCTGGGGTGGTGGATAGTGGCGATTTTCTCTATCAAGATGCAACTCAGAGTTATATCGGGGGGAGTGGGATTCAACCCGCAGTAGCTAACTTTCATCGAGCCAATCAACCCGAAGTGGGCGTCAACATTCATCTGCAACCGCACCTATTGCACCAGTTTTTTGCGGCTCCGACTGGGGAACTCCTCCCTGAACTTCAACCTCTGCTGCGAGGGGATGATTGGCAGCGAGTCTTTTCTCCCAGAGTGACCAGAGAGATGCGATCGGTGGTGCAGCAGATCATCGATTGCCCGTTTGTGGGGACGACCAAGCGGTTGTATTTGCAGGGCAAGGTGTTTGAGTTGATGGCGCTGCAACTGGAGGGGATGCTCAGCCATCAATCTACGGCTCCGACCGGATCACTGAAGCCAGATATGGTGGCTCGGATTCATCATGCGGCGGAGATTTTGCGATCGCACCTCGAATCACCTCCATCTCAAGTGGATTTAGCGCAACAGGTGGGCATGGGACATTGCACCCTCAATAAAGGCTTTCGAGAAATTTTTGGCATGACGCCGTTTGCCTACCTGACCCGCTATCGCATGGAGCAGGCAGAACGCTGGTTGCGACAACCGGGGGGAAGTGTGGCGGATGTCGCCAATCGGGTAGGCTACGCCAATCCCGCCCAATTTGCAGCGGCGTTTAAGCGACATTTTGGCATGACACCGAGGGATTGTATGCGCGGTGCGATCAGCCGCTGAGCTGTTTTTCATGATGGTTTCAAGACAATTTTCAAAAGAAATTGTCAAAAACAGAATTTTGGGGTGATGGCAGAGTTTTGGGGTGGATTTTAGGTTTGCCCTACCGTTATGCTCATTCCCACGTAAATAGGAATCCTCGCAATTGAGGGAATCTGTTAGGTGTGTGAGGATGGAAGTGAGTATGACGAAGCTTGGTTTGATGGTGCGGCTAGCGGTGATGCTGAGCCTGGGGAGTGGGGGAATTGTCTTAGGCTCTCTGCCTGCGATCGCGCAAGAGACAGGAGGGGATGATCGGACAAGTGGACAAGTGAATGAAGTTGAGCAATCTCTGCACCCATCCACTGCTCGGCTGAGCGCTCGCGCCGAAGCCCATCCACCCATCCACTCATCTACCCCTGTCCCTCTTTCTGAACTGGAGCAACCTGCCACAACGATTGAAGACTGGATTGCCCAAATTGAAGCCTCTCTGGTGCAAATTACCAATGTGCGTCTGGAGGAAACGGAGGCAGGGTTGCAGGTCATTCTGGAAACCGCAGAGGGTGAACTTGCGGTTTCGGAAACTCGAACTGTCGGCAATGCCCTGATTGCGGATATTCCCAATGCGGCGATCGCTGAAGAATTTTCTCAGACAGAGCCGATCTAAGGAATTGCGCTAGTGAGCGTGACGAGTTTGCCCGGTGGCAGAGTGCGGGTAGCAATTACCGGAACGGATGCGCCGCCTGTAGCTGAAATCAGTAGTGATGCACAACAACTGACGTTAAATCTAACTGTCGGTGATGTAGCAGATGCAGGTGATGATGAAGCAATTCAGGTTGTAGTGACAGGGGAACAAAATACAACAAGTGTCGGTACAAGAACTAATACACCCCTCAGAGATATTCCTCAATCAATCCAGATCATCCCGCAACAAGTACTTCAGGATCAGCAGGCAAGAAGTATTCTAGATGGATTATCAAACGCTGTGGGTGTGACAGCATTAGCGAATCCATCCTCATCAAGGAACTATTTCACAATGCGAGGTTTTGAGAATTTTCAGAACTTTCTCGTCAATGGTATCCCTGATCCGCAGATTTCTTCAGATGCCGGTTTTGTCAATGTGGAACGGCTAGAGGTATTGCGGGGTCCAGCCTCCATCTTATACGGTTCAACGCGATTCAGCGGTTTAGGAGGTACAGTCAATGTCGTGACTCGGCAGCCTTTAAGCGATCCATTCTACGAAGTGAGCGCTACAGCCGCTAGCTATAATGACTACCAAGGAGTGGTCGATTTCTCTGGTCCTCTCAACCAAGAGAGAACGGTCCTCTATCGTTTTATTGCTGCCTATCAGACTTTCGGCAGTTTTCTCGATTTTGAAGAGGGTACAGAAATTTCTGTTGCGCCCAGTGTTGCACTCAGATTGGGGACGAACACCAACCTCACGATTGAGGGAGATGTCAACATTCAAGAGCGAAACGGACAACAGCCCGAAGGCCAACCTGCTATGGGTACAGTGCTGTCAAACCCCAACGGGCAGATTCGCCGTAGCTTTAATCCTGGTGGACCGCAGACCGATAACTTTACTGTCAATGGTCGGGTGGGCTACCGCCTGGAACATCGGTTTAATGACGACTGGCGAATTCGCAATGCATTTCTTTACACAATTTATGATGACGACGACCGAGATGGTGCACCTCAATTCTTTAACAGCAGTTTAGCGGCTGATAACCGAACCTTGAATCGAGGGTATGGCATTGGTAGTCAGTTCTACGATAGCTACTATTTAGACACTAATCTCCTTGGTGAATTTCGCACTGGCACAGTTGAGCATCAACTTTTGGTGGGGTTCAGCTTGAGCCGAGATGAGACTGATCTTAGCTTTGAATTTGGGGATGCTCCTCCTGTTGATATTTTTGACCCTGACTTTGATCAAACTGTAAATGCAACTGGCATTCCTACATCTGATAGCTTTACCACACGAGATACGCTTGGTATCTACCTGCAAGATCAAATTACGATAGCAGAGAACTTGAAATTTTTGCTGGGGGGGCGAATTGACTTCTTTGAAGAGCGCTCAAACAATCGACTTGCCAATACAGAATCCATCCAGTCAGACACGGCATTCAGTCCAAGAGTCGGTGTGGTTTACCAACCCATTCCAGAGATTTCTCTCTATGCTGGTTTTTCTCAATCGTTTGCCCCCTCAATTGGAGTTGCAGCTAATGGCGACACCTTCCGCCCAGAGAGGGGAACGCAGTATGAAGTAGGAGCGAAAGTAGATATTAGCGATGGGCTTTCAGCGAATCTAGCTTTTTACGATCTCACCCGCACCAATGTCACAACTACTGATCCAGATAATCCAAACTTTTCTGTGCAGACTGGGGAGCAAAGAAGTCAAGGCATCGAGTTCGATATTAACGGCGAGATCTTGCCAGGTTGGAATATCATCGCTGGGTATGCCTACAACGATGCCAGAGTCACAGAAGACAACTCCGTTCCAGAGGGAAACCGACTGCGGAATGCTCCTGAACATTCATTCAACCTGTGGACAACCTACAGAATTCAGGAAGGGGATTTACAGGGTCTTGGTCTTGGATTAGGTTTCTACTTTGTCGGTGAGCGACCTGGAGATCTTGCCAATAGTTTTGAGCTACCCAGCTATTTTCGTACAGATGCTGCCATTTTCTATGAGCGAGACAGGTTTAGTGCAGCCCTGAACGTTCGCAATCTTTTCGATATCAAATACTACCCGACAGCTTCTTCTATCAATAGCGTCGATGTGGGTGCGCCACTTACCTTTCAAGGTACTCTTTCCTGGCGATTTTAAGGAGTAGAAATTGATGAGAAATATTTCCTACCGCTTCGTCTGTCTGCTGCTTTCGAGTGTTCTCGTCAGCGTTTTCCTTTCAAGCTGTAGCGGAGTAAGCAATACCAATTTTTCTGGCACTACACAAGTGATTCATGACTGTAGAACTGTGCAGCATGTGATGGGTAACACCTGCATTCCCCGCAAGCCCCGACGAATTGTGATGCTAAGAGAAGACTATTGGATCAACGGTTTGGAATTAGGGGTACCGAGCGCAATCAGTTCCGTGCCGCTTTAAATATCCGAAATCTGTTTGATATCGAAAATTATGTCAGCTATGGTTCAGGTACTCTTGTGCAGGTAGGAACTCCTTTTACGATACAAGGTACCCTTTCGTGGAGGTTTTAGGTTGTTAAATGTTCAAAAAAATCTCTTTTCGCCGTCTGATTAACTTCCTGGTTTTAGGACTTTTCACCTTCATGATGGTCGGAGCCTGTAATGCTGGCTCAACTCCTGAAGCGGACACAGCAGCTTCTACTGAGAACTGCCGAATGATTCAACATGCAGCAGGAGAAACCTGTGTTCCTAATAATCCTCAACGCATCGTCGTCTTATCTCTGGGTGCCCTAGGCAACGTGCTGCCTCTAGGCGTGAAACCGATCGCCAGTGCCAATGAGAATGCGGGAGAGTTCTATCCCTATTTTCCAGAAGATCAAGTACAGGGAATCGAAACCGTCGGAGACCCTGCTCAACCCAATATCGAGGCAATTCTAAATCTCAAACCCGACTTGATTTTTGGTTGGGGTGGGTATGATTCAGAAGGAATCTATCCTTTACTTTCGCAAATCGCGCCGACTGTTCTCTATCACTGGCAGGATGATACCTGGCAGGATGTTTTCAGATTTGCGGCTGAAGTATTAGGCAAGCAAGCAGAAGGGCAAGCGGTCTTGGAACGGTACGAAGCCAGAATTCAAGAGCTGAAAGCTGCTCTGGGCGATCGCTATCAAGACAAAACCATCTCCGTTATCTACTTTTACTTTGGCAGAATCGGCAGTATTGTAAAAAACTCACCTCAAGCAATGGTTCTAAGCGAAGTTGGCCTACAGCGTCCAGAAGCCCAAGACGTTGTAGTCGAACCTTGGGGATATATTGAGTTTTCTGAAGAAGAAATCAGCAAAGCAGATGGTGATGTTTTATTTGTCGTCACATTTACTGATGATGATGAAAAATTTCTTCAACAGCTTGAACAGAAACCATTGTGGAGAACCCTAAAAGCCGTTCAGCAAAATCAAGTTCATGTTGTCAAGGGTCAGCATTGGAACGCATACGACATGATGGCAGTTAATGCCATGATTGATGATCTCTTCAAATATTTAGTTGGCACACCTTAAACAATGAGCAAGCACACTCTGTTTGTCTGTCAATCCTGCCATCATTCATCTGAGGAACGCTCTAACGATCAAACTGCTGACGGTGCATGTTTACTCGAACAACTTAATACCTTACGTGCTGAGCAGTTACAGCCCGAAGATTTTGAAATTCAGCCTGTCGGTTGCTTGTGGACCTGCGATCGCCCCTGCGCTGTTGCCTTTTCTGCTCCCCACAAACCCACCTACTTGTTGACCACCTTGCCAATGGATGAAACGGCTCCTGCTTTGCTTGAGTTTAGCAAACGCTATCTTGATAGCAACACAGGCGATATCCCTTGGAAGCAGTTTCCTGAAGCGTTACAGTCGGTGAGTATTGCGAAGATTCCGGCAGTGGGGAGATGAGTGGATGGGAGGATGAGTGGATGGGCGATCGCTGACTTGAACAACTCATGTATGAGCGAAGGGGCGATCGCACCCAACAAACTTTAAAGCAAATAGAAAGGAATTTCTACCAATGAACAACACTTAAACTATTCACTTTAGAAAACTCTTGATCAGCCGTCACTAAGATTGCTGAATGATGAAATGTCACAGCAGCAATTACTGCATCTGGCAGTTTCAAACGATACTGCTGACGAATTTCAATAATCCTATGAATCAAAGCCCCATCTGTTGCTATCAAACCAAGTATCTCCACACGTTGGAGAAATGCCTGAAAAAGCTGGCGATCGCTTTCCGTCAATCCAGGAAAAACCAGGAACTCAATTTGACTAATAACAGAAATTCCAATCCAATCGGCATCTTGAGTCAGTTGAATCAGTTGAGCATTGCCCTGCAAAAGCGCGACGATCGCATTGGTATCAAACACATAACGACTACCACTCATCCCGTAGCGTCCTTTGTGCCGCGACAGCATCTCCGTGCCAATTCAGTCGCCCAGCCAAATCCGAAAAATCGTAGCCTGGTTTCTCCAAATCTGTTTCAGGTAAATGATTTGACGGCACTTTATCAAATTGTTGACGCTGCATCACCCGCAGCAACTCCAGCAGTGCCCAGACCAACTCATCAGGCGACCGCTCAATAGCTTGAATTAATTCCTCTTTAGGAGTCATTGCCCTACCGTCCGCTTACAACTTGCAGATCTACTGCTCTTATTCTACCGAGCTAACAGCTTGTCCTTCTTTAGACCCCTGCTTTTCTACTGAATCACACTGAATCAACTCATGCCCATACACACCCTCTTCGTCTGCCAATCCTGCCATCACTCCTCCGAAGAATGCCCCGAAGAAACTAGAAGCGATCGCTCCTCTATATATTCTCAAAGGCGATCGATTACCTGAACAACTCATGCATGAGCGAAGGGGCAATCGCAGTTCAACATATCCAAGATGGAACTTTAAGCAACTTGAGAGGTTTCTTTCACCGCCAATTCCAAACCCAACTCTTTGAGCAGAACCAGGAATTGATGCCACTCCAACACCAACTGACCTGGCTCACTCAATCCTGCATCTGAAATAAAATTGACTGCTTTGCCTTTCGCCTGTGCTAAGTTTCGCAATGCTAAGAGAAAAAACTCTGGATCACCTTCCTCTAGAGCTGCATTCAAATAGGCGATCGCCCGTTGCGAGTCCTGCAAGTAAACCATCAGTTCATCCTGATATGCTCTGCTTTTAGGCATCTTATCGGCTCCTATAATCCATCCATAATGCTAATGCCTGTTCAACATCCCGTGCTTGCGTGCTTTTATCTCCAGCCCACAAAACAACGATCCGGTCGTCGCTGACTCTGCCAAAATACACTCGATAGCCCGCCCCCGTATCAACTCTCAGTTCAAACATCCCATCTGCAATGAACTTATAATCTCCCAGATTGCCCTGTTTCACCCGATCAAGTCTCAGCAAAATTCTGGCAGACGCTTGTACGTTCTTCAACTTCATAATCCAGTCTGAAAACGGTGCCCTGCCATCAGCCGTTTCATAAATCTCAACTTCGATTGGCTCGGATCGCACAAAGCGAATGATTAGAAACAGGGGCGATCGCAGCTTCAAACGGCAGTCGTGAGGGGTAAGGCGATCGTGCTTTGGATGAGGTGGATGATCGTTGATGGCAATGGTACAAAAAAGAGGCGATCGTCTCTGTCGTTTTGAGTGAAAGCGATCGCTCAGTAATCGCTATTAAAAGGTTTTACGGGTTCCCTTGCTATAATGAAGAACAACCTTTTGAAGCGAGAGCAGGAATGTCAGATGAGAGATTTCAAGACCTTTACCTGGATGATTGGATCAAAGGCTACTCCCTTCCCAGTTAAAAATTAGATAGGCGAAGGATTGGAGGTGTCCCCCACGTAGCGGGGGACACCTCCAATCCTTCACTGGAAAGGGAGTATACAGATGCCGAAGCTATTGAATTACAGCAGTATATCTCTGAGTGGGATGCAGGAACTTATGCAAGTGTAGCGCAAAGTGTCTTAAACCATGCCGAGAGAAAGGGGTTTGACCTGCTGACATACTTGCGAAAGGCGCATAACTTCAGTAGAAGAGGTGCTGTCAGGGTTCCCAAATCAGGCTACCGACAAGATGATCAGCCGTATATCGCAAGGGAAATGAATTTTTGATTGTGAGACCAAACTCGTATGGTGTTGAAAAAAATTGTGACCTACGGTATCAATGAGGAATAAAGCAATGATGCAGATTCAGGATCAATTGACCGTTCAACAAGAATATGTTGCTCAACTGCTTCATGAATTAACAGTTGAGTATAAGAATCTTAAATCAGAACAACAGCAGATTGCTCACCAGTATCCCCAGTCGAACAACGAAGAATTTAAGATTTTAGAAGAAATTGAGTTATGGATTAACAATATTTGTGGCTATGCCAGTCAAATTTAAGAAACGGCAACGGCAAAAAATAGCA
>JALOOP010000341.1 GCA_025454315.1 Oculatellaceae cyanobacterium Prado106
AATCGGTTTAGTCGGAAATAAAGGAAGTTACAGTTCTCTTGAGGATGATAATGCTCAATTGGCGGCTAAAGCAGAATGGTGTCCAGCGAAACTCGAAGACTTGTCCGAAATCGAGCAAAATACCGCTGCATAGAATCAACTGTTTAATTGCTCAAAAAGCCAACTGCGAACTTCTAGATGAACGTCTGGAGCAACTTCATCGAGATTGTGATTAGCACCTGGATAGAGGACAAGGCGCTTGGGTTCTTGGGCAACCTGGTAAACAGTCTTTGAACAGTCGGACGGCAGGATCGTATCTTCGGTGCCGTGCAGCAGCAGGATAGAACAATGAGGAGACAGATCGAAAACAGGCAGAGTGCCAAAGGTTTGGGTGGCTAGGGTGACAACGGTGCGAACGTTGAGAGCATTGGCCGCAGCCTGAATCACCACGGCTCCACCGAAGGAATGACCAATCAGGGCGATCGCTTCAACACCCCGACTCTCCAGGTAGGTCAACCCGGCCAGCACATCCAGCACCGATTCTTCCAGTTGGCTGGGGTAGCGGTAGCGAATCCAGAGGGAGGCAATGCCCCAGGAGGTTTCGAGAGGGCGATCGCTGGCCAATTCATGACAGAGTTTCGCGTAGAGTCCTCGGGCAGGCGCATCCCAGTCGCCCCCTGCTCCCCCTACCCAAATCGCACCCAGACGCGCGCCTTCGACCGGGTAATAGCGCCCCTGAACTCGCCCCCGACTGGTTTGCAGTTGCACCGGGTAAAAGCTATCCTGACGAGCGCTAACATCAACATTGTGAACGAGGATTTCGGCCTGGGAAATTTCGTCCCGCTTAAGGTTTATAGGCGACATCCTGATTGCTCCCAGAATGATTAAATTGTTTCAAAGTTGAATGTTTCCCCATGCCGCAGATAGTGGACGCGATCCTCTAAACCTGCTGCCTTAGCCGCTTGCATAAAGTCTCCTAGCGGCGATTTGAACACCTTGTAGTCGTTGTAGTGGATGGGAATTACCCGATGGGGATTGATCATCTGGATTGCCTTTACCCCTTGTTTGGCATCCATGGTCAGGAAAATGCCAAAAACCTGGGTACCACCCAAGTGTATCAGCGCCAGATCAATGTTGGGATAGCGCTGTGGAATTTCCTTGAGCTGATCGTAAACGAGAGTATCTCCGCTGATATAAATCCGGAAGGGCTGCTGCTGTTCTGGGGTATGGAATTCGAGGAGACTGCCCATGACGGGCGGTAGGATACCTGCGAGGATTCCAGGGCCATGTCTACCGGGCATGGCGGTGATGTTGAGCTGGGTTTCCCCTTTTTTGATCTGCACCGAATCCCAGGTGTTTAGCGCGGTGGTGACTTTGAAGCCTTGGGAATGAAGCGATCGCGCAGCATGGGGATTGGTGACAATCGGCAGATCTTTTCGCAATCTTTCTGAGGCAATGTGATCGAAGTGATCGTCATGCATGTGGGAAAGTAGCACCAGATCCAGGGGCGGGAGTTGGTCAATTTCGATCGCTGGATTAGTCAAACGAGTAGAAGTTAGACCAAACTCTAGATGGATGTGATCGCCTTGATGTAGGAAATTGGGATCGGTGAGAAGGGTTAACCCGGCATAGCGTAGGATAACCGTGGCAGTGCCAACAAAAAAGATAGAGCCTTGCTTAAAATTAATCGAGCCGCTATCAACGGGAAGGCTGCTATCAACGGGAAGGATGAGGGATGCGGTAGAACTCATAATTGCACTTCCAATTCGTTCTGAGATTTGTGGCGTTGCTGAGTTCAGCGATGGGATGTGGTGTGGCGGTTGCGCTGCCACACCACATCTCATGAACCCGATCTACAACTCCAGATTTGTGACCTCACCTCTCACCCCACCCGCATTGATGAACAGCATGACGTAGCCTTGTATGAACCTTATGTGGAACTACTGCCGTTCTTTACAACTTCCGTTTTTTCACGTTGGGACGGCAAAGGTAAACCCATCGCTTGAGCCAATTCAGGGGGCGGTGCCTGCCGGGTGGCGGCATTGAGATACTCGCCAGAATGGGCGGTTTCTTTGGGCTTGAGCTTGTGGGAAATGGAGTAGTAGCGGTTGGTTTGTTTCTGCTGTCCCATGACGCTGGTGGACTGCGCCGCGATCTTTTTGCGGAGTTTGACCAATGCATCCATCAGCGCTTCAGGACGCGGTGGACAACCTGGGATGTAGATGTCAATGGGTAGAATTTTGTCGGCTCCGCGAATGGCCGTGGGTGAATCGGCACTGAACATGCCGCCGGAAATCATGCAGGCTCCCATGGCAATGACATACTTGGGATTGGGCATTTGCTCATAGATGCGGAGCGTCGGCTGTGCCATTTTCATATTCAGCGTACCTGCCAGAATGATCAGATCCGCCTGCCGGGGAGAAGCCCGAGGAATCAGACCGTAGCGATCGAAGTCAAACCGTGAACCAATTAAGGCCGCAAATTCAATAAAACAACAGGCCGTACCGTACAGCAATGGCCACAAGCTCGACAATCTAGCCCAGTTATACAAATCATCCACCGTCGTCAAAATCACATTCTCGGACGGCTGAGAAGTCACACTGGGATAGGCGATCGGACTCATGACCTGACCATAGGGAATGTCAGGCTGGTTTGAAATGGGAGAGTTATTGGGAATTGGGGAGAGGCGATCGCCATTCATAGTCATTGGGGGGAATGGGGAGTAGGGAGTAAGGGAGGGAGTGGGGAGTGGGGAGTGGGGGGAATCAGGGAGGAATCCAAGAATTGACAGGATTCTCTCTCGGAGTTCTACAGATTAGGTGCGCTCTGCGATCCGCTACCTCTGAGGATAGACATTGATTAGAACTCAAAGATTGGAACTCAAGGATTGGAACTCAAGGATTGGAACTCAAGGATTGGAACTCAAAAACCTTCAGATCCCTAGGCGCAGAGTCCTGAGCGCGGATGTGAAGGTTTTTGAGTTAATCCACTTCGTAACTACCCACTTACAAGTGTTGCGGTTTCGCTGCTAATCAGCATCACTCTAGCGAGGGAGGTGGTGGGAGGCGGGTTATGGATGAATGAGTGGATGGGTGGATGGGTGGATGGGTGGATGGGTGGATGGGTGAGGTTGTGAAGCTTTTTCTTTGCACATTAGCTCTTTTGCTGTTTTACTTTTTTTCATCATTGCTTGATGCATTTAGGCTCCAAAACTCCTTTCATGTAAAGCTTGTAGGCTTTCTTGAGCGGTCACATATTTCCTCAATGGTTAAAGCAATTCCTAAACAGTTAAAGCAATTCAGGATGGTTAAGGATGTTCGGTGGAGAGGAGTGCAACCCAAAAGTAAGGAAAGGTAAACTTCAAAAATGTTTTTTTGCTAGTAAGAATTCCATGTTTTTACTCATCCACCCATCCACCCATCCACCCTGTTACCCATCCACCCATCCACCCTGTTACCCATCCCCTTTCCCCGACTAAATCTCCTTACTCACTAGGGTTGATCCTATGTCTGTTGATATTTATATTTTGGATCTGCTCGTCATTGGTTTGCTGTTGCTCTTTGTGACGCTGGGTTCGGGTTGGATTACGCGGTTGCCCTTGTCCTATGCTTTGATTTATCTGGTGATTGGGATTATTTTGAGTCCCTATGGATTTAACCTGATTCAGATTCGACCAGGGACAGAATTTTTGGAGCGGGCGACGGAATTGGTGGTGTTGATTTCGTTGTTTAGCTGTGGGCTGAAGATGAATCGTCCCATGCGGGCTTGGGCGTGGAATTCGACGGTGCGGCTGATTGGGTTGCTGATGCCGATTTCGATTTTTGGGGTGGCGGCGATCGCATATTGGCTGCTCGATCAAGACTGGGGCACGGCGATTCTCCTGGGTGCAATTTTGGCTCCGACCGATCCCGTCCTGGCATCCGAAGTGCAATTGTCTGATCCCCAGGATCGCGATGAACTGCGCTTTGGGCTAACTTCAGAAGGCGGCTTGAATGATGCGTTGGCCTTTCCGTTTGTTTACTTTGGGCTGCATTGGATCGAGAACGACAATCTTCAGGAGTGGGTTGTGCAGTGGGTGGCGGTAGATTTGGTGTGGGCGATCGCGGCTGGGTTTGTCATGGGCATTGTGGTGCCACGGGCGATCGTCTGGGTGGACAAACGGCTACAGCGCTATCGTGCCACCGATAGTTTGATGGAAGACTTCATTGCATTGGGCATTGTGTTGATCACCTATGCCTTGACGGAAGTGGTCAATGGCTATGGGTTTTTGGCGGTTTTTGTGGCTGGCATGGTCACCTGGCAAAGCTACCGCGATCCGGAGCGCCATGACTCTCAGCTAGAGTTTGTCGAACGGATTGAGAAACTGGCTGAAGTCGGCATTATTCTCCTGCTGGGATCGCTCCTGCGGGTTGAACCCATGCTGCGATTTCTGCCTCAAGGTCTATTGATTGCGGCCAGTCTGCTCTTTGTGATTCGGCCTTTTGGCGCTTGGGTCAGCACCTTGGGCAAGTCCTATTCTCGGACGCGGCGCTTTTTGTTTGGCTGGTTTGGCATTCGGGGCGTGGGTTCGCTCTACTATCTGTCCTATGCGCTGGGCGAAGGGCTGCGGGATGAGG
The DNA here is from genome assembly GCA_025454315.1 of Oculatellaceae cyanobacterium Prado106. Taxonomy (GTDB): domain Bacteria; phylum Cyanobacteriota; class Cyanobacteriia; order Elainellales; family Elainellaceae; genus Prado106. The sequence continues at coordinate 4,596 of JALOOP010000341.1, forward strand.
TGGGAGAGGCGATCGCCTGGATCACCTTTATCACGATCGTTACTTCGGTGGTCGTTCATGGTGTCAGTTCAACACCGCTAATGCGCTGGTATGAGCGGCGAACCGCTAGCCGAGTCTAGAATGCTCAGTCTGGGATGTTCAGTCTGGGATGCTCAGCTTGGGATACTCAGTCTGGGATATTCAATCTAGGCGGCTCAATCTAGGATGCTTAGTCTGGAATACTCTCAGATGCCTCTACTGGCGAGAAATTAGGCGAAAATCAGCAAGGCCAACAGGGGTAAACAAACTTGCTAATCATACTCATAACGACTATGATTAAGAAAAGCAACGAGTCCCGTTATCCAAGTTAGACCCATGAGAATTCAGGACATTCCCATCCAAGCCATCCGCCGTCCCCTCTTTCGCCAAAACGACCAGACCAAAGTTGCCGCGCTCATGGAATCGATTCAGCAAATTGGCCTCCAAGAGCCGATCGATGTTCTAGAAGTCGATGGCCAATATTATGGCTTCTCAGGGTGTCACCGCTATGAAGCCTGCACTAAGTTAGGCCACGAAACCATTCGCTGTCGGGTTCGCCGTGCGCCCCGATCGGTGCTGAAGATGCATCTTGCCTAGGATCTGAGGGGAAAGGGGAAGGGGGAAAGGGGAAAGGATATCAAGGTAAAGCCTTGGAAGTTCTGGGGCTTTGCTTTGATGTATCAGATTTTACTCTGAGGTTTCACTTTGATGTTTTTTGATGTTTCTTTGATTTCCTTGGGCATTTCTTTAGGACGCTTCTCTAGAATCTCTCTGATGTTTCCTTGATATTTCTAGGACGTTTCTTTTTTTCTTCCCTTCTCTTTTTCTCCACCATTCATGGATTCATTCATGGATTCATTTATGGATTCATGTACAGATGGGTTTTAGTTGTGCTTCCTTCCTGAATTTTGCGCCCCCCAGCCCCCAACTTTGGGGGAGCCGAACTTTCAATGAGTGTTCACAGCAGTCTTCACGGAGTCCTCATGGGAGTCTTCAAAACGCCCCCCAACCCCCAACTTTGGGGGAGCCGAACTTTCAATGAGTTTTCGATGAGTCTTTCAATGAGTCTTCGTGGATGTTTTCTAGGAGTCTTCATGGAGTTTTCGTGAGAGTCTTCAAAAAAACAATCCCTAAGATTCATCGAACTCAAAGTCCCCCAAAGTTGGGGGATTTAGGGGGCGAAAACCCTTACGATAAGGTCGATCGAGACTTTCAGATACCCGATTGTCTCATTCACGCATCTGCAACAAGTTGGCAAATGCATCCTGTTCTGCCGAACTTCCCACCACCAACAGCCGATCGCCCACTTCCAACCGGGTTTCCCCTGACGGATAGCGATACATCTGCTGCTGACGATCGATCGCCATCACAGTCACCCCAGTTAAACGACGAATATTGGCTTGGGCTAAACTTTGATTTTGCAGAGGCGAATGGGCTGGCAGCGTATACCACTGCTGTTGTAACCCGGCCAAAGTCGTCGAAAAATCTGTTGTGCCCCAATATTCCTCGCGTTCTGGCAAGATGTCTCGGTAGCGGCGAGTGCGGTAGCGGTTGACCACTTGCTGAACGGAATAGGTGGGATCGCCCAGGTTTAACAGCAGATGGGCACCGATTTCTAGTGCCGCTTCAAACTCGGGCTGGACGACTTCTTGGGCACCTAACTGGTAAAGCACATCAATTTCGTTGGTGCTATGGGCACGCACCGTGATGTCCAGGTCGGGGGCGAGGCTGAGGGCGCGCTTTAGGGTGAGACGAGTGGCCATTGCGTCGGGGAGGGCGATCGCCATAGCCTTAGCCTGGTGCAAATGCGCCTTTTCCAGGACAATTTGGCTGGATGCATCCCCGAAGAGATAGGGAATTTGGCGATCGCGCAAACTCTGCAACATGCCCTCATCATTGTCAATTACCAGCAGCGGATATCCCTGAAAGTACAGCATTCGCACCAGGGTTTGACCGACACGGCCATAGCCTGCGACCACCACATGATCCACCAGCGTAGACACTTCGCCGACAAACTGGGGCGCAGGACTGAGACGGAGCAGGGTATTGAATCGGGGAAACTGTTCTAACCAGGTGAGTAGTCGAGGCGTTGCCTTGAGAATAAACGGCGTAATTAACAAAGTGGCCGCTGTAGTACCGACCGCAAGGCCATATAATCGGGGCGTGAAAAATCCGGCTGTTTGGGCAGTACTGGCTAATACAAAGGAAAATTCGCCAATTTGATTAATGCCCAACCCTACGATTAACGCAGTCTTGAGCGGATAGCCAAACCCTTGAACAATCAGCGTCACTAGTAAAGCTTTGCCCAACAAGGCAAACGCCACCAGCCCGACTAACACCCAACCATTGGCTAACAAAAATCCTGGATCAATCAACAGTCCAATTGAGGCAAAAAACAGAGTCGAAAAGACATCTCGCATCGGCAGAACGCGATCGAGCGCATGATCCGCATACTCCACATTCGACACCATCAGTCCTGCCACAAAGGCTCCCATCTCAATCCCCAATCCAATGGCAGAAGAAAAAAGCGCAATGCCTAAGCAAAGTACCAAAATACCCAGCAAAAATAGCTCCTGCGAACCACTCTGAGCCACCCGCCGAATCAAAAACGGCATGACCCAGCGACCCACCAGAAACGCTCCGGTAATGAACAGAATGACTTTTCCTAGAGCCAGGAAGAGGGCGATCGCGATCGCATCCGGCTGCTTAGTCAGTGCTGGAAAAACAGCCAGCATCAAGCCCAACCCCAAATCCTGCACAATCAGAATCGCCAGCATCACCTGTCCTGGCTGCGTCTGTACCTGATTACGCTCAATCAAACTCTTCAACACCACCGCCGTCGAAGAAAGGGACAACACCGCTCCCAGCACAATCGCTTTCGGAATCGTATTGACCCAGCCCGTCAGATAGGCCAAGCCACCGCCCAAAAGAATCGTCAGGATGAGTTGCAGAGAGCCTCCCCCTAGGGCGATCGTCCGCATCCGCAGCAGATCCTTCAAAGAAAACTCTACCCCCAAGGTAAAGAGCAACAGCGCCACCCCCACCTTGGCTAACACCTCAATATCCCCCTCCAGCGCCACCACCCCCAACCCCGCTGGCCCCACCACCATGCCACTCAACAAATACCCCAACAGCACAGGTTGCCCCAAACGATTCGCCAAATAACCCCCAGTCGCAGCGGCTCCCAGGACAGTCACCATCTCAACAATCAAGGTTAAATTTACCGCCATAGAGCCTTTGGTTTTTTTGGGTAATCTATTGGGACGAGGGAGTGGGGAGTGGGGAGTGGGGAGTGGGGAGTGGGGAGTGGGGAGTGGGGAGTGGGGAGTGGGGATTAGAACCGGGAAATGAAGCTTTAGGATTGGATCTCCCCATCCACCCATCCACCCATCCACCCATCCACTCATCCACCCATCCACCCATCCACCCATCCACCCATCC
>JALOOP010000026.1 GCA_025454315.1 Oculatellaceae cyanobacterium Prado106
ATGATCAAAGATTTCAATTTAGACCGTGAAAGCATGGATGCCGATCATTGCAAATTCGTCAGTATCTCTTGATACATTCCGAATTTGGAATTGCTGCAGATCCAGGCTTTGATAATTCACAACGGTGATATCCCTTATGGCATTTATCAATTAGACAGTATAAAACATTCCTCCTAATCTTCAAAAGATGAGGTTATTGAAGGAGATTTGCCAGATGCAACTGAAGGATCAACAGGTGGTCATCATTGGCGGGAGTTCTGGAATTGGGCTAGCCACTGCTCAGTTAGCTCAGGCTGAAGGAGCCAGGGTCACGATTACTGGACGCTCAGAAGAGAAGCTGCGTCGAGTGGCCAATACTCTGGGTACGGTCAAAACGGCGATCGCAGATGTAACCAACGAGAAGGATCTTCAGCAGGTGTTTGAGGCGTGCGATCGCGTCGATCATCTAGTACTTTTGGGCGCTAGCTTGGCCTCTGGAAAGATCTGCGATGCGGCTTTAGAGGATCTCAGTCGCCCCATTACCGAACGGCTTTGGGGAGCAATTCACACTATTCGTGCGGCAGCCCCCAAGATGTCGAATGGATCCATTACGCTCACCTCTGGTCTATTTTCGGCTCGTCCGATCGCCGGGATGGCCGTGGTTGCCGCTGCCGTGGGCGGTATTGAAGCGATGACCCGCGCTCTGGCCTTGGAGTTGGCTCCGATTCGGATTAATGCGATCGCACCGGGATACATTGATACTCCTCTCCTAAGAGCAGCCTTTGAAGACCAGTACGAGGGCGTGGTGAAGGCGCAATCTGCCGTTTTGCCCACTCAGCGCATCGGAACTGCTGAAGAAACTGCAAAAGCCATCCTTTTTCTGATGACGAGTGGATTCATCACGGGTGAAATTTTGCATATTGATGGTGGTGGCAGATTAATTTAAGCCAGCAGAATCTACAGTCCAAACATCCAATTTGCTGTTTCTAAAGCGGGGACTGCAAACCACAGGAGGGATGCTGCACTAGTGCAGCATCCCTCCTGTGATTCGGAAAGCAGCAAGCTTTTGATTACATCATGAAAGCTTCTACCCACCTTTACTTAAAAGATGCTATAACAGTGTTATTTCCAAAAACAGTGTTATTCAAAAGGCAGCCTCATGCCCAAAAACGGTATTACAAATTATCGTGACGCTCAAGATCTGCATCAACAGGAACTCCGCAAAGGCATTCTGGACGACACGAGTGATCTCCTCATGCGTGAGGGTACGACTGCCCTGAGTATGAGGCGGATCGCGCAACTGGTTAGCTGCTCAACCACGGTGCTATACACCATGTTCGGCAACAAGCAAGGACTGGTTGATGAACTGTATTTGAGGGGCTTTGAGATGCTGCGCCAAGCGATCGAGGCAGTTCCTTGTTCTGGTCATCCCCAGGACTATATCTATGCTCTGTGTGCTGCCTATCACAACTTTGCGCTGACTCACGCTACGTACTACGCCATTATGTTTCTCAAAATCATGCCGGATTACACGCCTTCAAAGGAAAATCTTGAGGTTGGTGAAAAAAGCCTCCAGTTCCTGATTAAGGCGGTGCAAGACTGCGCTACGCCCCAAACCATTCCTGAAGCGATCTCTGAAAGCGAGGCATGGGAGATTGCTCGGATCATTTGGGCAACGGTTCATGGCCATGTGGGACTGGAGTTAGCAGGGCATTTTGGGTATCCAGGCGTGTCATCGCAGCAGATGTTAAAGCGCGCTCTGCAAGCCATTGTTGAACAACTTCTGCCAACCCCCAATCCTATTCCATGAGTCAATTACAATTCCCCTGGTTGCTAATGGCAATATCCGCTTGCTGCAATAGTGCTGGTTCAATGCTGCTTAAGCAGTCGCGCTTGGCTGCGGTCAATTCTGGTTTTTGGGTGACCTTGTTTTCCCCTTGGTTCCTTGCGGCACTCGGCATTTACAGTACTGGGCTGCTCTTATTTGCCAAAGCACTCGATCACCTTCCTGTTTCAATAGCAGTTCCATTCTCAACAGGCGTTGGATTTATTTTGACGACCGTTCTCTCCCACTATCTATTTGGGGGGCGATTAATGGTCAATCAACTTGCAGCTTTGAGCTTAATTCTTGCTGGAGTGATCGTGATTACCCGTTAATCTTTTTGCCCGTTAATCTTTTTGCCCATCTTCAGGAGCAAGACAATGACTTATTTCGGGACTCATTTCGGGACTCATTTCGGGACTCATTTCGGCATTCTCTGCTTAAAAGCCACTGGTCATCTAAACACCATGTTTCCATTGGGGCACGAACTTCAACAACGCGAACACCGCGTCACAATTTTTAGTGCGATCGAAGCTCAATCCAAGATAGAAGCAGCAGGTTTCGACTTTTGCGATATTTACTTCCTGTCTAATGGAACAAGTCAACAGCGGCAAACGCAAGCCCAGCAAGCAGGAATATTCACGAATGTGAGCAACATTAGAAACACCCTCAAGAAATTTGCTCAACAGGCAGAAATACGACTTCAAACAACACCAGATGTGATTCGGGAGCGGGGTGTAGAAGCACTGATTGTGGATCTATCTGTGTTCGAGGGAGGCACGATCGCAGACTATCTCAATCTGCCTTTCGTGACGATGTGTTGCTTGCTGCCCTTCTACTAAGATCCGGCGATTCCTCCCATTCCAACGACTTGGCTCTACAATCCCGCAGGGTGGGCACAACTTCGCAATCGCGCCGCCTACGGGTTATTCAACTGGATGGCACAGCCTGTTTTGCAGGTTATTGCTCACTATCGTCAGCGGTGGAATTTGCCTCCATACAAGCATCCCAACGATATTTTTTCTAAACTGGCCATTATCACCCGTCATGTTCCTGAGTTTGAGTTCCCACGTCAGCTTCCACCCCATTTTCATTTCACAGGTTCGTTTCATCAGGCGATCGCTAGAGAACCGATCGCTTTTCCCTTCGAGCAATTGAACGATAAACCGCTCATTTATGCCTCAATGGGAACGATACAAAATCGCTTCAGGTCTATTTTTTATAAAATTGCAGCAGCTTGCACAAGTCTAGATGCCCAGTTGGTCATTTCTCTAGGAGGTGGACTGAATCCAGAAGAATTTTCAAACCTTCCTGGAAATCCAATTGTGGTGAAGTATGCCCCCCAACTCGAACTTTTGCAAAGAGCCAGCCTCAACATTACCCACGCAGGACTCAACACGACCTTGGAATCGTTGAGCTACGGAGTTCCCATGGTTGCAATTCCAGTCACGGATGACCAACCTGGAGTTGCAGCGCGAATTGCTTGGACGGGCACAGGTGAACTCGTTCCGCTTTCCCAGTCGAGCGAGCCTCAGTTACGAAGTGCAATCCAAAAAGTGTTCACTGAAGCGTCTTACCCACAAAACGCCACTCGATTGCAGCAAATTATGCGTCAAACCAGGGGAGTCAGCCGAGCCGCCGACATTGTCGAACAAGCCGCTGCTACAAGGAACCCAGTACGTTCTATGGCTGGTTCACCGATCGAGGGAAATGACTGAGAACAGGACTTTCCCAGTTGTGCCCTCTGAAACCCCAAAATAAAACCGAGGAGGTCGCATAAGGTGCAGTTCTCCTCGGTTTTATTTTTGCAAAAGCGCTGATTACACCATCTCTGAGGTTTGCATCATCGGTTGGGGCTGAGGTTGGAACTGGAACAGCGAGTAGACCACATTCCGGCGAATGCTCGTCATCATTTCCAGGAACAGCTCGTAGCCCTCGCTCTTGTACTCGATCAGCGGGTCTTTTTGGCCGTAGCCGCGCAAGCCCACCGATTCGCGCAGAGCGTCCATCTGCTGGAGGTGTTCGCGCCAGAGGGTATCGATTTGTTGCAGGATGAAGAACCGCTCGGCTTGGCGCATGAGGCCGGGTTGGATCTGGTCAATCTGGGCTTCTTTGATATCGTAGGCAATGCGGGCTTGTTCATGCAGGAAGAGCTTGATTTCGCCAGCGGTCATTTCTTCAAGCTGGCTGGGTTCGAGATCTTCGAGCAGGTAGACGAACTCTTTGACCTTGCTGGTGAGTTTGTCGAGTTCCCATTCTTCGGGGGGCAGGTCGGGGTTGACATAGGCATCCACAATGTCGTCCATGGTGCGCTCGGCGTACTTGACCACTTGCTCCTTCAGGTCTAAGCCTTCAAGGACGCGGCGACGCTCGGCGTAGATGGCGCGCCGCTGATTGTTCATCACCTCGTCGTACTCAAAGACTTGCTTCCGGATGTCGTAGTAGTAGGTTTCTACTTTTTTCTGGGCACCTTCGAGCGATCGCGTCAACATCCCCGATTCAATCGGCATGTCTTCTTCGACGCGGAAGGCGTTCATTAGACCAGCGACGCGATCGCCCCCAAAAATCCGCAGCAAGTTATCCTGCAAACTGAGGAAGAACTTGGTCGAACCAGGGTCACCCTGTCGTCCAGCGCGGCCTCGCAGTTGGTTATCCACCCGGCGTGACTCGTGGCGCTCAGTGCCGATCACATGCAGCCCACCCAGTTCCGTCACTTCGTCATGTTCGGCGTGGGTGTACTGCTCGTACTGTCGGCGGATTAGATTGTAGACCTCGCGCAGAGCCAGAACCGCCGGATTGTCGGTGGGGGCTTTTTCGGCGGCGGTGGCCACGACATCTTCGGCCTCTAGTTCAGGCAGCGATCGCTCACCATAGTACCGTACCGCCGTATCCACCGCATCTTTGAGCATCTTTTCGGTTTCCCGAGAGAGGTCAATGGGGTAAATCTGGGGCGAGACTTTCCAGGTTTTCACCTTTTTGTCGCCGGGGGTAAACCCTTGGCCGCCGCTGCGTCCGCCGCCCATGAGCTTGTTCATGGCAAACGGGTCATCTTCATCGGGTTGGACAATGCGGGGCATGAAGAATTCCCGCACCTTGAGGCGCGCCATATACTCGGCGTTACCCCCGAGGATGATGTCGGTGCCGCGTCCGGCCATGTTGGTGGCGATCGTCACGGCTCCCTTGCGTCCGGCTTGGGCGATGATTTCCGACTCTCGCTCGACGTTCTCCGGCTTGGCGTTGAGCAGGTTGTGGGGCACTTGAAGCTGGCTGAGAAGTTGGGAGAGCAGCTCCGATTTTTCCACGCTGGTGGTGCCTACCAGAACCGGGCGGCCTGTTTCATGCATATCGGCGCATTCTTGGGCGATCGCATTCCACTTGGCGTCTTCGGTTTTGTAGACCACATCGGACACATCATTCCGTCCACTCTTGCGGTTGGTGGGGATGATCGTCACTTCCAGGTTGTAGATTTTCTCGAATTCTGCCTCTTCCGTTTTGGCGGTTCCGGTCATCCCGGCCAGTTTGGGGTAGAGCAGGAAGAAGTTTTGGTAGGTGATGGTCGCCAGGGTTTGGGTTTCAGGTTGGATTTCGACCCGCTCCTTAGCTTCGATCGCCTGGTGCAAGCCATCGCTCCAGCGACGACCGGGCATCACCCGTCCCGTGAACTCATCCACAATCACAATTTCGTCGTTGCGGATGATGTAGTTGACATCTTTAATAAACAGTTCTTTGGCCTTGATGGCGTTGAAAACAAAGTGCGCCCAAGGATCTTCGGGGTTGAACAGATCCTGGACTCCCAGAAGATTTTCCGCCTCTTCAAAACCCTTATCAGAGAGCAGGACATTACGCTGCTTTTCATCGACCTCGTAGTGGTTTTCCAGGTCGTCTTCGTCGGCCATGCGGCTTAGGGAAGCCGCCACAGCAGCAGCAGTCATGTATTTTTCACTGGGGCGATCGACCTGACCCGAGATAATCAGCGGTGTCCGGGCTTCGTCAATCAGCACCGAGTCCACTTCGTCAATGACACAGTAGTTAAACGGACGCTGCACCACATCGGCCATAGAAGTGGCCATGTTGTCCCGCAGATAGTCAAAGCCCAGTTCGCTGTTGGTCGCGTAGGTGATGTCGCAGGCATAGTTTTTGCGGCGCTCCTCGGGAGCCATACCCTGCTGGATCAGCCCCACGCTTAGACCCAGGAAGCGATGCACCTGTCCCATCCATTCCGCGTCCCGGCGAGCCAGGTAGTCGTTCACGGTGACCACATGCACGCCCTTACCCTGGAGCGCGTTGAGGTAGGCTGGCAGAGTGGACACCAGGGTTTTGCCTTCCCCGGTTTTCATCTCGGCAATTTGGCCGTTGTGGAGTACCATGCCGCCCAAAAGCTGCACGTCAAAGTGGCGCAGCCCCAGAACCCGCTTCCCGGCTTCCCGGACGACTGCGTAGGCTTCTGGCAAAATATCGTCGAGACTTTCGCCCTTTTCCAAGCGCTGCTGAAACTCTGCCGTCTTCCCGGTCAGTTGCTCATCGGAGAGGGCTTGAATTTCTTCTTCTAGTAAATTAACTTCAACAATATCGTTTCGATATCTCTTAAGCTTACGAGCGTTGGGATCACCCAGCAGATTCTTCAACATGGCAAAAGTAATAGGCGAGGACTAAGGATAGGCGAGAAGTCTTAAACGAGGGGTCTTAGGGTGCAAATAGGGAGGTAAAAACAGATAGGCAGTCGGGATCTAGAAGCTGATGCGAAATCAGAGATAGAAAGGTTAATTTATAGCGCTGAATGCAGCCGATGGTCTTTAAGTTTGGCAAAAGTTTGATAAACCCTTAAGTCTAAACAACTCGTGAATTTGGCAAACCCTTAAAACTGTAGCTAAGAATTCACCGAATGAATCCGCATAAATCCGAATCTCCAAAATCCAGATTTACCCGATCGCCTCCCATTTCATCTCCATAAAATCCATATCCTCAGAACCTTGATCCCCAGAATCCGAACCTTTGAGTATGAAGAGATGGCGATCGCACCATTCCCCTTCATCCTATCACTTAGGTATAGAGCAGGAGAGAACGACGGGTAGGGATATCGCGGTAAGAAGGGGAAAGGGGAAAGGCGAAAGGCGAAAGGCGAAAGGGGAAGGGCGAAAGGGGGTTGGAGGAGAGGCTAGGAGGTTGAGGTGTTGTCCATGACTTTGATATAGACAATGAATCACAATGACCTAAAACCCCTGATTCCAATTCAGAGATCCCCCTTTCCCCTTTTCCCTTTCCCCCTTCCCCCTCAAGAGACAATGAATCACAATGACCTAAACCCCTGATTCCAATTCAGAGATCCCCCTTTCCCCTTTTCCCTTTCCCCCTTCCCCCTCAAGGCGCATCCTCCCACTCCGCACTCAAACTCCGATAATCAAACCGGGGCGCACCGGGATGGCAGGCGACACAACTGTTGAGGTTGATGGGGGTGGAGAACTCGACCTTGGGGTGGAGGGCTTTGAAATAGCGGGATTGGCTGATGCGGAAGGGGATGGACTCGTTTTCTTGGGCGGGACGGGAAAAGGTGCGGAGATAGTTCCAGGTCACCAGCCGATAGGGGTCTTGGATGGGGGTGATTGCGGTGCCGTAGTGCTGGGAGTCCTGGATTAGGGCTTGCCAGGTTTGGGAGGGCATGATGGCGGGGGGCAGGCCAATGTGGCAAGTGGCGCAGTTTTCCAGGTATATCTGCTGACCCAACTGTTGATTCTGGGGAACCACATCGACGGTGCCGATCGCCCCCGGTGTCGAGGCTTGTGCCAATCCCAAGCCCAGAATTACGCTCCAAAAGAGCAAGAGCAGGATCAAAATGAGAGGCGATCGACGGCGTGAGCGACGGCGACCCCATAAAGAAGACCCTGAATTTGTGCCTGCTGTCTGAGCAGCAGATAAGGAGGATGCTTCGGTGGGGAAATGGGGCGATCGCTGAGCCATAGATAAAGTTACCCGGTGATGAGATTACAAGTTCCGTCCGCCAAAAGCCAAAGCCAGCCTTTTTGATAGTCCTTTGATAGTCTTCTTGACAGTTCTTTAGACAACCGCCTGCTGAACAAAAGCCTTCTACAGAGAATTGCGAAGTTCGATTATATACCAATCAGGATCATCGCCCGAACGTCTGCAACCTAGCGAGAAGGCTCGAACCGACGCTAAAAAAATTAGACCAAAAGAACAAAAAAGAAGTTTCTCAGTGCATTGTATAAATGGCCAAGATAAATGTCAGAGCTTCACTATAAATCACCAACGGACGCCTCATCCTATCCGGAAAGTTTAAGATTATGCTTGAGGTTTGGAAAGGATTCCTGGCTTTTGTTTCATTTCCTAAAAGGGAAAAAGGATAGGCGCGCCGTCCTGGATCAGCAGAGGACGTGATGAGCAGATGATATGAAAAGGGAGACATAGAAAGGGTGATATTAGAGAGCAAGTTAACCAAAAGTTTCACCCATCCACCCATCCACCCATCCACTCCCCCTAAAGGTAATGGACAAACCCCACCGCTCCGTACTAAATTTTCTTCGCTATCAGGCTTACAACTATCGGGGAGTTGCATAGAAATGTTGGATTGCAGCCATATTCAGTTTTGCTATTACCAGGAACCGGCTGAAGGGATTTGTACCCACGATTTGGACTTAGAAGAACTGCAAGCGCTATTTCAGAAAACGGCGCACTGGGCACAGGATCGAAACCTGGGGGATTGGGCGATCGCACTCTCCAACAGCAACCCGATCGTCACCGCTTGGGATGGCGATCGACTGATTGGCTTCTCTCGCGCCATTTCTGACGGCATCTACCGCGCCACCATTTGGGATGTGGTGGTCGATCCGGACTATCAGGGCGCAGGATTGGGGCGCAAACTGGTGGAAACAGTGCTGATGCATCCCCATGTCAATCGCGTCGAAAAGGTCTATTTAGTGACGACCCATCAGCAGCAGTTCTACGAACGCATCGGCTTTGAGCGCAACACCAACACTACTATGGTGCTAAATAACCGCCCCATTTCCCAGGAAGGTCTGCCGACAGCCGCAGAAACCTTTCAGTAAAGCTTTTGGGGATTGTTCTACAAATCCATCATGCTGCTAACCCACTCGCACCCCTGCATGATGCCCGTCCTGTAGCACTCCAGTAATCTGACCAACGTTTCGTTTAACCACCAATAGGGCAACGCTGCACAATATGCAGCGTTGCCCTATTTATTGGATTGGATGGATGAGACAAGCCTTGACCTCTATCAAGAATAAGGCTCGAAAAGACGGATGACGGATCGTCAGTCCACGAACCAGATTATTCCTAAAACCAATAAACTCCCTGACGATTCGTCAGAGTAAAGTCGTTATTGTTGACGTTACGAAATTCAAAAAATAAATTTAGAGACGAAACGTCAGAGAGTTTAGAGATTCTCCGACAGATCGGGGAGAGGCTATGGGAGGCCGTTGATGGTGAGATCGCCCCACTCCCAACTGCTCTCAACAGAAACTTCTACAGCAAAAAACGGAAGAACCCATGACAAATCCCCCAACCGGGCAGCTTGAGAAACAAAGCGTCATTAGCCTGACCCAGGATTTTCAGGAGGATTGGAAAAACTTTGTAGTCAGCGAGATCAATGACCAGGTGGCCAGACTCAGCGTGATCAACCGCAAATCTCCATAGCAAAATGCTGAGCGCTCGACGCGATATGCTCGCGGTTTGCACTCAGCATGACCCTAACAGCCTAGAAATCTGTGATTTTACGAAATTGCGATCGACCGAAACTCGGTCTTGTTCACGCTTTTATTGACGCTTAACGTTCACGCTCGGAAATTTATTGACGATTCGTCAGCCAAAAAATCAGATTGCTTCTAAAATCAAGGAGCTTTCCGACGCTTCGTCTATATTACTCAATTTTGCTGACGTTGTGCAAGTCAAAAACAAAATTGGATGACGGATCGTCAGAAGGTCTAATTTTTCCCTGACCTATCGAATGGACGCCATCGATCGCGCGATTGTACAGCTTCTTCAAACCAACGGACGACTGAGCCAGGAGCAAATTGCTCGGCAGGTCAGCCTGTCCCGTCCGGCTGTGCATGAGCGGCTGAAGCGATTGGAGGAGCAGCGCGTCATCCGAGGCTATCAGGCCAGGGTCGATTGGCAGGCGATGGGACTCCCCCTGACGGCCTTCATTTGGATTCGGACAGACCTGACCCCAGTCGCCGCCGTCGCCACCCAGATTTTGCAAACCGCCGAAACCACAGCGCGGGTCGAAGAATGCCACCGAATTACCGGGGACTGGTGTCTTCTTTTAAAGGTGCGATCGGAATCCACGTTGAGTTTACAGGATTTTCTCGATCGCCTCCGAACTGTCACGGGAGTGCTGGGGACGATGACGACGGTGGTTTTGTCTTCTTTGAGGGAGTAGGGAGTGGGGAGTGGGGAGTGGGAGTGGGGAGTGGGGAGTGGGGAGTGGGGAGTGGGGCGAAAGGGGAAAGGGGAAAGGGGAAAGGGGGAATCTTTGTTGGATTCTTGGCGGAATTCGTAGAATTTGTTGATGGGAAAACGGAAAATTCTCTACAGCTTCTTCAAAGACTGACTTCAAAGAGCAACTCTAAGGATTGATTCCAAAGACCAACTCCAAAGACCGACTCCAAAGATTGACTCAATGTATCCCCTTTCCCCTTTCGCCCTTCCCCTTTCGCCCTTCCTTTCCCTCCTCCCTCTGCGTCTCTGCGCCTCTGCGGTGATACCAAAAGCGTGATTTATGAGAAATAGATTGCGCGATTGTAACAATTCCTTTATATTGATTCATATAAGTTAACAAAACAGAGTTGGAGAGTTTTATGAGAAGCGGCAACATTGTGGACGACCAGGGCAAGCTCAACAACTTCGCGATTGAGCCTCAGGTTTACGTCGATACGGAAGATCGCACCGGGTTTACCCAGTATGCAGAGCGCTTGAATGGTCGTTTAGCAATGATTGGCTTTGTTTCGATGCTGCTTCTAGAAGCGGTCAGTGGTCACGGACTGGTTTCGCTGCTGCAAAGTTTGTAATCAAAAAAGTTTGTAATCACATTGCGTCTAGATTTAGTGATTGGATTCAGTTAAACGCTAGGTTGCGATCGGAATTTTTGGCGATCGCCCTTGACCATAAAAAGATTGGGGAGGCCATGCATGATTCGCATGGCCTCCCCAACCTTTTGGACATGAATTTTAGAAAGGATTCTCAGAATCTTAGGGACGTTGAGTGGCGATCGCCAACCTCACCCCTTCAATGATCCGAAGTCGATCCATCACCGTGACGACCTGACCATGACTAACCTGTTGATCCGCATTAATAATGACCAGCGGCTGCTGTCCCGTGAGCGCCAATGCCTGAACCTGAGCCGCCAGGGTGTCGAGGTTCATGGATTCCTGGTTGAGGGAGAGGTTGCCCTGGCGATCGATAGTCACCACCGTTTGCGATTGCGGCTGATTCTGAGCCGTGACGGCACCAGGGAGATTAACGGGGAGTCCTTGCGATCGCGTCAAAAACAGCGTTGACATAATGAAAAACGTCAAAATCGCAAAGATCACATCGATCATCGGCACAATGTTGATCTGGAGCGGAGCATCAGGGTCTTCAGGCAGGCGCATAGGTTTTCAGCAGCAAATCGTCAGGGCTTAACTCGTCCGGGATTCAAATAAAATGTGACAAGATTTAGGTCAAGATTTGGGGGGGGGGCAAGATTTGGGATGGGGCAGACCGTTCCGTTCATGATAGCGGCGATGAATTAGTTCAAGCTGGCCACCATATTCTTGAATCAACGCAATCTGCCGACGATACAGCCCCCGAAAGGCATTGGCAAACAGCAGGGTAAAAATCGAAACACCTAGACCGAATGCCGTGGAGATCAGCGCTTCACTGATGCCCGCCGTCACATTGGTCGTGGCACCACCGCCCACATCCCCAATCCGCAGTGAAGCAAAGGAGCGGATCAATCCCAAAATAGTGCCCAGCAGTCCCAGCAGCGGAGAGACGCTAATAATCGTTTCAAATACTGTATTGAACCGCTTGAGGATCGGCATTTCAGCCTGCGCTGAACTCTCCAGGGCTAACCGAAACTCTTCAGAATTGGCATCCTCTAGCTCCAGAGCCGCCAGGAAAATACGGGCGATCGGCAGGTTCACCTTTTGCTCTAGCTTTTGCAGGGCGGCTTTGGGGCTGCGACGGTAGAGCGCTAGCACTTCCCGTACCATTTTTTCCTGACGACGGACAATCTGTCCCCAAAACAAAAAGCGCTCCAAAATTAGCGCAACTGCCAGAATTGACAGCCCCAGCAGCGGGTACATGACCACCCCACCCAGGGCAAAAAGATTACCAA
Organism: Oculatellaceae cyanobacterium Prado106; assembly: GCA_025454315.1. Classification (GTDB taxonomy): domain Bacteria; phylum Cyanobacteriota; class Cyanobacteriia; order Elainellales; family Elainellaceae; genus Prado106. Next base: position 12,150 of record JALOOP010000026.1, read on the forward strand.
GTGCCATAGGATTCCCTCGATCGTGAGCCAGGTCTGGAGGGGCGGGTCAGGGAAATCCTGCATTCACTGTTCTCTGAGCGATCGCCTTCCAGAAAATCACCAGCTAACAGCATACTCCGAGAAGCTCTAGCCGCAACAATTTACGCAACAGGTTCACCTGCTACCCAGAAAAATCATGACCAAGACCTGAAGCTTCAGCCCTTGATCTGATCCCACAGAATCAAAAAATGAGTAGACAGATTCCTCTGCGTCTCTGCGCCTCTGCGTTTGATATTCCAAGCCTCAGCCCGAACCAGGAAAGTGATCGATTTGGGCATAACCGCTGAAGACCAGATTTTTGCCCTGAGTTTCTAGACGGTTAATTCGCAGCAGCACACCGTCTAAATCAAAGCGATCGAGATCGACCATGTTATTGAGGATCTGGGCGAAGGCTTGGGTCAGCACCTCAGAGAGGCCATGCAGATCGGGATCAACGGCTTCTGCGTTGAACTGGGGATCTTGGAAGGTGATACGGCGACGTTTCTCGACCGCGAGGGTGGCAGTCATGGCGATCGGCACATCCTGGCGGTTGGGCAAGTCGGTTTTTGCGAAGACTTTGACCTGATTGTTTGCCAGCAGTTGAATCTGAACCGCCTTAAACGAGATCGGTTCTCCGCCCGAGAGATTGAGCAGAGCTTCGGCTTCGACGTTTTGCAGGCGCTGCTGCACCAAGTCGGCATCGAAGGCGCGATTGATGGCATCTTCAGTCAGCACAATTTGAGCCACAGCCTGGGTCGGCTGCTTCAGGCGCAGTTGGCCGCCTAGCACGGAACTGAAGTCAATGTTGACCGCATCGGTTTCAAAAGACATCTCTTCGACCTCAAACTGACGTCGAATGACGAGACTTTGGCCGTTCATTTTGAAGCTGTCGATGCTGCCTTGGAGGAGCTTGCTGGAAGGCTGACAGCGGATGGACACTTCGACCGATTGACTTGCGCTAAACAAATGTCGAATCGACTGAGTGGCCGCCGCATTGAGCATTCTCTCGCCAAAATCTGCTCCTGGAATGCTTTTTGATCCTGTGAAGCCACTAAACATGAAGATCCTCCCGAATCGGGCACTGTCATTTGTTGTAACAAAATATTACTAATTCAGCAATCTTCATAAATATTTGTAAACAGGTGTTAAGAAAAACTTATATATGTGGGTTGTCGCAGAGCGTAACCTGTGATCCTCTGGAGTTGAGCTTAGAGAATCCACAGAACTACTCAATCCCCGCTCTACCACTTTACTGGAAAGCCGCTCTGCAAATCGGCACAAAGGCTGAAGACAAAGCTTTTCGGTTTCGCTAAAAATAAACCTAGCGTTTAACTGTCCTTGCCCTGCAATTTTGTTGCGGGGCAATTTTTGTTGGAGGGGAGGTGGGAAGGTGGGGAGATGGGGGGTAGGTTGCTGATGTTTAGTTATGTTTTAAATCTTTACGAAATATACATTAAAGCAGGTTTGGGGTGGAGAGTGGGGGCTGTTGAAGTTGAAAAGTCCTTGTTGGGAGAGGCTTTTGGGTGATTTTGAGCGGATCGAAGGTTTTGCTGTTGGGATGGAGTTGGGGATGGTTTTGGGGATGATCCGATGTGTAGATTGAGACTGCAATGTTTCTTCAGAAAGGTCAGTAGTTTTCGTTGACCTCAGTACCCGGATTCCGAGATTCAAGATAGGGCGCGATGGGTTGACTAGCAAGAGCTTAGGTTAGGTTACTTTCTTGACAGAGGGTGGATGGACACCCTGTTCAATTTAAACATTTAGGATCTTTTAAACGAAATTAGTTGAAGATCTCTGAATGTTTCAGCAAAATGGAGATAGCGTTTAACTGTCCTTGCCCTGCAGCCCTGTAGGGCAATTTTTTTGACATTGCTCCCCAAAAGCCGGACTTCTGCAACTTGCAACTCACCCAGGTCTTCCTGTAAGCCTATAGGCGGTTGTTTGTAAGGCAGTTGACAGTTTATTTCTCTTAAATCCCGTTACTCTATTGCGAGCATTTTCGGGCGTTGCACCGCTGTAGTATAGCGATCGACCGATTTCCGACACCGTCTAGTTTTAAAAAAATTCTTAGAAGAGGTAGTGCCCGTGAAAATTGTCTGGGAACAGAGCGCCTATATCGGCAATGCCCCCGTTTTCTGTACCCTCTGTGGTCGCAGATCCTACCCCATCCGGGGTCGCCGCAATCAACTCCTGCTGGCGGTGATCTACGATCCCCAAGGAATTGCCTGTGGGGAAGCCTGTCGAGATTGTGTCGCCGCAGGCCCCAAGGGCATCCAAGCCAGAGTTCACGATCGCATCGAGTCCTTCCGCAGCAAAATCGCCGACCTGGAGTCCCTAGGCATTGACCACATCGAAACCCCCAGCCTGGAAGAAGAATTTCGCCTCCACCAGCAGGATGCTGCTTCCTAGACCGCATTGATATCTAGACATTGGATTAGCCAGCATTGATTAGACGGCATTGATTAGCCAGAATTAATTAGACGGCATTGAGAGAAACTGCTAAGGCTTCCGGCGACGTTTGACCCAGATCGTCGTAAACATCATTAAAAAACCCCCAATCAAAAGACTGAAGGCCAGGAGAGCGGCGATCGCATCCAACCAGTCTGTATTTTCCATGCCCATTTTCATCCCCCAAATCGATCACAAACCTCTATCATACTCAGCCTGATCCCCAATCTACTCCCCACTCCCCACTCCCTCTTCCGCTAGAAAAAACCACTACATCCTCACCTCCGTAATGCTGGTGAACACATCTAACGAATGGATTGAGGATAGAACCATGGAAACTTCTGCAAATTTATTGAATTCAAGTCGGAATTTGGGGCGGTTGAAGGAGTTGCGATTGCTCACTGGATCGCTGAACGCGGAAAACAAAACGAACCTGTATCGCTTTCGGGTGACTGAGCTAACCCGTGTGAGGAGTTCACTGGATGGACTGCGGGGAGGGAATGGGGATTTAGAACTGTTGGGGAGCGATCGCCAACGCCTAGCCCAATCGAAACGCCGAGGAACCAGAGCCGAATTGATTGAGCAAACGCTGGAGCCGGGGCAATATTTTGTCCGAGTGCGACAGCGTAGTGGTGAAACAGGCTATCGACTGCGGCTAAGTGCAACGCCGTTTATTCTGCCGGATCTGGCTGGCAATAGCCGAGAGCGTGCCCGTCAGGTGAATGTTTCCGCAACGCCCAGTAGCTTTGTAGATTCGGTTGGCTTACTGGACGACAACGATTTTTATCGATTTGAGGTGACCACACCTGGAAATCTGAATTTGGCGCTCAATGCACTGACCAACAATGCGGATGTGCAGGTTTTGAACAATACTGGTCAAGTGGTTGTATCTTCTAGCAACCCAGGAAACACGGCAGAATCGCTCAATGTCAATCTGGCCAGTGGAACCTATTTTGCACGGGTGTTTCCCAAAGATCGGTTTCAGGGAACGAGCTACAGCCTGAATCTGGCGGTAACGCCGCTGAGTCTCTTTGGGTTGACGGAGCAAAATACGCTGGTGGCCTTTAATGCAAATAACAGCAATGCTGTGAACGTGGCGACGGTTAATGGGTTGGCGGGGGGCGATCGCCTCGTTGGTATCGATTTCCGTCCGACTACTGCGACTGATGCCAATGGACGCGGCCTCAACGGTACGCTGTATGGTCTGGGGCAGAGTAACCGTCTGTATACCATTGACTTGACCAACGGACGCGCTACTCCAGTGGGCAACTCACCTTTTGCGCCAGGGTTAGACGGCGATACCTTTGGGGTGGATTTTAATCCGGCACCCGATCGCCTCCGAGTGGTCAGCAACCGTGAGCAAAATCTGCGGTTGAATCCGGACACCGGTGCGATCGTCGATAGCAACATGAACGCTGCGGATGGCATTCAAATCGACACGCCTTTGGCCTACATCACGGGCGACACCAACGCAGGACGCAATCCCAACATCGTCGCCACGGCCTATGCCAACAACCGTCCCGGCGGCAGAACCACCCAATTTGTCATTGATGCAGATCTCGATATCCTGGCGCGACAAGGCAGCCCCGGTGGCAACCCGGCTTCCCCCTTTGGTGGCTCCCCCAATGGTGGATTGCTGACCACTATCGGCGCATTGGGCTTTGACTTTAGCAACAATGCCGCCTTTGATATCACAACCGATGGAACAGGGGCGGATATGGCGATCGCCACTTCAGGATCAACGCTCTACGGCATTAATTTAGCCACAGGTGCCGCCCGCAACCTGGGAACCGTGACGTTCAATGGCAATGCTGTTAATATTGTGGGTCTTTCCAGCCGCATGGTGGGTTAAGGACTAGCCCAAAGGGGGAAGGACAATCGAAGCATCTTGCAAAGACCATAATTCCCCCTTCCCCTTTCCCCTTTCCCCTTCATCCCTGCTGCCGCAACCATTCTCGCAGATTTCGCTTGGCCTGCTTTTCACCCACTTCTGCACAGTCTTGCAAGTAGGCATACAGCCGCGCTTTAGGGACATTGGGATAAGGTGGGGCTAGTTTCAACTTCTTGATAGGTGCCGGACTGCAAAGCATAAATGGTGAGAATCTGTCCGTTATAGCGCCAGAACTCAGGAACGCCCATTTCGGCATAGAGTGCGTTTTTGTTGATGTCGGTGTGGGTGATGTCTACTTCCAGAATTAGATCAGGGGGAGGGTCAGTTTTGAGATCGACGGTTTTCCCTCGCACTCTGGGTTCGTTGACAATGTAGTAGCCCTGGTCGGGTTCAGCGCCAATGCTTAGATTGGGAAAATTTAGCGTGGTCGATCCCATACTTTTGATGCCCTCAAAGTCTCATTCGTCCACAAGAATCTCAATGAAGTTACCAATGATGTGATTCGGATTTTCATGTGCCTCCAAAGGAGCCATAATTTCAAGGGTGCCTTTGTAGTAAGTGATTTGGGCAGAACGACGATCGCCCAAAGCTTCTAAAATAGCTTCATAGGCTGGCCAACTGACGTCATAAAAGACCACTCGCCGTTCAGGCAGGTCAAGGGTGACGGAGGGATTGGGGGCGATCGGGGTTGTGACCATTGGGATCATTCCACGCTACAGGTTTATTCTACTGCTTGGGATGGGAGGTGGCGATCGCTCCATTGTTCCACTTGAGTTTGGCTTTCCACTGGATTCTGGCTTTTGAAGGGTAAGAGAACCATGCAAACACTGACGATCACCCGACCTGACGACTGGCATCTCCATCTCCGCGATGGTGCAGCCTTAAAAGCAGTTTTGCCCCATACAGTGCGTCAGTTTGCCCGCGCTATTGTCATGCCAAACTTAAAGCCGCCCGTTCGCACGGTTGCCGATGCTGCCGCCTATCGCGATCGTATCCTAGCCGCAGTCCCACCCGGTCAATCGTTTGAACCCTTGATGACGCTCTACCTCACCGACAACACCAGCCCTGACGAAATCATCGCCGCGAAAAACTCTCAGTTTGTCAAAGCGGTCAAGTATTATCCCGCTGGAGCCACCACCAACTCAGACCTGGGAGTGACGGATATTCGGAAGTGCGATCGCGTTTTTGAGGCCATGCAGCAAGTAGACCTGCCGTTGCTGTTGCATGGAGAGGTCACGGATCACGGGGTTGATATGTTCGATCGTGAGAAAGTGTTTATTGAGCAACATCTAATCCCGCTCCAGCAGCGATTTCCCAACCTGCGCGTAGTCCTGGAACATATCACCACTTCCGATGCGGTGCAATATGTTGAATCTGCAAGCCATATCGCAGCCACCATTACGCCACAACATTTGTTATTCAACCGCAACAGCCTCTTCCAGGGTGGCCTTCGCCCCCACTTCTATTGCCTGCCCATTCTGAAACGGGAGGAGCATCGCTCAGCGCTCCTACAAGCCGCAACCTCGGGTAATCCTAAGTTTTTTCTAGGCACCGACAGTGCCCCCCATCCTCGCAATAGCAAGGAAAATTCCTGTGGCTGTGCGGGGTGCTACTCGGCGCTGCACGCTATGGAGTTGTACACCGAAGCCTTTGAGCGCGCTAATGCTCTGGATAAACTGGAAGCGTTCGCCAGTTTCTATGGCTCAGATTTTTATCAACTGCCCCGCAATAGCGAACAGGTTACGCTGACCAAAACCACTTGGAGGGTTCCCGATACCGTTCCCTTTCCAGAATCCGAACTGGTACCCTTATGGGCAGGACAAGACATGGCTTGGCAAATGACTTGAACCTCAAGAGGAGAACAGTGAATCAATTCAGAACAGTTCTAAGTTGATTTAGTTGCGATCTTTTTTCTTGTTCCAGTCGAAAAGCTGAGGATCACCAATCCAGTTTAGATAGTCTTCATCTGGATAGACTCTATAGGTAAGATAAGCCTATAGACTCCTGCAAGGGAATATAGTATTTTGTAGTCTCTGAACAGTCTCTGCAAAAGGCTCGATGTCTAAAACATTCCTTCCAGAGTTGCACAAATTGATTCCGGCAAGTGAGTCATATTTGCCTCGCACCCAGTACAAGGTTTCAGTGAAACATGAACTTTATATCTCAATCACAGGAGAATACCTACAATGCAGCTACTCTTGCTGAAGATTGCACCATCATTCATGGTGACTCCCGCACTGAGCTAGCTAGAATGCCTGAGAAAATTTTTCAACGCTGTGTTACAAGTCCACCTTACTGGGGATTACGAGATTACGACACCGATCGTCAAATCGGTGCGGAAGAGTGTTTGGAAGATTATATAAAAAACCTTGTATCAGTGTTTCGTGAGGTTCGACGAACTTTAGTTGATGATGGAACACTTTGGCTAAATATTGGCGATTCTTACACTAGTGGAAATAGAACTTGGCGAGATAATGACAAGAAGAACCCAGCCCGTGGAATGAACTATAGACCGCCTACCCCCGATGGGCTTAAGCCTAAAGATTTAATAGGTGTACCTTGGCGTATTGCGTTCGCTTTGCAAGCTGATGGTTGCTATCTTCGCTCAGATATCATTTGGCACAAGCCTAATTGCCAACCTGAATCAGTGAAAGATAGACCAACTCGCTCACACGAATATATGTTTCTTTTTTCTAAATCAGAACGCTACTATTACGATAGTGAGGCTATAAAAGAACCTACTCACACAAATGGTCAGAAAAAAAATAAACGAACTGTTTGGTTGATGAATGCTTTAGAAACAGTATGGAATATCAATGCCGAACCATTCAAAGGTGCTCACTTTGCTGTGTTCCCACGTTCCCTAATCAGACCCTGTATTTTGGCAGGGAGTCAAGAAGGTTCTCTCGTTCTTGATCCTTTTTTCGGTTCGGGTACAACTGGTGAGGTTTGCTTAGAAGCTAGAAGGAAATGCGTTGGTATTGAGTTGAAATCTGAGTACATAGATGTTGCTACAAATCGTCTTAGGAATTCTCAGCTACAGTTAAGCATATAAATCAACAGCAGGAAATTGCCATCTTGCATGAACACGGCAATATCTGGAGATTTAGACAGAGTACGCAGTGATAGTATCCGTTCATAAGAATCCATGTGACGGAGAGACTGATCTCTAAGTCTCATTAAGTCCTCGGGCACATCACCCCACTGTCCTTGCCCTAGTTCCATAAATTTAGAAATATGAATTTCATTTTCCTTAATGTTTCTATCTGCTTGTGTTTTCAGAGAAAACCTTTCTCCATCAATAGTAATATCGTGACCTGGGTTTCCTCGATTGGCTATCTGTGCATCATTCCCGCAAAAGTTTGCAACCCTTTCTAACACGTATTCAAACTTATCTTTTGAGAAGGACTCTTTGGACATGCAGTGGTGAATCAAAAGAGCATCACCAAAGCTATCCAGCATACAGATGTCGAATAAATCTGAGTCAATAATCTCATAGTTGTGTACGACAGCAAATTGGCTAACAATTGCTTCAACCCAGCCAATCTGAGAATTAGTCAACTGATACAACCTCTCAATGAGAAGCTGAATTTGTCTCGCTCTGTCATTGCTCATACTCAGGTCATAGGGCAAGAAACGGATGCATTATAACCTAGCCTGCAAACTTGATTACTTACACTTTGAGAAAATACCGGACAAGCGAGAACGCCAGTTCCAAAAGACAAATCAGACTAGCGCCAAAGTTAACAGGACTTGAATGCTAGATGAATTCACCCACTTAGCTGTTCTTAGTACAACGATATGTTAGCTGGTTCGCTTGCAAGAACATTGCAAGCCTGGAAAGCGATCGCCCCATTTCCTAAAGAAACCTTTCCATTTTGCCGACAACCTGCATCAATACAACCTGAAACAATGATGGAAAAATCAGGTTGAATCCCACGGCTTTACAAGTGCTTGGCCAAAGTTGAACCCGCTTGCTAAAACTCAACCGCTCTATCTCATCGTCCAAGATCAGGGTTGCCCATCAAAAGCAGAAGCTGACCGAACGCAGAATGTTCGTTGCCAGGACTTCGATCGCCCTTACCACCCCAGCGAACAAGCTTACCGAGTCAGGTTTAGTTGTGCATTGGGTTGCGATCGCCACAACACCCCACTGCAAAAAAGCATAGATAGAAGACGATGGATCAGCCCGTGTTTCTCATTCCAGCGGCAATGCCATTGATAGTCAACAAAGCACCCCGCAGCAGTTCGCCCCGACTATAGCGCGATCGAATGGCTCCAGAGGCCGCATCACTTTTGTGTTGGCGCAGGCGTTTGATCAGCGACACTTGCAAAAAGCCGAGGGGGACAATGGTGCCGTTTCGCAGTTGTACCGATCGCTGCAAGTCGGCATCGCCATCGAGCAGGCGTTTGTGCCCGGTGATATTAAGGACAAGTTCGCGGGTGAGGTGGTATTCCTGGGCGATTTGCTCAAAGACTTTTTCGAGGCGATCGCGATCCTCCGGGTGGCTAAGCTGCTGGACATAGTGGTGGGCAATTTGCAGATCGACCTTAGAGAGGGTCATTTCGCATTTGGAAATGGCCATCTTGAAGAAGGACCATTTGTAGTAGAAGTAGCGCAGCAGCTTCAGGTTTTCCTCGGGGGCTTCTGCTAGGAAGCTTTGCAGGGCGGTGCCGACGCCGTACCAGGAGGGCAGCAGGAAGCGGGTTTGCGTCCAGCTAAACACCCAAGGGATGGCGCGGAGGCTGCCCAGGTCTTTTTTGCCGCCGCGACGGGCGGGGCGGGAGCTAATTTGAAGCTGGCTGATTTCTTCGATCGGGGTGACCTGGTGGAAGAAGTCGATGAAGTCGGGTTGTTCGTAGATCAGGTTGCGGTAGTGGGTGCGCGATCGCGCTGCTAGCTCCTCCATGATCTCGTGCCAGGGTTGGATATTGTCAAAGCCACTGCTGAGCAGGCTGGCTTCCAGGACGGCGGTGGTGACCGTTTCCAGGTTGTAGAGGGCGAGGTCGGGGAGGTTGTACTTGGAGGCCAGGACTTCGCCTTGTTCGGTGATTTTGATGCGGCCATCGATGCTGCGTCCGGGTTGTGCCAGGATGGCATCGTAGGCGGGGCCGCCGCCGCGTCCCACGGAGCCGCCACGTCCATGGAAGATCCGCAGGGCAACGCCATATTGGTCGGCGATGGTTTGCAGGGCTTGCTGGGCTTTGTGGATTTCCCAGTTGCTGCTGAGGAAGCCGGAGTCTTTGTTGCTGTCGGAGTAGCCCAGCATGACTTCCTGGAGGGAAGCGGGTAGACGAAAGTCGGAGGTGGGCAGCTTGGAGGTTTGGTCGGCGATGGAGGTGCCGGAGTAGCCGCCTGCCAGGAGGGCACGGTAGAGCGGCAGTTCAAACAGATGTTGCATGACGGCGGGGGCGCGCTGCAAGTCTTCGACGGTTTCAAACAGGGGGACGACATGCAGGGTGCCGGAGGCCGTAGCCGGGTCGTAGAGTCCGGCTTCTTTGGCCAGCAGCAGGACTTCTAGCAGGTCACTGACATTGTGACTCATGCTGATGACATAGGTGTGGCAGATTTCGGGGCCAAACTCCTGCTGGAGGCGTCGGATCATGCGGAAGGTGCGGATGGTTTCGACGGCTTTTTCGGAGAAGGGGAGTTCGGTGGGAATTAGCGGACGGCGGGTTTGCAGTTCGGTGGTTAGCCAGATGGTGCGCTGCTCCTCGCTCAGGTCATTGTAGGAGCGCGGCAGGATTTGTAGATAGTCGGCGATTTCGCTGAGGGTGTCGGAGTGGCGGTTGCTTTCCTGGCGAATGTCGAGGTAGGCCAGGTTAAAGCCGTAGACTTCTACTTGACAGATCAGGTCTTCTAATTCGCGGCAGGTGAGTCCAGTTTCTTTGAGGTTGCTCTGGATCAGGGCGAGTTCTGCCAAAAATTCTGCGCCCGATCGGTAGGCGGTGGCGGGGTTGACTTCGGGCAGTTCGGTCTGGAAGCAGTCGCCTTCGTAGAGTTGCTGGGAGCGATCGCGCGTATTCTCCAGTCGTTTCTGAATATAGGCCAGTTTCAACCGATAAGGCTCTTGGCGAAAGCGAATCGCCAGATTCTCGTAGACCTCGGGCAGTTGCACTTGGTCTTGCTCCAGGGATTCCAGCAGTTCGGGCAGCACATTGCTCCAGTGCAGCGACATGCTCAGCAGGGAAATCAGGTGGGACAGAGACTGGATATATTTGCCCAGCACCAGATTGCGCTGATAGCAGGCGGTTTTCCAGGTGATTTCGGGAGTAACGGAAGGGTTGCCGTCGCGATCGGAACCCACCCAGGAACCAAACTTGCAGAAGTTGTAGTTGGGCGGTTCCAGGGTCGGGAAGGTCTGGCTGAGGGCACGGCAGAAGCGGTGGTAGAGCTTGGGCGTAGCGTCAAACAGAACTTCCTGGAAGTAGTGCAGGGTGTAGTCTACTTCATCCAAGACCGTGGGTTTGAACTGGTGCAGCTCATCGGTGCGCCACCAGAGGCGGATTTCTTCGGTGAGTTGACGGCGCAGTTCATCGGACTCCCAGGAGGAGTTGTAGCCCATCATCTGCATGTTTTCTTCCATGCGATCGAGTTGGCGCAGAATTTTGGCAATACGGCGCTGCTTGTCGCGGATGGTGTGGCGGACAATTTCGGTGGGATGGGCGGTGAAGACGAGGCGGACATCCAGGTGGTTAATCAGTTGTTGAATGAGCCGGGGTGGGACATTCAGCCGCTTCAGTTTGGGAAAGAGGGTTTGCAGGGTGCCAGCTTCGCGCCAGCTTGTGGTGTCCTGCATGGTTTTTTCCAGCATGTCGGCATGGAGCGGTTCGCCCTTGGCCTCGTCGGGGTCGTGGAGGAAGGGGCCGGGGTGGGCGGCAAAGAAGGGGGTGGGGTGGCCGTTGGTGGAAAGCTGCTGCTCGTAGGTGGCGCGGTATTGCTGCTGCTGGCCGCGCTGTTCGTAATGTTGCTCAACAATATTAATCAACTGGAAATAGAGGGCGAAGGCACGGGCGGCGCGGATGGCCTCGTTGAGATCCAGTTCTTCGACGACTTTGAGGGCTTCGGATTCTTCCAGGTCGGGCACTTGGCCTTCGGGGGAACAGAGCGATCGCAACTGCCGCAACAGATCTACCAACTGCTGGCCGCATTCCTGCTGGAGCACCAGTTCCCAGAGATCCTCCACAATCCGCAGCCGATGACGTAAGAATAGATCGGAAGCAGAACTTAGCTCCAATCGAGGATCTATAGGATTTTCTAATTCGGATTCTGACATTCTTTCTGACATTCTTTGGGACACCATGCCGGAGCGAGACGCATCATCTGAGGGGTGAAGGGTAGAACTCATAGTTATCCTGGCGGTGTGATTGCGATAATTTTATGGGTTTTGTTTCGCTAAAGTCTATTGGCAGGATTGACTTGTCTGGGAAGTCAGATAAATGTCAGACAGTTTTCCCCTAGAACTGGGCGATCCGGCCTCGCGGAAGACACTCTAAAAATTTACATTGTTTTACAAGCTTTGCTCTTTCATCCCCCTTTTCGGCGAACGCCATGAGAATTTTGGCCTATTCCTATAGCGATCCCTTATTTGAAACCCGGCCTGACCCGTCGATCTGGGGATGGGAAGTGGATCGAGTTTATCAGGATTTGGGGAACCGACAGCAGATGTACCAGTTATTTCAAGATTTCCAATCCCACCCCTCCAAACCGGAGGCAGAACCAGACTATCTATTGGTGCGACGGCTCGAAGAACTGGGCGACTCGGTGGCCGAAGTCAGCGATCGCCTCACCCAACTCGAACAGCTAGGTGTCCGCCTGATTGCCACTGAAGACCCCCATGACCTGGGCGATCGCCCCTCCCGGTCTGACCTGCTCCACCTGATCAAGGTCGTGCAAGAACAGCAGCGCAGCCGCAAGCTCAAGCATAGTCACGCCCAGAGACGAATCCAGGCATTGCCTCCCCCAGGCAAAGCGCCCTACGGCTACCGTCGAGGCAAAGAGCGATACCTCCTCGATCGCAGTACGGCTCCGGTCGTCAAGGATTTCTTTGACCATTTTCTGCTATACGGCTCTCTCAGAAGTAGCGTGCGTTACTTACAGCAGCGCTATCGCAAACAAATTTCCGTTTCCACGGGCAAGCGCTGGCTCAGCAGTGCCGTTTATCGAGGCGACTTGGTCTATCCCAACGGCGAAGTCCTGCGAGACACCCATGTGCCCATTCTTTCGAGAGACGAAGCCGCCCAAATCGATCGCCTCCTACGCCGCAACCAAAAACTCCCGCCCCGCTCCGCCAGTGCGCCGCGATCGCTCTCCGGCCTCCTCTCCTGCGCCGCCTGCCAACTCCCCCTGACCATCAGCCGCGTCAAACCCAACCGCACCGCCCCCGAATACCTCTACCTCCGCGCCCCCGCCTGTCCCCATCAGCCCAAATGCAAAGCCATCCCCTACGCCCTCATTCTAGACCGCGTCATCCAACAGATTTGCCAGGAACTCCCCTTGGCGATCGCCGCCGCTCCCCTCCCCAATGTCGAGGGCATCAAACAAGGCATCACCACCCAAATTGAAGCCAGACAAACCATCCTAACGCAACTTCCCGACCTCGTGGACAGCGGTATCCTAGACCCAGAAACCGCTGCCCTCCGTCGCTACAAAGTCCAAACCGAAATTGCCGCGCTCCAAATCCAAGTCGCCCAACTGCCGCCCCCAAACTTGCTGGCGATCGCCCAACTCGTCTCCATCCCCCAATTCTGGCTCGACCTCTCCGAACCCGAACGCCGCTTCTATTTCCGCGAATTCATCCGCCAAATCCAAATTCATCGGGATGGGGGGGAGTGGAGGATTGCGATCGACTTTATTTTCTAGGGAGTGGGGAGTAGGGAGTAGGGAGTGGGGGAAAGGGAAAAGGGGAAAGGGGAAAGGGGAAGGGGGGATCTTGGATGACGCTCTTAGAATTTACCCTGGCTCTCTCCTCCTCTTCTCTGCTCCCTCTCTTCCTCCTCCCTCTGCGTCTCTGCGTCTCTGCGGTTAATTCGGATCGGACAGCAGCAGATTAGTCTTTTGCCTTTCCCCCACCCATCAAATCCTGACATTAATCAAAGAACTGACTCTGACCGAAAAGCCGGGGCATCTTGCTGTAGTTCCCAAGAGAAGAGCTAGCGAAGCGCAATTTTCCTTCGTTCCGCTACATAAAATTCTCCTTGAAGCAAACAAAAATTCTTAGAGAATTCATAGCATCCGAGAAAGACCTGCTTTACAATCATTAGCCTAAAGCATGACTCAGCCCCACAATCGCTGAAGTCAACCCATTGCCGAGCAGCTTTTAGCAAGCTTTGCAAAAGACTCTAATCCATTCGATTAGATCCCAAACGATCGATCCCAAATGAAAGATGAAGATTGCTGAAATGGCGGATTAGGTAAGCGAAGGAGTGTAAGCATTGGAATAAGTGTCTAAACAGCAGTGTCCGCATCTGTTAGATCCCATTAGATCCCAGGCATGAAATCTCACCCATGAGATTTTATCGATATGGGACTCAGTCTCAGTTGGAGCGCCAGAGATTGGGTTCAATACAAGAGACTAGATCGCGACCTTTGCCACCATTTCGCAATCCCCTCTTCTTTCCCCACCCTGTTGAATTTGTTCAGTCCTTTCTCGTCCCTGTTTCGATCCATAGTCTCTATGGATCGATTCATCCTTCAGTGATCTGCGGTCATCGCATTCAGCAACTCAATCAAGTTCCTGAATCAAACCCCCGAATTAAATTCCTGAAAAGTCATCTGCATCCAGTCCAGCGCCAGCCCCCGCTCCGCGCAGACTATCCTAAATCTACCGTCCCATCCGGAGGCATCCTGTGAGTCCAGAAATCCTAGTCCAAACCCCCGCATCTACTCCTCCCCTCGCCTGGAGTCCTGATGATTTTGATCATTATGTCATGAACACCTACGCGCGATTTCCCCTGACGCTCGATCATGGCTCAGGTTGCCGCGTTTGGGACACTGATGGACGCGAATATCTCGACTTTGTCGCAGGCATCGCCACCTGTACTCTAGGTCATGCTCACCCCGCCATGGTGCAAGCCGTCACGCAGCAAATCCAAAAGCTGCACCATGTCTCCAATCTCTACTACATTCCCGAACAGGGCGACCTGGCCAAATGGCTGGTGCAGCATTCCTGTGCCGATCGCGCCTTCTTCTGCAACTCCGGTGCCGAAGCTAACGAAGCCGCTATTAAGCTAGCGCGCAAATATGCCCACACCGTCCTCGGCATTGAAAGCCCTGTGGTCATCACCGCCCATGCCAGCTTCCACGGACGCACCCTGGCCACCGTCACTGCCACCGGAC
>JALOOP010000342.1 GCA_025454315.1 Oculatellaceae cyanobacterium Prado106
CAGGTGATCAAAGGCTTTGGGGAGGAATATGTGATTAACTTTGCCTAGACTTTTACACCATTCCTTAATTGGTAAAGATTTTTGCATAAGGACTTAAATCGTATTCAGCAATTGATCCGTTGCCAGTTCCTGCCCTTCCTCGTTTCGCCGTTGCAAAAAGGTGTCCACCAAAGACTTAGCCTCAGCCAACACTTCTGGAAATTCATCCTGCAAATGCACTTCCACAATTCTGTTCAATTCTTCTAAATTCGGCTCTCGCATTCCCAACCGAATACAGCGTCGTAGAAACGGGGGCGGAAATTCCCGTTCGCCGTTGCTCGTCAAGATGACAAAGGGAAAGGTGGTACATTGCACCTGTCCTCCTGAGATCTCTACTTGTAGTGGCTGATTATTCCCTGCATTTTGATAAGAGGTGTTCACCGTCACGGCTGGGCAAGCGTCTTTAATTCGTTCCAACTCAGGTATCCGAAACCGTCCTTCTTCAAAGACATGGAGAAGATCATTGGGTAAATCAATATCACTTTTATCGATTTCATCAATCAACAGAATCCTGGGAATCTTGGGGTTCTGCGGCGGCAGTAAAGCAGTCCCCAGGGGGCCAAGCTGAATGTATCGGCCAATGTCCCGCAGGGTGGAGCGCTTCTCCCCGGAAGCGGCTGCGTCTACGCGCTCTTCTTCCTCAGCTTTGGCCACTGTTGCTTCCTGTTCCCGCTGCTGAGCATCCTGCAGCCGCCCGATCGCATCATAGCGATACAACCCATCCTTCAAGGTTGTCCGAGTCGTAATCGGCCAGTACAACACCTCCCCCAACTTCAACTCATGCGCCACCGCATAGGCCAGGGAAGTCTTTCCCGTTCCCGGCTTGCCCGTCACCAGCAGCGGTCGTCGCAGATACAGCGCCGCATTCACCATGTCAATCTCTTCCGGTCGCGGCTTAAAGGTCGCCCCCTTCTTCTGCCGCGTCGCCTCATCCTGAAAGATCCGCCAACTGGGAGGATCAGGGAGTTGCTCCAGGCCATCATGGGGAATGCCTGACCCGGAAAAGATTCTCCAGGTCTTAACCTCCCCACCGTTGGCCGATGGGGATGTGTCTGGGGAGGGGCGATCGGCGGTGTCAGTCATAGGGAGCCTTTATAGGGAATCGTGAGAGTAGGGACTGTCTGGAGGAACCCGATTTGGATTTTCCCACAAAAAAGCAAGATGATGTCCGAATTCACGGGATTGCTCAAGGTCATCTTCCTCCTCCAAATGGGGTGCATTTTGGCGGATGGTCTTGATGCGATCGGCCAACTCAGCCAGAGAAATACTCTGACAGCTTGCTCGCGATCGCGCCTCCACCCCAGCCGACAAACAACACTGCTCGATCACCGTTTCCCCCGCTCCCGGCGATGTACCCGACTGCATACAGCAAAATACCTGCTGAGCCAAACAGCCCTCCCAATCCGCACCCGTACATGTTTGCCGTGGCCAAATCGCAGCAGGCGTCCCCGTTGCAATCAAAGCTCCCAACTCGCCCAACTTATCCAGACGAGGTTTACGGACTAATCGGAGTCCTAAAACATCATCAGGACGGAGGTTCTTCCGAAGTTGGTCAATATTGTCGATTCCAGACTCAAAATAGAACCCCGCATTCTTTTCCAGCAATGCCTGTAACCGTTGCCACTTGGTTTCCCAGCGCCCCCGCATTCGAGTCACGGCTAAACGGTCTTGCAATCCCACAATCACATGGCAGTCCTGGGCAAGAACTATCGGGAAGAAGCCATCAGGAGAGGGAATTGGCTGCTGGTCAAAGGGTTCATTCATCAGCGACATCGGCAACCACAGTTCGATGATGAGGCGATGAATATCAATTCGAGTGCCAATCTGGTCGAGATAGTCCGCCAACAACACAGCAATTTTGTCTTTCGCAATCCCCTCTTCTGGGTTCAAGTCTTGTGCCTCCGGATACCCATCACAAGCCTGAAACACCAAGGGTTCAGCCCCTGTTCCCGACTGAGGGTTGTAGCAATTCACGTCTCGCACCCACCAAGCCTGAACACTGTAGGGCTTCGATTTTCCTGCATCTTCCTTGATACTCACAATCAGATAGGGCTGTCCTGTAATCTCCGGAGAACCGATCTCAACTTGCTTACTCACATATTTTCGCTGAAGCCGACCGCAGAGGCCATCCAAATCTTCTGGTTTCGTTGTCCAGAACTTTGCCCACTGAAGAAGCTCCTGCTGGATCTGTTCTGAGACTTTTTGATTAAGCAAACAGGCTACAAATTGCACCAGCATTGGCTCATTCTCTTCACCTGTGGGTATCGTCAACAGCTCTGCTAATCGTTGTTTCAGTTGATGCTGGTAGGGCTTTATGCTGCCTGTTGGACGGCAGGTTTCGTAGGCGATCGCTATCTGCTCCTCTAAATTCTGTTGTTCCGATGCCAGCAATTCCAACAAGCTATGTTGCTGAATAAAGTCCAGCACCTCTCCTAGCCTCTGCATTGGAATCATGAATGCAATTCTATCTCCCTGACGATACGCATCCCGAGCGACAATCATTCCTACCACGCCCTTTTGAGTTGGGCACCAAACAGGCGCACCGCTATATCCTGGCTCAATTTCACCCCCGGTTTGTGAGCAAACAATTTTTATCCTGCCATTTGCAATACCCCCCTGGCTGGTCACATTTCGAGGCTGACCAAATTCTGCAGCTTCAATGGGAAACCCATATGTCTTAAGATCTCGATCCTCGTCGCTCAGAAGTGCCGCTCTAAGTGGGGCTGCTGTTAAACTATTCGGCACTTCCACCAGATCCAAAACCGCCATGTCCTTGGAACCCTGATCTAGAGCGTAGAAAATGACCTGAGCCCGATACGGACGATCGGCTGTGGCAAAAGGGAATCTTACAACAAGAGTTCTCCCCTTTAAATCAGCATTAGGGAACGGAGTCGGAATGCAACAAAGCCGAACCACATGGGCACAGGTCACTACATAGCGATCGGCCACCAGAAATCCGGTTCCCGCTACTTGATTTGTTTCAGAGTATATTTGGGCGATCGCCCGCTTCCCGTCCTCAAACTCCATACTCCAGCACTTCCCCAAAGGTCAACCCAGAACAAGACACAACAAACCCCAATCACTCAGCAGTCGTTACAGCAGGCACCTCTGAACCTGCCTTCTCGCGGTTCCACTTGAGCTTGACCTCAAAGGTCACCTCTCCACCCACCGAGCTAATGATGGCACCCGCTTCCGCGTTCAGTTTCAAACCAAACGTCACCTCAATCTCATCGGCAGGCGTGGTCAACCCCGTCTTCAACCTTGATAGAACCGTCGCCGCAACAGGCTTAACCTGTTCCAGTGCCTGTTCCAGGGTCATCTTGGCTTGATAAACCATTTGCCCAGTATTTATAGCAGCAGTCCGCTGAATCCCCGAACCTTGAGGATTGTCAACCTCCACCAGGAATGGAGTACCGTCTTCTAGGGTGAACTGGGCGATCGCCTTTTGCATAAGCTGGGGGTATAGAATGACTTGATCCTGTCATTCATATTACTGATTTCGGAGGATAAAGGCCAACTTCCCACTTTTCCCTCGTTATCCGCAAAAAAGATTGCGGAGTACAAGCTTAGCGCCTATACCCCGCAATCCTTTTGCTTAGATATACTAGAGCATTACTCTAACCCAGCCGCCCTCAGCTTGGCTTTGAGAATCTCATTTTCTTCCTTAAGTTCTGCCAGGGATTTCAATTCATCTTTCGCAAAATCACCAATACTCGTGGTTTCCAACCCCAGCAGATTGGCAACCGCAAACTCCATAACCTGCTGATCGGTCAAACCATAGGTATCTGCATGATCCTCGATCGCCTGAACAACAGGCTCAGGCAAGAATCTAAGGACATCCTTCAGATGGCCTGTTGTTGGGGTTCTTAGCTGCATATCTTCACCTGCAAGCTCTTTGAGAGAAGGAATCCTACTATTATACCTTGGAGTCAAGGCAAAGATCACCCCTCTCTCCAATACCAGTAAATCATCCGCAAACCGGGCGGTTGTAGGCACAGTTATAATTTTGACCAGTCCAGGGTTAATTCCATCCAGCAGAATCCGGACTAATGCTTGGTGCCCCGACTGAAACCGAGTTCTAAACGAATTTGCTTTACCCACATAGAGAACTTCAGTCTCAGTTTTAATCGCATAGACCCCAGCCATGAAACTAAGGGAGGAAAAACCGCCTTCTAGAGCAATACATTTTTCCCAAGGGGTTAGCCGGATTAATTTGAGAATTCTTGAAACTTCTGAATTTAAACTCCGATTACTTGGCACATCTCAGCCTCAATCAATCAACCTTCTATCATGTCACGAGCAGCGCAATCGTTCTGGGTTAATTTGAAATTGGATATTTGATACTTTTTTCTTTCCGGGTAACTCCTGCGCTCCAATGATATACCCTTCTTGCTGCAACTCCTCGACCGTTCGCCAGAAAATTTGGTTATTGCGGGAAGAATTACTGCCGAGCAAATCTAAATTCTTGAACAGGTAATGCTTAGAAATCACCAGGTATTTGCCTTCATGCAGAGTATCCCACTTCATGCGGCTTGCAAGGTAGATTAACAGCTTTGTTTTATAGTCGCTCTTGGCATTGCTACCGAGCTTCTGGGTGATGTCAATATCGCCTGCAAACAATACATAATCCCCCGTGCGTCCGGGGCCTTCAAAAAACTCTAGGGCAACTGTGTAAGCATCTGCTAGTTCATAGGTGTAATCTGCGGCCTTTGCCAGATCAAAGTCTCTGGGAACGTTATCGATCTCATAGTCCTTAATGCGAAGAACACTTTTGATCATCACCTTGGCACCCAGACTGTTGCCTTTCCGCAGGGATTGAGCCAACACCAACTCTGTTCGATGAAGAGCAACTAAGTCGCGGTTGAGTTGCGATCGCAATTTGGAAGCAAACCCACCGTCTTTAGTACGGGTATAACCCAAACTCTCCAGAAGATCATTAGAGCGGAACGAAACCAAGGGACCTTTGCCTTGTTTTGCCGCCTGCTTGTAAAGGTAAAGTACGATCGAAACCTGACGAGGATTGAGAAACGTTAACAACGCCATAAAAAGACGTTGAATTTTGCGGTCTTGAATCTTCTCTAACCCACGGCTAATGCCCTGATCGGTACAGGACTGCAAGTCTAAATTGGCATATTGTTCCTTTAGCCCTTCCCATTCTTCTGCGGAGAGATCATCGAGCGGCACACGTCGAGTCACCTCCACTTCACTTGGATCTGCACCTTCTGACTCTACCCGCATTTCCAGATAATAGCCATTGTCGTCAGCTCGCAGGATGGGCAGATGAACATCAGGATTTTTTAAGGAAGCTCCTGCTCTTGGCATCACCATGAGCAATTGTCCATCCACCGGAAACACTTCTTGATCTTCCGATGAGGACACCTCAACGACCTGTGCTTTTCTAGTTCGCGAAGAATGCACCATCGCTGGGCTATCGGATGGGGGGGACTGCTCTTTCCCCAGTTGCGCGACTGGGATATCTGGTGTGCTTTTCTTTGCCACAATAGCTCCTTACTGGTCTAACGGAGATTTCAACAGACGGGCATTTGAAATTAAAGCCTATTTTAGGCCATGACCATAGGAATAGATCAGGTAAGGGAAGGAAATCTCTGTAAAACGCTAGATATAGAGTACCCCTCCTGTAACTCCGGCGTATGTTTTTAGAAGATTGCCTGTAACTCCGGCGTATGTTTTTGGCCTGTAACTCCGGCGTATAGATAGGAGAGTTGCCTGTAACTCCGGCGTATGGTTTTGCCCTGTAACTCCGGCGTATGGTTTTGCCCTGTAACTCCGGCGTATGGTTTTAAGTCGTTTCTGTTTTAAGAGGAGAATTTATAACCCATTCAACGCTTTGCCTGTAACTCCAGCGTATGTTTTTGGCCTGTAACTCCGGCGTATAGATAGGAGAGTTGCCTGTAACTCCGGCGTATGGTTTTGCCCTGTAACTCCGGCGTATAACCCATCTGTAACTCCCGCGTATAGAGCTTTTGGAGCTATTGAGATCAAATTAAATGGGTGTTACGCTTTCGATTACTCAAAATTCCCCTAGTTCTAATGTATTTCCGGAGGTTGTTCACTCAAACCCGCATCTAGATCCCGATCGCTCCCTTCCTGACCTAAACAAAATCCCCTTCGCATCCCTACCACAGTTAGCAAAAGGGGATTTGTTCCATTAGCCTCCCACCCAAGACGTGGGGGAAGATTTTTATGCAAATGAATACTAGCAAACTTTCCAGATCCAACACTAGGGTAGGCAAGCAAAAATCTGCTTTTGCCGCCTCTCAAAACTTACTTCAATCTTTCACTCTTGAAATCAGCATCGGAGGGTGGAACTAATGACGATCGCCGATAACTCCTCTTTCCACTACATTACTGACACCAGTAATCCATTCCTTTCACTCTTTCCCCACCGCTTCGACTACATCTACGCCCCTCACCCCAACCCCGGCGACTCCCCCACATGGCAAACCGAATCCCGCCACCCCCTCTCCGATCGCCTCATCCAACAAGGTGGCTTCCTCTATGGCGTTCGCTTCGGCACCCAAACCCAATACTGCCTCCTCGACATTGACCGCGACAGCCCCTACCACCCCGGCAATGATCCCCAGGCGATCGCCCGCATCACCACCCTCCTCGAACCTCTCGGCCTGGTCAACCACCTCACCTGCACCAGCTCCTACAGTGGCGGTCTACACCTCTACTTCCCCTTCCAGCAATCCCAAAGCTCCTGGGAACTGGCGATCGCCATCGCCACTCTCCTGGAAAATGCTGGCTTCAACCTCACCGCTGGACAACTCGAACTCTTCCCCAATCCCAAACCCTATATCATCGAAGGCAATCCCAGCCTCTTTAATGCCCATCGTCTGCCCATGCAGGCTGGCTCCTACTTGCTAGACTCAGACTTTCAACCCATCTACAGCGACCAGGATATCTTCGTCGAACATTGGCACTTTGCGATCGCCCGTAACGATCTCCAGACCATCACCCTCAAGCGCATCATCCGCCAAGCCAAACGCAAACGCTATCGGATCTCAGGGAAAGCCGATAAGTTTCTCAACGATCTCAACATTGAAGTGGAAATGGGATGGACCGATCATGGCCAGACCAATCGGCTCCTCGGTCGCATCACTATGCGAGAATACATCTTTCACCATGTCATCCACGGTGGCAATCCGCTTACCGGAGATAGACTCGTGAAACGTATCGTGGAAGTCGCAGAGAACTTACCCGGCTATCACGATTGGTGTAGTCATCAACAAGAAATTGCACAACGGGCAGAAGAGTGGGTACGCTGCATTGAGAACAGCCACTACTTCTACTATGGCGATACCAAAGGCAAATACAAGTCCAAAGATCAACCCACTGAAACAGCACTAGAACCTGCCATTCAAGGATTACCTTCCTATAAACAACAACAGTCGCAAGCCGCAAGAGACAAAATCCGGCAAGCGATCGCCCAACTCTTAGACGAACAATCGCTCCCCAGCAATGCCACTGCACGGTATCAACTGCTCACCGAAACCTTCAGCATCGGGGGTGGAACTCTGTATCGACATAAGGATCTCTGGCATCCACTGTTCCTTAATGATGCACCTGTGGAAAACCCCCCAGACCCCCCGACTGCATATGAGGATAGCCAGTTGGATTGCGCTGAGGGCGCATCCAACTGGCACAATCCTACAAGCTTATTATCCCTGGATGCCCGTAATGATTGGTCAGATGCGGGATTGGGCGATCGCACTACTGATATTTCGGAAGATTCTCCCGGTAATGCCGCAGAGGCTGTGGATTTGGAGGCAACGCAGCAGGCACCAGAAGGGTCTGTAACAGGTGAAGCGGGGGTTCCAGGACAAAGTATCCCGGTATTGGACTTCTTAGGCTGGCAGCAGACGTTAGGCAGCTTGTAAAAATAACTTGAGCATCTTGGCATGATTTCTTATGATTTGAGCAACAGCGTTGGCATTAGGTAACTATGTTTGATGTTGAGGTGC
>JALOOP010000343.1 GCA_025454315.1 Oculatellaceae cyanobacterium Prado106
TCTGGTCTATCCAGGATTGATCCTGTGGAGAGAGGGGTGGTAGTGGATCGATTTGATAATCAATGAAATAGTCGTATCCAGAGCGATCGTAGACATCATCTAATAGAAGCTTTAGATCTACGATTGGTTCATCATCGTTTTCCTGAAGGGGCAGGGCAAACCGAGGAATATCGTCTGTTAGATTAAACGGATACAAATCCGCAGCAGGACGAGTTTCCGACCGACTCACCAAAATTCGATAATGGCTGAGAGGAAGGGTTTCAATGATCGGCATGGGTTCTCCATCTCTGAGTAAATCAATTTCAATCCAATGGGTGCGGCTGCTCAAAACCTGCTGACGTTTGTGTTCATATTTGATCCGCCCGTCCCCTCGTTTATTGCTGGGAGAAAGAATCTCGATCGCTGTAATCACTTGCTGTGTCGCAGCCTCTTTAACTTCTAGGTAAGCTTCTCGCACTTCTTCCAAAATTGGCACATGCACCTTTAGCGGTGCAGATGGAGTGGGAGAAACTGCGATCGCCCCCACTGGCGGAACAGTCCCGCGAGGTCGCTGCACCGTAACATCTGGACGACCCACCAGCAGCGAATTGGCTCCGATTACCTCATACACCCTTTTTTCAATGTCAACCTGATACTTGGGAAGCAACTGGGGCGTTAGCATATCTGCCAGCGCCACAATCAGCCGATTATGCATGGTTGACCAGCGATCGGGATGTTCCAAGTAAGGATTCATGCCGGGAAAGGGGGAAGGCATAGAGTCAGATGGATCAAGCACAACACTGACTATTCTAAGGTAATTTCTACTGCCTTTCCCAGACATGAGAATCACCGAGTGATGCAGATGAGATTGGATGATGAAATGATATTAGATGATGAAAGGGTATTAGATGGCGAAATAATATGAGATGACAAAAGATCTGGTATTAAGTTATGGCAGGATGAATCTGAGCAGGCTCTTAGAACTTGGCATGGGGAAAAAGCGATCCATCGTTCCCTATAGTATTGTTCTTTCACAAAATCCAAAACTTGCGATTGAACATTCCGTTGTTGTTCTATGAGCGATCGCATGAACGGTATTTCAACGAAATTCTAAAGATCACATTTCCCGCCCTGAGTGATCATCAAGGGGTAAAAGCGGGATTCTTCTAAGAGGTAAAGAGTCGGATCAAATACTTAGCGAATCCTATCCTAATTCTGATCAGACTGTGATGCAAAAATGAAGAGCCAGATAGATCAGAGATGGCACCTTGGAAAGTTTAAAGATTTTTAAACTGGCTCCTAGCGCCAACCCTATGGACTGGGGCATTTTCAGCGATCGAAGTATTTTTCTACACCATCTCATCACAAAATATCAGTTGCAATCTCCAGCCTCAGCGTATAGACTTGCCTTGTTCACGCTATATCTAGCAGTTAACCAACCGAAAAACCAAAGAAACTCGACGATCGCAGCCTTGCTGAAAAATTCTTAACCGAAATGCTAGTTTTAGTGGCGATCGGTTGGTTAGCTATTTCCTTGTTTTAGATATCGGGCACTGAGCAACGCAAGGGGAAAGATTTAAATCGCAGAGACGCAGAGACGCAGAGGGAAGACAGGGGAAAGGTGGATGGGTGGATGGGTGGATGGGTGGATGAGTGGATGGGTATTTCAAGGGATTCCTTTTCTTAAACACAAGAAATTCTATCTATAGAAGGGAATTTTTTGAGATGCAGATGAGTCCATCCTCCCTTACCCATCCACCCATCCACCCTGTTACCCATCCACTCCCCACTCCCCACTCCCCACTCCCCACTCCCCGAAAATCCTGGGATGAATTTTTAGAAAAGGTACGCTATGCTCTCTGGGTTCAAAAATAACCCTCTGAAGCGCAGCCATCCTATGTCTACTGAAATCAGCAATCCTTCTAGCCTCAAGTTCAATGCTGCCGCTGAATTGCCCTTGGGCGGCAAATCCTTTGCCTCGGTTTTGGGCGATTTTGATGGGGATGGGGATCTGGATTTGGTGGTGCCTTTGCGAAATGCGCTGAGCAAGAATTTGGCGGTGTTTTTGGGTAATGGGCAGGGCAGCTTTGCTGAGACGACGCTGGCTGAATCTGGGGGATCGAGTGCCTTTGATATTGTCTCTGCGGATTTCAATGGAGATGGGAAGCTGGATGTGGCGATCGCTCAACGGGACACCGACGAGGTTGCGGTGCTGCTGGGGAATGGCAATGGAACGTTTGGGTTGCCGACTTTGCTGAAGGTGGGGGATCAGCCGCGATCGCTGGCCGTAGGAGATTTCAACAAAGATGGCCGACCGGACTTGGTGACTGCCACCACGGGCGAAACTGAAGTGTCGGTGCTGATGAACCAGGGTAACGGGCAGTTCCGCAGTGCCGATCGCGTCACGGTGGATGAAAAGACCCAGCCCTATTCGGTTGCGGTCGGTGATTTGGATGGAGATGGCAATCTGGATCTGATCACCGCGAATTTCTATGCCGATTCCATTACCGTACTGCTGGGCAAGGGTAACGGCGAGTTTCGCAGTGGCAAAAGCTACACGGTCGGAAACATTGGCACGGCTCCTACTGGGATTGCGCTGGGGGATTTTAACCAAGATCGGAAATTGGATGTGGCGGTTTCTAACTTGTCTGCGACCGGAAGGAATGCGGCGCTGTTGCTGGGCGACGGCAAGGGGGCGTTTGAGAGCCGTTTGGATCTGTCGGTGGGGGGGAAGGCGCTTTCGATTCAGGCGGCGGATTGGAATGGGGATGGCAAGCTGGATTTGATTACGCCTGATTTTAGTACGGGAACCACAACGGTGCTGCTGGGCGATGGGCAGGGACTCTTTCCGAGCTTTGTGCAGACGACGGTGGGGGTTGAGCCTTCTGATTTGGCGATCGGGGATGTGGATCAAGACCGCAAGCTGGATTTTGTGGCGATGAATAGCGGTGGAACTAATGCAGCCGTTGTCCTCAACCGGACGAATCTGGTTCTGCTTAAAACGACATCTGATAATTCCAATATGGTTGATGGTTCCAAAGAAACCCGATCTCCCCTTGAAGTCAACCTTGATCAAGGCACCTTGAAAATCAAAAGCTCACCCCAGGTGAACGGCAGAATCAAAGACGCGAATAGTTTTACTACCGTTCTAGGAACGGCTGGAAACGATCGCATCATAGGCAACAGTAAACGCAATCTACTCAACGGCAATGACGGCAAAGACCGAATCACGGGACTGGGCGGTGATGATGTGATTTCTGGTGGGAGAGGCAAGGATATTCTTTCTGGAGGGGAGGGGCGCGACCGCTTTGTGTTTGATACAGGACGATCATTTCAGGAATCAGACGGGCGCGACAAAATTCTAGATTTTAATCGCCGTCAGGATCGGATTGTGTTGGATCGCCAAACTTTTACAGCGCTAGGATCAACCGTGAGTTTTGCGGCAGTGCAAAATTTTGCAGCCGCTGAGAGCAGCGCGGCTTTGGTGGTGTATGTGCGATCGCAAGGCCGCCTATTCTACAACGAAAATGGCGCTGCTGGAGGACTGGGAAATGGAGGATTAATTGCCCTTCTGAAGGGAGGTAATTTGAATTTGGGAGCAGCCAATTTCTTGACTCAAACCTAATATCGGATTGATATCGAATTGATGTGAAGACACACATCATCGCTCCTGAGGCGTTACACTCCGCTAACACAGCCCACGATAACGTGCGTCTTCATATGAAATTGTCATAGAATCACCAATTCAGTCCACAGGGCATGACTGCCTGTGACCATAACGGTAGACTCTAAACGGGGATGAAGGTAAAGCCAACATTGAAGTTACTAAAGCTTTCTCCCTGTACGATCGCCACCAAATTGCGAGTAGCGCCTGCACCGTAGTAGATAGCTGTTCCAGGAATGGTTCGGAAGGGAGATGCGGCAATGGAATAGAGGGCGGCATTGCCAAAAAGCTGGATGCTGTCTCCCTCAGCGGTGTTGAAGTCGGTGATGAGGGCACGATCGCCCACTCCATTTCGGCTCAGTGCAGCCGAACTGATATAAAATGCTCCGCCGCCCGTGGTGGCATTAATGCCTGTTCCTAGAATGAACCGATCGGCTCCAGCACCGCCCGTCAACGTGTCTCTCTCATTCGCGGGTTGGGGGCTGTTGATGCGGGGATAGCCATTGAGACTGTCGTTGCCATTGCCCCCCAAGAGGCGATCGTTGCCCTGACCACCGACCAACACATCATCGCCCTCGCCGCCGTCCAAGGTATCCGCGCCTGCTTCTGATCCGATTGCTGCAATTGTGCCATTGCCATTGGTGGTGGTGTAATTGGTTTCATAGAGGAAATCACCCAAATAATCGTTGCCATTGCCCCCAAACAGGCGATCGTTGCCATTTCCCCCAGCTAAGAAATCATCGTCTTCACCCCCATCAATCACATCATTGCCTTCCTCGCTGCCCACCAGCAGGTCAATGGTCGTGTCTACCATGGAGCCATTTCTGATAATCCGGAAGGTATTGCTGAAGCTTACTGCGCCTAAAACATCGTCACCCAACTGTCCAAAAATTCTGTCATTGCCATCTCCTCCCGCAATATAGTCATCACTATCAGCCGCATTGGAACTACCGCCACCGCCGTAGATCACATCATTGCCAGATTCGGTCTGGGAATATTGATAGGTAATCACTCCATTCAGCCGCAGGGATCGAGTGATTGCGCCAATGACATCGCCACCGCCACCCCCCAAGAGGCGATCGTCACCCTCATTGCCAGCGATCTCATCAAAGTCTGCGCCCCCGTCAATGCGATCGTTGCCAGTTCTCCCGGTCAGCGTGTCGATGCCCGCCAGTCCAAAGATAATATCGGCCAGGTCAGCCAGGTTTTGATCGCCTGCAATCACATCCCGAGTAGGTGTTCCAATAATTCTCGTCGGCATTTTAGACTCCAGGGTACGACAAGGAAACTTTCTTGATCTGCGGCGTTGCTGAATTCAGCTATGAAATGTTGTGTGGTGGCGTAGCCACCACACAACATTTCATAGCCCCGATCTACAACCCCGCTCTGCAATCATCTGAAATACGGGTCTGTATCAGGATATACGGACGGAAAATCTTCCTGTCAAGCAGGCTAAAAGAAGCTTATAGACTCTTGATAGTCTTGTTGATATTTGACCGATCTGACGTGAATTTGCCGGATCTATTTCTGAAATAATAAAACAACGCCACAAGTCCATAGGAGTTCTGAAAAACCGCCCATGACTCACCCCATTCGCATTCAAGTGATCAACGGCAACACCTTTGCCGCCATGACCCAAGGCATTGATGAATCCGCTCAGTCGGCGCGTTTTCCAGGCACTGAAATTGTCACCACCCAACCCCAAATCGGGCCTCAATCCATCGAAGGCTACTACGACGAGTATTTAGCGATCCCCGGCATCTTAGAAACCCTAATTCTCTCCGAATCCCAATTTGATGCCTTTATCATTGCCTGCTGGGGCGATCCGGGTGTCGAAGCAGCGCGGGAGGTGACGCGCAAACCCGTCGTCGGCATTGCCGAAGCCAGCATGTATGTCGCCAACATGGTGGCCGCGCGCTGGGGTGTGGTGACCACGGGACATCGGATCTTAGACATGATCGAAAAGACAATTCACCGCACTGGTTTTGCCCATCGCTGTGTCTCCATTCGCACCACAGGGTTGGCCGTGGTTGAAACCGAAACCGCTAGACAAGCCACGCTAGATGCCCTGGAAGCCGTGGGACGAGTGGCGATCGCCCAAGACAAAGCCGAAGCCCTCTGCCTGGGCTGTGCTGGCATGAGCGGCCTGGATCACGAACTAGAACACCGCCTCGGCGTTCCCGTGATTGATGCCGTGGCAGCAGCGGTGAAAATGGCCGAATCTCTAGTCTCCCTCAAAAAACAAACCAGCAAAGCCTTGACCTACAAATCCCCAGAACTCAAACCCATTCAAGGCTATCCCAGTCACATGCAGCCTGTTAATCTACAACGCGATTCATGAATCTTGTTCTCTAAAGTCCCGTATTGCTCTCATTTAGAGTCTACAAGTTTTCTTCTCGATTTATCCGTTTTGGTCGATCGTAGTCGTTCGTAAACAGATAGGCTTCTACCTGGAGCACGGTAACATCTTCTCTTAACTGAGTTTCTTCATAAGCTTTAGCGTACTCAAGAGCCTGCTTCTCAACCTTACGTCGTTTCTTCCGGTTACTTACCCTGCGGGTATCTCCATTCCGGGTTGATTCAGATTGCTCGTGATCTAGAAGATCAAGCCACTTTACTTCAACAACGGCAAATCTCCCCATCCCATCTGAAAAAACTAAGTCTCCTCGCCCCTTATCGGTTCGACCAGGTTCTACTTCCCATTCATCTTCAATGACGTAAGGATAGTTAGGCAGTAGTTGCTCCCGCATCAAAACAAGTTCTCGCTTAAGGACATATTCACCGTTCCGATCCCAATCTCGTCCCTCAAAGTAGGTGCAAAGAACCTTATGACGACTTTCAATGTCCATAGATACTCCAATACATTCTCTCCTGGAATATTTCTTAATTGAGGACACAGCATCCGGACTAATAAGTATTATTTTTCTAGAACTTAATTGCAAGACCTTTACGGATCATTGCAGCATGGTAAGGTTGGGGTGAATTATATCTACCCCAACCTTAAAGCAGGAATCGATTCATGCTTTAGAAAGCCTTTAGAGATTCGGAACCAATGGCAACTGCTCGTCTTGAGCGATTTGCTCCAGATTCTCCAAATGCGCTTCGCCTTCTTTGAGGAAGCGGTAAGTTTCCTGGTAAAGACTCTGCCAAAAGCGATTACTCATCCCCTGACTAACTTCCGTCGGATCGACCATAGGATGGGGCACTAGATCCGAGGCGGGATAGAGGTGGAGTTGATGACCCTGACGTTGACCTCCGATCGCCTTAAAGAAGTCCTGATTGGTTTCAATGTCAGCCGCATCTTCGTTTTCGGTTAGCACCATGAGCGTGGGCACCAGACTGAGGGATTGGGTTTGTTTTAGCACATAGGATTTGCCGAAACGCGCCGCTGCCGTCAGGGCACCCACGGGAAACCGCAGATTTGGATCCCAGCCTAGCTCTTTGATGTCCAGCGGCCCTGCAAAATTGACATAATTACGCCGATCTTCGCCATAGATTTCCAGCAAAGGCGCATAGACCACCGTTTTCTTGACGCGATCGGGGCGATCGGCAGCAATCCCCAGCGCTACCGACCCGCCTACCGAAAGCCCAACGGCAAAGATATCTCCTGGCATGGCATCGAGGTCTGCTAGACGCGCCTGGGCGTCGTAGAGATAGTTCATGTGATTGGAGTCAAAAAACAGGTTGAAGGCCGCGTCATCATCGCCTTGAATAGACGCCACAATCTGTTCCAGGTTGGGTTCCAGGACTTTGAGCCGTGCCATCAGCGCCATTCGCTGGGTGTAACTGGGGCGAGTAAAGTTTTCTGTCGCGGCCAGATTGGCTAAATAAAGCTGGAGAACTGGGTCCTGGAGGATTTTTTCCCGCAGGGGGTTCGCAATCTCGGGCTTGAGATCGACCTGGCACCAATGTTTGCTGGGCGGCAGGTAAACATGACCCGCGATCGAAGGTTGGTAAACATTGAAGCCATTTTGAAACAGATAATCCGCCAAGCGCCACATTTGGTGAGGTCGGGCACTAAAGCCATGAAAAATCATCACCGTTCCCAAAATTGGCGTTCCGGCGGGGTGAAAGAGACTGTATGGGTAGGCACCTTGACGGCGATCGGGGTTGGCATCAATCTGCTGAACATAGGCCGCGATCGCCCGTTGAGTCTGTTCAATCTGCGCCGCACTAGGGGTAACGGTGCGTGAACCAAGAAGGGTGCTGGTCATCTTTTTCGAGCCTACTGCTGATGAGTTAAGGAATTCCCTCAAACGATAACACCGCCTTTTCACAAAGTGCCCTTCCCCTGGCGGGTGATCTAGGGAGTGGGGAGTGGGGAGTAGGGAGTAGGGAGTGGGGAGTGGGGAGTGGGGAGTGGGGAG
>JALOOP010000344.1 GCA_025454315.1 Oculatellaceae cyanobacterium Prado106
CTTAGCGTCATTGGCTCCATATTGCTTCTCTGTTTGAAGTCCTCTTAATTCTCCTGCTTGCTCTACTCTTTGTCAAAATCTGAATTTGGAATTGCTGGCCTTCAAGAAGATCTTTGGCTCCAAACAGAGCACAGACATCTTGATCAGCTTCTTGAACGCCATCCTCTACCAAGAACGTGAAGTCATTTTGGATCTAGAAATCCTCGATCCCTACCAAGCGCCTCGGATTCAGGGCATCAAAGACTCCTACTTGGATGTGAAAGCAACCATTACAGGAAACAAGACCGTCATCATTGAGATGCAAGTTTTGAACGTGCTGGGATTTGAAAAGCGTGTTCTCTACAATGCAGCAAAAGCCTTTTCCATTCAACTCTCCGTTGGCGAAGATTACACCCTCCTGAACCCCATCATTGCCCTCACCATCACCGACTTTGAGATGTTTGACCATAGCTCCAAGGTGATTTCCCGGTATCGGTTAAAGGAGAAAGATGACCTCACCGATTACAGCGATGACATTGAGCTGGTCTTTGTCGAACTCCCCAAATTTACCAAGGCGCTAGACGATCTCGAAACCCTCACGGACAAATGGCTTTATTTTCTACAATCGGCCAATCAACACAAAACCGTGCCGCCCATCATGGATGAAGTCCCGGCCATCCACCATGCTTTCGCCGTGGCACAACAAAGCAAACTCAGCAAACGAGAGCTAGAAATCCTGGAAAAACGCGAGATGTTCCTGCATGACAACCGCAATGCCATTCTAAAAGCAAAACTAGATGGAAAAGCCGAAGGAAAAGCCGAAGGAAGAGCCGAAGGAAAAGCCGAAGGTAGATTGGAGGAAAAACAAGCGATCGCCCGTTCCCTCCTCGGCATCCTGGATCTGCCAACCATTAGCAAAACCACAGGTCTATCGATCGCCGAAATTGAACAACTCCAGACCCAACCCTCTTGAGGATCTCATCAAATGCCTCAACTATCAGAATAATCACCCCCTCTGGCTCATTAGAGCAAATCAACCTTCACCTCCCCAATCTAAACTCAGCCTTCTGCATAGGAAGACGAGCAGGTTAAACTAGAAGCGTCCTTTTCCATCAGGTTCGTCGCCATGCCCAGAAACGTGGAATCCCCACAGCACCATAGCCCCGGAGTCGGCATTGAAGAACTGGGACACAGGCCATCTTTTGCAGAGAGCGCTGGGCACAACGCCTTCACTTTATTTGCCAAAACAATAGCGTAACTCAGCAACGCAGATCCATCAGCTTTCGCTGCGAATCAAATTCAAATAATGACCTTCCCTTTGTTTTAATTCCTCATGCGTACCTCGTTGAATCACCTTCCCCTGCTCCATGACAATGATTTCATCACAGTCGCGAATGGTGCTGAGACGATGGGCGACAATTAAACAAGTACAGCCGCGTAATCGCAGATTTTGATCAATAATTTTCTCCGTTTCTGTATCCAGGGCACTGGTGGCTTCGTCCATGACCAGCAGGGTTGGCTGATTGACCAGGGCACGGGCAATTTCCAGACGCTGTCGTTGGCCGCCGCTGAGATTGCTGGCACCTTCGAGGAGATTCGTGTTGTAGCCATTGGGTAGAGCCTGGATGACTTCATGAATGGCCGCATCCTGGCAGGCTTGGATGAGTTGGCGATCGCTCACCGTCGTATCCCAAAGCGTCAGATTATCGCGCACGCTGCCCGAGAACAGATGGATGCCCTGTTCAACGTAGGCAACTGAATTGGCAATGATGGGACGGGGGATTTGCGATCGCGCCTGTCCATCCAAATAGATCTCACCCGACCAGGGTTGGTAAAGTCCACAGACCAATTTTGCAACGGTTGATTTGCCGGAGCCACTGCCGCCAATTAACGCGACTCGTTGTCCGGGTTTCAGCGAGAGATTCAAGTTTTCAATTAAGGGCTTTCCAGCTTGATTGTAGCCAAAGGTGAGATTTCGTAATTCCAGATAGCCTTGGAGTCGGGGCTGAGTTAAGGACATCAATGAAGGTTCTGGATCAACATCCATAGGGTTCTGTAAGATATCATCGAGACGATTCAGGTTGCCTTCCATTTCCTGTAAATCGCTGCCTAAACTCACCAGTGTATTCACGGGTTCCATAAACTGTTGCATCAGCGATTGAAAAGCAATCAGCATCCCAATACTCAGCGCTCCGTCAATGACGCGAAAGCCGCCAATCACCAGGAGGAGCATGGATGCGATCGCCGACAGCACCGAAGGCAAAATCCCCAACGTTTGGTTCATCACATCCATCTCTTGCTGCACATTGACGGCTTTGGCATAGTAGCCCGACCAGCGAGAAAAGAAATCGGATTCCAGTCCTGAAGCTTTCAGCGTTTCCATACTTTGTAGTCCGGAAATAGCCACGCCACTGACCTTTCCCTGTTCCTGCATCAGCTTCATATTAGTATCAACTCGTTGCCGTGATACCCATTGCAACGCTAATAGATTGATAATCACAAAGGCGATGCCAATCAGCGTTAGAACGGCATCATATTGCAACATGACGATCGCATAAAAGATCACCATGACGGTTGCGATCGCCGTCGTCGCCAGTTTCCCAGAGAGCAGATCGGCAAGACTATCATTCAACTGCACCCGGCTGCTAATTTCCCCAGCAAACCGCTGATCGTAGAAGCTCACGGGCAAGTGCAGAATATGCCAAAGAAATCGGCTGGACATGCCCATGGATAATTTAATTTTGGTACGACGCAACAACTGAAGTTGCAGCCTGGTTAAAAATCCACTGAGGATCGCGGTGACCAGAATACCCAGGATCAAAGGACGTAACCATTCATCGCGTTCTTGAATGAGAACATTATCGATAAAGACCTGGGAAAAGGCAGGCATGGCCAATCCTGGAATAACCAGAAATAACCCCGTGAGGATACAGAACACTAACGCTCCTAGAGATCCCTGAAGCCTTTCCCAGAGCGCCCGATACAGATCTCGATGGCGACCTCCTGGCTGAAAAGCCGCACCCGGCTCAAAAACCAAGACAACCCCAGTGTACGCTTCGTTGAATTCTTCCAGTGAAACAACTCGTCGTCCGGTTGCTGGATCGTTGAGGAAAACTCGGGCATCTTCCCCCTTTTTTTGAATGCCTTCAACCACCAAAAAGTGATTAAAATTCCAAAAGACAATGAGGGGAAACGGCAGATCCCACAGGGTCGTTAAGTCCGCCTTAAACCCCTTTGCTTCTAAGCCATAATGTCTCGCCGCACCCAGAATATTTGAGGCTTTGCTGCCATCCCGCGAGACTCCGCAGGCTTGGCGCAGTTCTGGCAAGGGCACGATCCGGTTGTAATAACTCAGAATAATGCCAAGCGCTGCGGCTCCACACTCGACCGCTTCCATTTGCAGGAGAGTGGGGGTGGGGGCGATCGCAGGTTTACGTTGGGCAGGTTTAGGAGTTAGCCTGTTCATTGTTATATCACTGTTGCGAAGGATGTTTCTAGAACGAATTCAAGGATCAACAAACTCAGATTCCATCACAATCCTGTCCAATTTTTCAGAATCGGCATCACAAACGTAATCGGCGGACGAGATTCCACCGTGATTCGCACCGTGGTCGTCGTTCCCGGTGTCATTTGCTGTTCGGGGCCGCGTGAAGAAGACCAGCGCAATCCGCTGAAGGTATCAGCGTCAGCTTCCAGGTTAGCAACAACGGCCAATTGGGGACCTTCCGTCATCACACCGGGCAGAATATCGGGATTGCCCACCAACCGAATGGCACCGTCCTGCGTCACTGGAAACGCAGAGATATCGGTGACCTTCCCCATAATGCCGCCGAATTCTTCCCGTTTGACGGTAGTGGGCGTGATTTGAACCGTCATGTCGTCCTTGACCTTTTTACCTTCGCTGACAGGCAAAAAAGCGACATTCATCAGCTTGGAACCGGGAGTTTGAGCGGCGATCGCCCCAATTCGCATCCCCGCCTGCAATCCCTGTCCCGGTGCTGCGGTCAACTCAATAATGCGGCCATCGTATTCGCTTTTGATTTGGCTATCTTTGGCTAGTTGTAGTTCCAACTGAGCAATCAATCTTTGGGTTTCCTGAATCTCTTTTTTACGATTCGTCGCAGCCGCAAGATCCTGTTCAGCCTGATTGAGCACTTGTGTGTCTAACTCCTTGGATCGCGACTGTAATTCTTCGATTGAGTTAACACTCTGAAGATAATTCCGTTGAGCATCCGCTTCCTGAACATCCAATTGTTTTAGCTGCGATTCAGCTTCATTTATCTGAGCTAATGCATCTAAGTATTGTTGTCGCGCTTGTAAAACTGTATCTTCTGGGATGGCACCTGCGTTAAACAACTCTTGTCGTTTTGCCATGCGTTCCTGTAGCGTTGGAGCGAGATCTTGGAGGGTGGCAAGCCGCCGCTGGAGGTTTTGGCGATCGCGCTGAATCGCCCCCAGTCCCTTGTCCCGCAGAATTGGCGTTACGGTTTGGACGGTTTGTAGGCTTTGCTGGATGGTTTGTCGCTGTTGGGCGATCGCCGCCTGTGCCAACAGGTTCCGCTGGGACTGTAGCCGAGTTGCATCCTGGTCTTGTACCTGTAGTTCAGCTAGTTTAGCCTGTGCTAATTGAATTTGTTTTTGCAGTTCGGATTGGTCGATTGTGGCGATGATCTGGCCTTTTTTGACGCGATCGCCCGTCTGCACATTCACCGCCACAATTTGCCCATTACTAGGAGCCTGAAGATTCATCACCTGACTGGGATACACCAGAACGCCCCTACCCGTCAAAGTCACCGGAATCCGGCCAAAGACACTCCAACACAACCCTACCCCAATCAACGACCCAAACGCGACCAAAGACAACCATTTCTTCGGACTCACCACCTGAATCAATTGATCCAACCGTTCCGGCGACGAAGCCCGTTCTAATGCTTCTTTACGAAATAAATTATTTCCAGGTGCAACCATTGTGAGTTCTCCATTCTTGAGGGGGAGTGGGGAGCGGGGAGCGGGGAGTAGGGAGTGGGGAGTGGGGAGTGGGGAGTGGATGGGTAACAGGGTGGATGGGTGGATGGGTAAAGAAGGATGGACTCATCCACGCATATAAAAATTCACTCTTATAGAATTTCTTGTGTTTAAGAAAAGGGATGCATTAAAACACCCATCCACCCATCCACCCATCCACCCTCTTACTTCACTCGGACTTGCTTCAGCATCCAATCAAACCTGGCTCCTGCTAACGAGACTTGTTCCAGAAAACTGGGGCTGAGTTCGTTTTCGTAGTTCATGGCTTCATCGAGGCGTTGTCCGGTGCTGTAGGTGAGGCGACCGTAGCCCAGGCGACTGACTAAGGCTTGCTGCTTGTCGGCCAGTAGGACAGATAGAACGCGATAAAAACGAGCGGCGAAGCGGGTGTCATGCAGAAGTTTGGCCGCTAATCGCCATCGTGGAATGGTGAGGACACAGGAATCCTCCAAGGCGCGAACGGTGACCGCTGGGGGTTGGGCTTCGATGAACGGAGATTCTCCGACAATGTCTCCCCGTGAGAGTTGGGCGAGTTCTTGTTCGATGACCTCTGCCTTTTCTAAGTGGGAAAAGGCTCGGGCGAGGGGATTGCGATCGCCCTCCGCAGACACCAAAGCGACCCGGCCACTCAACACAATGTGCAAAGCATCCACAGGTCTACCGGCCTGCATTAGAACATTCCCGGCTGGCACCTGCATCACCTGTCCGACCGTCACCATCCAATCAATATCGCTATCATGCAATTCTGCAAAAATGAACAGAATTTCTCGCAGTTGGGGACGGCTGAGAACAAGGGTTGTTTGGCCAACTTGCTGGATAATTTGTTCTAATCGATTGGCAAGTAATACTGCACAAGCACGATACAAGTGAGCCGCAAAGGGGATATCCTGCTGGAGTTTTTGGGCGAGTTGGGACTGGGGAATGGAGAGGATGGTCGATCGCTGGAGGGCGGTGACGGTGGTCGAGGGGAGATAGGTTTCGACAAAGGGAAGTTCACCGATCATTTCACCGCTGTTGAGTCGAGCGATTTCGCGACCGCTGATGGAACCGCCTTCTAGGGCTGCAAAGGCGCGACCGAGAGGATTGTCGTTCGGCTGCTGAATGGAAACGCTCATGGCTCCGTCTAATAACAGATGGAGCGCTGTAATGGGCTGTCTAGGATGCATCAAAACATCGCCCGCTTCGATCTCGCGACATTGTCCTGTTTCGAGCATCCAATCAATGTCGCTGTTACTGAGTTCTTTTAGGAGAACTGCTGTCATAGGTTTACTCCCAGAAGGCGGCGATTAAAGTTCGGCATGGTATCTCTTGAACCGTAAAGGGATAGTTCTAAACCCTCTCAGCTTATGCAATCGAACTATCTGCGTCTTCTACCGAACATGCCGCCAAATAATCCGCTGAGAAAACTACCGACTAATGCGGCATCTTCCTGGGTTTTGATGCCC
Organism: Oculatellaceae cyanobacterium Prado106; assembly: GCA_025454315.1. Classification (GTDB taxonomy): domain Bacteria; phylum Cyanobacteriota; class Cyanobacteriia; order Elainellales; family Elainellaceae; genus Prado106. The sequence goes on from JALOOP010000344.1 coordinate 6,450, forward strand.
AGTCCAATGAATTGAAACGCCCCTGTAAAGATCTGGCTGGAACGGAAGCCGAAGCTAGACGGACGGCTGCATCCACCATCTTGAAGTAAGGTTTGGGTGTTTTCTTCAAAGAAGGAACCGGATAGGAAAATGTCTAAGCCTCCGGCGACTTCATCGAGTTGTTGTTCGGTGAGTTCAACAGGAAGGGAGGAGCGATCGCTCATCGGTGAGGCTTCGGGAGCGGTCGCGATATCTGTGGGAGGGAAGGGGCGATCGACAGTCATAGATAAGCTCCTGGGTGATTTTGAGAATTTAATCTAGAGAAATGATGGGTTTTGAGAGATTGAGAGCTGGAAGGGATGGGTGAGCGATCGCCAGCCTGTTGAATCTTATCCGGCATGGCCGGGTGCTAACCCATCCTCCATCTGCCAAACTAAAGGTTAGCCCAAAGCCAAGAACTGATCTGCGAAGGTATCAATTTCGCTGATGAGGCTAACGCTGCTCGTGCTGCTGCCGTTCGGCCCCGAGGTGGTTTCGGTCATGGCATCAATATTGCGCTGTTTGAATCCAGTCGTTTCGCTCGACAGCAGACCTTTGAAGGTGCTCAGATCCAAACCGCCTGCAACGGTGTCCAGTTCTTGCTCAGACAGTTCGATCGCGGCTTGAGGATTGATTTCGTGAGACATGGATTTGCTCCTTAAGATAAGAATGTGTAGTGTGCGATTCGTCGGACGTTGAACGTAGCGTGAATTAACCGAGTGCCAGGAATTGATCCGCGAAGGTTTCGATTTCTTCTACGAAGGAAACGGAGCCTGTGGTGCTGCCGTTGGGGCCAGAGGAGGTTTGGGTCATAGCTCCGATGTTGCGCTGTTTGAATCCAGTCGTTTCGCTCGACAGTAGACCTTTGAAGTTGCTTAGATCCAGACCACCTGCAACGGTGTCGAGTTCTTGTTCAGAGAGTTCGATCGCAACTTGGGGATTGATTTCGTAGGACATGGATTTACTCCTTAGTTAGATAGGTGACACTCAAGGCTAACTCTGTGTTCGTTTTTGGTGCGCCTCTCGTGTTTCGATGTGTTCATCTTAGGTTGAGCGATCGTTGTTGCACATCGTCAAAACGTTCCAATTCAAGGGCTGTGTACCCCTCCTGAAAGTTCTCCTTCGATCGGCTGACTTCCTGACGGTTGTCTCATCCTTTTGGAGGAGGGAGCGACTGGATATACGAAGTTCTCTTATTAAACTGGCAACAAAGGTGGTGAAGCGTTTGCGACTGATAGGCATGGATTTTCCAGTCAAAGCTGACAGAACCTCGAACTGACTTCGCTCCAAGCACGCCCGTAGATGCAGTCCCTTATCCATTCATGAAGGTTGACAAATTAGCCAGGGAATTACTTGTTTTTCCAGGTTTTAGTTTCCTGATTTATGGGGCTAGATACTGGTTTGTAAGGACTGAAGTCCTTACTACAAGCCTGTCATTCCGAGATGGAGAGACTCATTGAGTGCATAGGCGATCGCCCCCCAGATTTATAGCCTAATGTTCATGGATGTTTATGGATGTTCATGGGCGATCGGTTGTTAGGC
>JALOOP010000345.1 GCA_025454315.1 Oculatellaceae cyanobacterium Prado106
TTCTTTTGCTAAATGACTCTTTTCACGTTTCTCCTTAATAAGCCACAGTCCTCAATAAGCCACAGTCCTCGGCGAACCGCCCCCTAAATCCCCCAATTCTGGGGGACTTTGAAGGCTTGGTTCCCCCAAAAGATAGAAGCTAGAAACTGACCTTTCCCCTAGAGTAATGGTGCTTGGGGTAGATACACATCCTTGGGGGATAGGACATGAAATCACGGTGGCCTCTTTTGACAGTGCTGGTGGTGCTGGCGGCGATCGCCCTTGGCTATGCCCTCAAAGTCACCTTCCCTACCCGAGCGCCCCTGCTCAGCAGTACCCTGACTCCCCTGGTACAACCCGCGTCTCAATCTGTGGATTCCTATGATGTCATGGGAATTACGGTGAGTCCAACAGAGGCCAATCAGCTTTTACAAACGCAAGAAGGACAACAACTGCTGGCACCGGAGAATGGAGCGATCGCCATCACCCAAGATTTGATCGATTTAGGACGCGACAGCTTTTACCGGGAAACCTTTGGCAACGAGTATTTTTTTACCAATGTCATGGGCGTTTTAGGGGGGCCCTTGAATCTCTGGAGTATGGGGAGGGCAATCGCAGACCTGGGCGGCAAGGCAACGACCAATCTACAGGTGCCGATCGATCAGGATGCGACGATTGGAGGACGACTGTTTAAAGCAGGAACCAAGGTCGATACGGGATTAGATGTTCTTGAAAAAGCCTTGATTCCTCTGGGGATGCAAACCTTCAAGCGGGGGACTCAAATCCAGGTGGGATTGACCTGTGCGCTCTGCCACGCCACCCTGGACAAGGCCACAGGCAAAATTATCGAAGGCGCGCCCAATGCGGATCTGGATACAGGGTTGCTGCAGGCGATGGCGACCAATTCAGCCGCAATGTTTCGCCAAACTGGGGTGAATCCTCTGAGTATTCCAAAGGGCGATCGCCCCTACATCAACGCCGCTGGTCAAACAGCCGTCCTCCCCGATGCCCAGCCATTGGAAGACGCGGTTGATGCTCAGTTTCTCGCCTGGGCACCGGGCAATTTTGACTCCACGGCGGATAACGTCAACAACCCTTCCCAAAATCCTTCTTCCTATACCTTTGACACCTGGCCTTATGGCTGGAGCGGCTTTGCCTCAATCGGATCGTTTCATGGGCTATCCACCCTGAACAACAATGTCCATGCCACCAATTCCGATCCCACCACCGGAGGCAACATTAGTCAGGACTTATTGGGAATTGACAAGGAAACCTACCTGGGTGCCATCCTGCAAAATGCGGCTGATGCCAAGTTTCGTTTACCCCAAGGAGCCAAACCTTCCAGCTTCTTTGAAACCGTCGATCCAACATCGGGACAACCCGGCATGAACCGAGTCATCAAAATGCCGGGATATCCCAAAGGCACAATCTTTATGCTCGATGGATTGATGGCAGGAACCCCCGGATACCCAGTGGGCGAAGAGATCAACGCCATGTCTGCATATCAAAACACCCTGTCTCCCCCACCGAATACAACCCCGTTCAGTTCAGAATCTCTCCAGCGTGGCTCCCAGATTTTCCAATCCAGTTGCGCCACCTGTCACACAGGCCGTTACTTTACCAATCACGATGTCATTCCCGAAGATGAGATCAAGGCTCAACCTTCCCGTGCGATCGCCCTGGCCAAATTCCCTCAAATCTTCGTTCCTCCCCAAACCTATCCCTCAAACACGCCCGTGCCCCTACCCGGCGACCCAAACATCATTCCCGTCCCAACCGACATCACGCCCCAACGAGTCCAAGACCTAGCCTATGCCGTCGGCAATCCCCAGGGCGGCTACAAAGTCCAGAACCTGATTGGCCTCCAGGTGACGGCTCCCTACTTGCATGACGGAGGCGTTGCGGCTAGCAAAACCGCACTGAAGCAAACGGAAGACGGATCATTTACGGTGGTTCAACCGGATCAAATGGGATTAGCAGGCACCTTGATGCAGCATATTGAACCTGATCCAGAGGCTAGTTTGCGGGTGCTGGTCGATCGCACCCTGCGCCAAGTTGCCGTCGCCGCTAACCGTGACCATGCAGATCTGCAAGCCATTCACAGCGATGGTAGTGGCCATGAATATTGGGTCGATGCAGAAGCAGGCTTTACGCCCCAGGATCAGACCAATCTGGTGCAGTTTTTGCTGTCCATTGATGACGATCCCGAAGTGCTGCCTATGTCAAATCCGTGATGCATCTTGCTTCATAGGTTGCAATTCATTCACGGGCAGGCTTTGAGCGCAGCCATTTCAGGTGCTTGAGCAATAAAACATGCATCAACAAAGCTTTTGGAATTCACCAGCAGTATCATTTAGGCTTAGGCAGACTGAGATCGCAGTCATTGCCTTTCCAAACAATAGATAAGGCAAGAACTTGCGGTAAAAACTCACGGTATAGTGTGATTGACCTTCTATGATAATGTCTTCCCCATGTACCGGACTCCTCTCAGTTGGACAGAACTCCAAGCCCTCACCGACTACACCGTTGACCCCGTCAATGGTGCCACCAATGCCCAAGCGCGTCTGCGTCTGTTTGGTCACCCGGAGTCTGCTGTGCGCGTCACCCTCTACCGCGATCACCATGCCTGGTGTCCCTACTGCCAAAAGGTTTGGCTATGGCTTGAAGAAAAGCAAATCCCTTACCGGATTGAGAAAGTCACCATGTTCTGCTATGGGGAAAAGGAAGCCTGGTATAAACGCAAAGTTCCCTCCGGAATGCTCCCCGCTCTGGCCTTGGACGATCGCCTGATCACCGAAAGCGACGATATCCTCTATGCTCTAGAACAAACCTTCGGGCCGCTTCAGCAAAGCCTGGAAGATGCCCGTGTACTGCCCCTGCGACGACTAGAGCGACTCTTGTTTCGAGCCTGGTGCAACTGGCTCTGCTATCCCTCCAACTCCACCTGGGAAGACCAGCGCCGACGGGCAAAGTTTACCGAGATTGTCACCACTGTCGAAGACGCACTCAGCGCCACGCCCGGAGATTACTTCCTGGAAGAGTTCGGCACCGTCGATGTCATCTTCACGCCCTACGTGGAGCGAATGAACGCCAGCCTCTACTACTACAAAGGCTATTCCCTCCGCGAAGAGAACCCGCGTTTCCAAGCCTGGTTCAACGCGATGGAAAGCCGCCCGACCTATCGGGGGACTCAGAGCGATTTCCATACCCATGTCCATGATCTACCGCCCCAAATGGGCGGCTGTTGGGAAAACGGCGAACCCCAAATGCGAATCAACAAAACCCGAGTCAACGAAGGCCCCTGGTTTGGCTTACCGGACGTGGCCTATCCAGAACCGGAAAACGCCAGACAAGAAGCGCTATCCCGCATTCTCAAGCACCGCGAAAACCTCAGCCGGGTCAATCCCGCCGCTCCTCAGATTTTCGACGAAGCCCTCCGCTGTGCGTTGACTTTGATGATGACCGATGAGCCTTGCCAACCGCCAGCCGGAGCCGATGTGGCGTTACGATATTTGCGCGATCGCGTCTCTGTCCCCCGAGACATGTCGATCTACGCGGCCAAACATCTCAGAACCGCCCTAGAAACAACCGCCGCCTTAGCAGGCGAAGGCCAAGGCACCCCCATCCCCATCCAACACCGCCGCGACCAAGACCCAGCCAACTTCGTAGGCACACTACGCTAGCAGTAAAAGTAATTTAGGGGGGAGAAGTGCTGTAGAGTAGCACTTCTCCCCCCTAAATTACTTCTTATTCAATTCGTGATCTTGAGCTAGATTTCTTAGCAACGGGACGATGCAATCAACAAATTCAGTTCTCCCCATCTCCCCATCCCCCTACTACTTCCCCGCCGCTGGTGCAACGTTTGACGGAGAAGACAACTGAGGGGAGGGTTCTGAATAGCCGCGATTAATGAGAGAAAGGAAGCCAAAGAATGCGCCAAAAATGACGAGTCCAACGGTATAAACATTGCGGACTTGTTGCCAATTCAGGGGAACTCGGGTGACGAAGTATTCCGTTGAATTAAACACAATCAAATGCGTAGACTTGCCCGTAGGGGTGACGCGAAAAGAACCAATGGGAGCGATCGGGATATAGGCTAAAACAATCCATTCTGTGGTGATGTAAGAGCCATCCGAGGTGACATCTCGTCGTCCATAGTACTTTGTCCCAACTCCATTGTAGGTAAATGGCATCGTTGCTTGTCCTTTGCTTTGTCTAGTCTGCTGTTGAGTCTGTGGTCACATTCACTTGACTACCACTTGACTACAAGATGCCCATTTCCTAGTATTTCTCACAGACCAAAAACAGATTGGCCAATCGCCCTCCCCTGTACCACCCGACCTATTACATCTGAAGTACTGCATTCTACGGATCAAACCATGTATCAAATGAGAGATGTTGTAGCCGTCAATGTTCACGAATATAGAAGCAGGAAGGACATTCCATTGCAATCTCAAAATTAATTGGTTGAAAAGGCTTTTAAACATGACTTACTCGACTCAAGGCGTTGATCTAGACACCACGATCGCCACTCTCTCAAATCCGACTGAGGTGCCTTTGGAGGATGCGATCGCCCTCATCGAAAGCTGGCAACAACAGCTTCAGGGCAACGACATTGCCGAAGACCTCGGAGAACTCAAAGAAGCGCTCCAGCAAGGCACAAGCGGCGAGATTTCCCAGATTCTGGCAGATCTAGGGGCAGATACTTCAGAAACAGCAATGAGTTTACCCGTGGATATGGCGGAGAAGGTTCAGCAGATTGGAAAATTGCTCTCACAGGCCGCCGACATTTAGCATAAGCTCATCGTCACTTATTTCTTCATCTTTAATCGCAGGAATGCAAAGTGCTAACACGCTCTCGGATATTGTTCTATCCACAGTCTGCATCAATGTCGGCTGAGCAAATAGCGCGACCTTGGTAACTAGGATTACGCTGATAAAGATAGCATCGGCAATGCGATCGAGAGAATGGCTAGTACGCAGCAGGTCACCGTTGCTTGTACAAGGTGAACTTACATCTAATATTTCCAGCATGATTCCAGAATTCTGTTCAAGGATTGACTAGAGATCAATGTCACTGAAATAAGCTAAAGTCCTCGGCGAACCGCCCCCTAAATCCCCCAATTCTGATGCTGCTGGCGAAATGCTTCGTAACATCGCCAAGCTCCCGGTTTACCCCCCTTAATCCCCCCTTGCAAAGGGTGGAAACCAGCCGTCTGACTCATTGCATCAGCTTTAGAAAGAATCCGGAGGTTCGGTTCCCTCCCCTTTGCAAGGGGAGGGTTAGGGTGGGGTAATAGCCCAGCGGCGTAGCTCAATTTCTAAACAAATTTCGCTGAAATGGACGTTAAGCAATATTTCGCCAGCAGCATCAATTCTGGGGGACTTTGAAGGCTCGGCTCCCCCAAAGTTGGGGGTTGGGGGGCGGTCCGGATCGTTATTTCAGTGACATTGGATTAGAGATAGCTTCCAACAAATTCCTTAGAGAACTTCTAGAGAGCAAGTATGATTTTTACCACTGAACAAACAGATTCCATTCATCACCTGCAAGAACTCATTCAAGATATTGAGTATGGCATGTTCGTCACGGTGGATGAAGGTCATTTACGCAGTCGTCCCATGGCCAACCTTGGGACGCTCGACCCGGATGCTGTTCTCTGGTTCTTTACCGATGCAACTTCCCACAAGGTTTATGAGGTAGAGCATCAGCATCAGGTCAATATTAGCTTTTCAGCGCCCGAAAAACAGCAGTATGTTTCGCTTTCGGGGATGGCAGAGTTGGTGCGCGATCGCCCAAAAATGCAAGAACTTTGGCAACCTGAACTGAAAGCTTGGTTTCCCCAAGAGTTGAATGAACCCGACATTGCTTTGCTGAAGGTCAGCATCGAACAGGCGGAGTATTGGGATGCTTCATTGGGCTGGGCTGCAAAGGCGATCGGGTTTAATCCAGCCACCGTTAGGGGGAGAAGCGCTCCAATCAGTAAGGATGCTAAGGTTTACATAGAGTAACTGATTTAAGTAGATGAGCCTAATTAAACGTAGGATGCGTTAGTGGAGCGTAACGCATCTTCCTTAAGCCTTGGAGTTCAGCATATCAGCGTATTGGTTGGAAGAGCCGTGATTCTGCAAGCTCTTTAGATTTATCGAGAGAATTTTGAGGACTGTAGCGCTTTCCTGCTTCTCATCCGTCATGACACCATCAAAAAACGCCAGATGCGTGTCGGGCATCTGGCGTTTTTGAATTTACTCTAAGGTTGTGAAATAAAGGCAAGACAACGTAGCAGCGGACGTTGCAATGGAATGAGGCGTAATAGAATAACCTGGCAAATAAACTGGCAGATTAACTCACAGGAGCCGGAATGATTCCCGCTTCTACCTTCAAATCAAAGACGCGATCGTTGGTGGTCTGCATCAGCGGCTGCCAGTTGGCTTGACGCGCTAAAATCAGCGGCTCAGTCGGCTGGTAGGACAAATCGTACCAACCTTTGAGGGCAACGGCACTGCTGCTTGCAAACAAAACCGCAGACACAATCAACATATTTCTAAATACACCGTTCATGGGGAACCTCGGATGAATTCTCGCTATAGAATCTGATTCCAAAGTTCCCACTCTGGTTCCAGGTCTATCAGCGAAAATCACCCGATCGGGTACCGTGTCTCGGTGGGGGTACGGAGAGAAAAGAAGAAGGGGAAGGGGGAAAGGCGAAAGGCGAAAGGGAATTCACTGAATTGATTGAAGAATGCCTCATGGAGCAGAGGAAAGGCAAGGGAAAGGCGAAGGGGGATTCATTGAATTGATTGATGGAGCGGCCAAGAGAATTTCCCTTGTCTTCCAAGAACGAATTCCTCAAAACAATCCCAGATCCCCCCTTTCCCCTTTCCCCTTTCCCCTTTTCCCCTACTCCCTACTCCCCACTCCCTACTCCCTAAAACTCCCCAGCCAACGCCGGAACACATCGCTCACACAGCAGCGGATGGGTGGCCGACTCGCCGACATGGGTGGAGTAGTTCCAGCAGCGATCGCACTTCACCCCTTCCGCATCGACCACACCCACGCCAAGCGCATCGGATTGGCTGTGGTATTTCAGGTCGGCGAGGGGTTGGGGGGTGTCTAGGAGTTGCACCTGGGAGGTGAGGAAGAGGTAGCGCAGTTCATCGACATGGTTGCCGCTGAGGCTGTTGCTGGGGTTGAGGGCGGTGAGCTTTTGCCGCAGATCCTGATCGGTGACATAGAGCAGCAGTTTGGCCTCCAGGGAAGAGCCGATTTCCTTGGAGGTGCGGGCTTGTTCCAGCACCTTGTTGGCTTCCTGGCGGATTTCCCGGAGTTGTTCCCAGAGGGTGGCCAGGTCGGGGCTTTGCCATTGGGCATCCATTTTGACCCAGCCGGCTTCAAAGACGGAGGCTTGGGGTCTGGGGTAGGGGATGTATTGCCAGATGTCTTCGGCTAGGTGGGAGAGGACGGGGGCAATGGCACGGGCGAGGTTTTCGATAGCGATCGCCAACACGGTCTGGCAACTGCGCCGTCGAGGGGACTCGGTGTCGCTGATGTAGAGCCGATCTTTGGCAATGTCGAGGTAGAAGTTGGACAGATCCACGACACAGAAGTTTTGGATGGTTTGGAAGAAGCGGAAGAACTGGTAATGCTCAAAGGCTTCTTCGACCTCGGCAAAGACTTCGGTGATGCGGTGGAGCATGTAGCGATCGAGTTCGGGCAGTTGGTCGTAGGGGACGGCGTGCTGCGCCGGGTCGAAGTCATGCAGGTTGCCCAGCAGGAAACGCGCTGTGTTGCGGATCTTGCGATAGACATCGGCTAGCTGTTTGAGGATGTTTTTACCGAGGGGGACATCGGAGGTGTAGTCCACCGAGGACACCCAGAGCCGCAGGACATCGGCACCGTAGGCGGGTTCTTCCTTCTGGTTTTTGCCGCCTTCGATGACGATCGCCGGATCGACCACGTTGCCCAGCGATTTGCTCATTTTGCGTCCCTGCTCATCCAGGGCAAAGCCGTGGGT
>JALOOP010000346.1 GCA_025454315.1 Oculatellaceae cyanobacterium Prado106
CCAAACTTGCAGGTCATAGAGGAAATATCATCCAGGACATCGACCAGAGCGCAGAACTGGCCTAAGTTTGGGCTAAAGTTCGCTGTTTCCCGACCGTTCATCCCTTCAACCCATTTCCGCATCTACGCCCCACTCCCCACTCCCCACTCCCCACTCCCCCATCTCTTCCGAACAATCGCCCAAATGGTTGCCTAATGTAACAAATTATGTAACTCTAGTTTGCTAGCTTCCCAAAAGGTTCAACCGGATCTTGCCCAAATTCCAACTCTAGAGAGTTTTTTCCAACATGAGGCTGACTCCGAACTTCAGGATTTTTAGCGAACTCATCGCCAAGGGATAGGTTTGTCTCCAAACACATTCCACTCAAGTTTTTGCTAAAACTTTTGTCAATCGATTTTCTTTTTTGGGAAATTCTCTTGCAGCAGTGGAGTTGAAGCCGTAGGCAAATGCAAAAAAATGGGCAGATTCAAAAAAATGCGGAAGCCGCAGGTTAGATCTCGTATTGAGATGAAGGGAATTGTGACATCTTTTTAGGATTTAGATGGTTAGGATTGGGGATTTTGATAGTTCAGACTTTTTTGGGTTTCAATTCCCTTAGAAACGGCCTCAGCAGCGGCCTCAGAAATGGCCTTTATGTTTAGAGGTGCGATCGCTCTCATGAGCGTCAGTCACAAGACCCAAGATCATGTGCAGTTTGGATGCCAGTGTAATTTTCAGGAGCAGATATGAAATCATTGATTCGCTGGGGTGCAGCCCTGAGTTTAGTCGGCGGCATTCTGTTTAGTCCCCTTAGCATCATGGGCAACACCCGCGTGCTGGCCTTGACTAATGAACAGGTCGTCGAGCGGTTGAACACGGTTCCGGTCTTTACTTTCCTAGATAGCGAGCGCAATTTTCTGGTCACCCGTCCCACCCAAGGCGGCGAAAATGCCTTGCCCGTGGTCTATATGTTCGTCAGCCAAGAATCCGCCCAAGCCGCCCTCAATGACCTGAAGCAATCGAACCCCGAGCAGGCCAACGGCTTCCAGGTAACCCCCGTGCCCCTCTCCCTGGCCTACCAGATGGCGCGCCGCGACGAAAACCAGGAAAATCCAGTTCAGGTCGCCTTCATTGCCGCCCAAGCCCAGGTTAACGCGGCTCGTACCCTGCTTCAGCAGAGCGGCCAGAATGCAGAGCAATTCCAGGGTGTGCCCCTCTTTATCCCTCGCTCAACCGAGCAAGAAGGCGTTTATCTGACCGTGCGTCGGGATGAGCAAGAAGTCATCCCCATCTACTTCAGCCAGGAAGACGCTCAGGCCATGATTGAGCAAGTCAGCCGTTCCCAGCCTGAGTTAGCCAACAAGGTCGGCATTCAAGTCATCAGCTTAGAAGGACTGATTCAAAATCTGCAAAACAGCGACAACGAAGCGCTCAACCAGATCTACCTCTTCCCATCCCAAGAAACCCGCAATTTCATTCGCACCCTGCAACAGCAAGCCCAACCCGGACAACAGCCGGCCCAGGGTCAGCCCAACCGCCAGCAGAGCCAAAATCGCCAGCCGCGCCCAAATCCGGCTCCTCAAAATAACCAGCAGCCCAATCCCCAAGCGGCTCCTCGTCAATAGCCTGGTGTAATCATTGCATCATGTGATCCATAAAATAGGGATGCTGCAAAAATGCAGCATTCCTATTTCGTGGGTTCATCCAGTTTATCGGAGCCGTTCATCAGCACATGATTAGGATGACTGCGCCAGTTTTGAGACGGCAGTAGAGCCTGCAATATACCAGCGCCAGGGAATATCGGCTCCTTGGGTGAGGCCAATGCGGGTCGTTTGAACCAATGAGATGAGATGGCGATCGCACCCCTCCTGAAATTCAGCACTTCGATCCTCCAACCAAAGCGGCTGTCCCTCGCGCAAAGGCTGCGCCGTCAAACTCAGGTCAATCTTGAGCAACTGACAGAGTTTCCCTGGCCCTGCCGCTGCCCGATGGGGCTTTTTAAGCTGCTGTGGAGTCGCCCAAGGCGGCAATTGCTCCAATTCCAGCGCCCGAATCAGCACCGCACTAGGAACCGTATCCGCATCCGTCACAATGTTGAGGCAATGGTACATCCCATAGATCAAATACACATAGGTCATCCCCGCCTCCCCAAACATCACCGCATTGCGCGCCGTCCGCCGCCGATAGGCATGACAAGCCGGATCACCCGGCGCATAAGCCTCCGTCTCCACAATCAATCCCCGATAGGTCGAACCATCCGGAAACCGCCGCACCAGCGTGCAGCCGAGCAGATCGGGGGCAACTTCGGGGGAGGGGAGGGAGAGGTTTAGCAAGAGAGGGGAAAGGGGAAAGGCGAAAGGGGAAAGGCGAAAGGGGAAAGGGGAAAGGGGAAAGGGGAAAGGGGAAAGGGGAAAGGCGAAAGGGCAATTAGTGGAGAGGGCAGTGAAGTTTAGGTGATCTTCGTTAATGAGAGAAAAGCGAAAGACGAAGAGGCAAATCAATGAGACAAGCGGTAAAGACCTAGAAAATCTTCGTTGATGAGGGAAAGGGAAAAGGCTAAGGAGACAAGGGTCAGGGACAGGTCATCGAAAAGAACCTCGTAAGTTCAGTGAACCCCTTTTCCCTTTCCCCTTTCGCCCCTTGTCCACCCCCAAATCTAAAGAATCTTGGTGAACTCTCCGAAGAAGGAGGATTCTTCGTTCATAATTATTCAGAATAAAACATGATCTATGTGTAGTGCGCGATTTCGACATGATTCGACCTGACATGATTCGACCTGAGTGGATGTGAAATTATGGATGTGAAATTGATTTTGTTAGCGCTTACCCCTGTGTTTATCCTGGCGACCCTGTTTTTTGGCACCAGAAATGGGTTCTACGACTCCGACAACTATCATGGAAATGGTTCTGCTCACTAGGGCAGAGCGAGGTACAGGAAAGCCTTGACTTAGGTGGATGGGTGAATGAGGGAATGGGGCAATTTTTACCCATTGAATCCTCTACCCATCCACTCATCTGCTTTTCAACGAAAAGGGAACTCCACCGAGCGTTTCTCCTGTCACAAAGTCCAACTCAAACTGTTGTCTGATACCCAAGCAAGGCATGGATGGAGCCATTAGAGTGTTTGCCCTACAGCGTTGGTAACGCGCAGGAGGGGGTGTGCTTACTAATCCGGATGGGGCCCTACCGGATTCTTTTGGACTGCGGCTTAAAAAATATTGCGCCGATCGCCGAAGATTATGCGCGATCGCCCTTTGACCTAGTCTTCTGTAGCCACGCTCATGGCGACCATGCCCGAGGACTCTTGGCGTTGCACCAGACTTTGCCCCAACTGCCCATTTATGCCAGCGAAGTCACCACCCAGCTTTTAGCGCTCAACTGGCCTCAAGCCGCCGAGGAAGATGGGTCTTTTGGTCAGGCTTTACCTTGGCGATCGCCCATTGAATTTCGCCCAGGACTGAGCGCCGAACTCTACCCGGCAGGCCATTTACCAGGAGCCGCCTCGATTCGGTTGACCTATGAGAGCGATCGCCGCACCTACAGCATTTTCTACACCGGCGATTTTCTGCTTTCCAATTCACGGCTCGTTGATGGCTTACCCTTAGAAGAATTGCGGGGTCTAAAGCCGGACGTGCTGATTGTAGAAGGTAGCTATGGCACGGCTCGATTTCCCCATCGCAAACAGCAGGAAAATCAGCTTGCCGAACGGGTCGATCGCGCCCTCAACGAAGGGCGATCGGTTCTCCTACCGAGTCCTGCTCTAGGGTTAGGACAGGAAATTCTCATGCTGCTCCGCAGTCACCACCATTTCACCGGACGCGATATCGATATCTGGGTTGAGGGAGCGGTCGCCCGAGGCTGTGATGCCTATCTTTCTCTGCTGCCCCACTTTCCCAGTTCCGTCCAAAACTTCGCCCGCCACCAGCCCCTGTTCTGGGACGAGCGCGTGCGTCCGCGTGTGCGTCGCCTGCCGGAACGATCCCGCACGAGCCGCACGCTCATCCAGTCTCCCTGCCTGATTCTGACCGACAAAGTACTGACTGAGCAGGCGGATTTTAGTCAATATTTCACGCCCAACAGCGGCAAATGGCTGATGCTCATTCCCCAACAGCCGGGACGCATGGGTTCGGTAGAAGCAGCCATGACCGAGGCATTGCAGGCTTCTGCCGCATTGCAGGCGGTGGTCAAGTCGGGGCAAGTGGCGATCGAAACCTATCTCCTGGCCGAGCATTGTGACGGCCCTGGCACTACCCAGCTCATCCACAATCTCCGTCCCCAGCATGTCGTCTTTGTTCATGGCTCCAGTTCCTACCTGACCGATCTAGCTAGTCTGGATGAACTCAACAACCGCTACCAGCTTCACATGCCAGCCGCAGGCACAACCGTATCGCTGCCCATTGGTGAAACCTTCCTACAGCCTGCCCCTCCCGAAACCCAATATGAAGGAGAACTCACCGAGTCCGAGCATGTCATTCTGGTGTCTCTGCCCACTACCGTCACTTCCGATCCACGCTGGCAGAACTTCGCAGACACAGGCATTGTAGAAGCCCGCTGGCAAGGAGAAGACCTGGTACTGCGAGGATTGACCCAGCGTGAGTTGCTCCGGCAAAGCGGGGATGCCCTACTATCAATGGATCTGGAGTGCTGCGAAAATTGTCTGCACTGTCGGGGGCAACGCTGCTGGAACCAAGCATCGCCGCTCTTTGGCTTTAAGGTGACACCAGAGGGCTATTGTCCGGTCTTTGAAGCGCTCCCCGTCACGCCCCAAGATTTTGATCAAGAGTTAGAAGGATCATGAAGTAGACATTGTTGACCCGATGCGAATCGTTCATGGTCTCAGGTATAGAACATCGAGGTTCAGATAGATAATTCTCAGATGTTACTCATCGATTAAATAAAGAGTCATCTGCTGTGTACAAAGATGCTGAATTATAGCTTCAAATTGTCTGTCATTTTAGTGTGTCGAACGAAATCAATGTGTTGTAGAGACAGCAGTTCTAGAAATATCTTTAGTCTGACTTTATCTGTCAAGTTTTCATTCAAAACATAGTCTCTATTCTGTTCTTCTATAGAGTACTGAATCTATCAATTAGAATTCTCATACCACGTTCATTCTCTTGCAATAGAACTGTACGTTCAGCGATTGCTATCGCGTGACTTCATATGAACACTGAGTTGACCAGAAAAAGGCATTATTCCGATTAATTCACCATCACTGACTTGATCAGAGCAGTCTCAGTCCGATCGCAATCCTGCTACCTGCCAACCCATAGAACCCGCAGAGTCAATAGTCTTGAACAAACACGAAGTTCCCTAACTCAATGTTAAAGACCTTCACGAATCTTGATGCGCCGATCGCTCCTTCTCCCGAAAAACTTCCGGTTCTCTCCCGTTTAATTAACATCTTGCTCATATTGTGGAGAGTGGAGAATTTCAAACCACTGGCGATCGCCAGTCCCCTCCAGAACCCTTGATAGCAGCGCTCTCGCTTACAAGACTCTCGATAACAGGCTCCATGCCGAGGCCATACCGCTTAAACTCAGCACAGCATTCACCTCAAACCCGGCAAACTATCAATACATACTATCAATAAATATCTATCACTACATCCTTGATACACCAAGATGTGCGATCGCGGAGTGCAAAGCCTGCCATCGTCCCTCATCCACCCAAAAGCATTAACCTCACCACCACCATGATTCAACTCGCAGTCAACGGCACCCTCATGCGGGGATTAGAACTGAACGCCAATTTAATCAAAGTCAACGGAGCCTTTATTCGAGAAGCCAAGACGGCTGCCCAGTATCGGCTCTGGTCAATTGGCGATCGCCATCCTGCGATGCTGCGCGTTGCCGATGGGGGAGGTGCGATCGCTCTCGAAATCTGGGGCATCCCGTCCGAAGGCATCTGCCAAGTCCTGCTCCAAGAACCCCCTGGCCTCTCCATTGGCAAAGTGTTGTTAGAAGACGGTGAAATAGTCTTGGGTGTCTTGGGCGAACCCTTCCTCTGCGAAAACCAACTCGACATCACCGCTTGGGGCGGGTGGCGGGCTTATACGGGACAGTTGTTGGAGTAGGGAGTGGGGAGGAGGGAGTGGGGAGTGGGGAGGAGGGAGGAGGGAAAAAGCGATAGGGATTGTCTCTGCATCTGGCGCATCTCTGGTGTGAGGGACTTCTTTGCCTTTCCCTGACTCTATGAATCTGGGATTGGTCTGTGTCCCTCTCTAAATATTCCGGGAAGTCCACGACTCTATCCGTGTTCCCCCCTTTCGCCTTTCCTCTTTCCCCTTTCGCCTTTCCCCTTTCGCCTTTCCCCTTTCGCCTTTCCTCTTTCCCCTTTCCCCTTTCGCCTTTCCCCTTTCCCCTTAATACCGCATACTCGCCAACGGATCGGGCACAGGAAAAGACCGCTTCTCCATGGGGGCGAATTGGCCGAGGCTAGCATTGTAGGCAAAGACGGTGCCGGACTCGATGTCGTAGATCCAGGCGTGGAGGTTGAGTTTGCCGCTGTGGAGACGAGAGCGGATGACGGGGTAGGTTTCCAGGTTTTCGATTTGGGTGAGGACATTTTGTTCGATCGCAATCTGTAAAAGCCTCTCTGCGTCGTAATTGGGATAGTTTTCCAGGACTAATCGACGGGTGGCCTCGGCGTTGCGGCGTAGCCAATCGTAGACCAGGGGCATTTCTTCGGCCAGTTTGCCAATCTGGAGCAACCCCTGCATGGCTCCACAGTTAGAATGGCCACAAATAATAATGTCTTTGATGCCTAACGCATGAACAGCGTATTCAATGCCTGCACCCTCGCCGTAGTTGGCCGCGCCGTAGGTGGGAATGACGTTGCCCACATTGCGAAGGACAAAGAGTTCTCCGGGCTGTGCCTGGGTAATCAGACAGGGGTCAATGCGGGAGTCCGAGCAGGTAATAAAGAGGACTTCTGGACTTTGAGAGCGTGACAGACTCTCAAAGAGTTCGCGGTTAGCGCTGAAATAGTTACTTTGAAACTCGTTCAGACCTCGAATAATTCCGGTCATGGACATAATGGCAACTTCCCTGTTTAAAACAAATGGGTCTGGATCGAGTTAGAGATGGAATGTGGATCAGGCGACGCAAGTCGATAAAACACCGTAGCCCATCTGTCTCCCATAGATTCCACCGAATCAGAATCAGTTCCGCAAGAATTGCTCTATCTTGCTAGGCAAAAATCACAACATCAACTGTAAAATTCCCCAAGAACACCAACCCCGCACCCCCAAAACTCCCCATCCCCCCATCCCCCCACCTCCCTACTCACTACTCCCTACTCCCCTACTCCCTACTCCCCTACTCCCCACTCCCCCATGCCCTACCGCAACCCCACCCCCACCGTTGACATTATTATTGAGTGTCGCGATCGCCCCCACCGCCCCATCCTGCTCATCGAACGCCGCAACCCACCCCATGGCTGGGCCTTACCCGGCGGCTTCGTGGACTACGGCGAATCCGTCGAAACCGCCGCTCAACGAGAAGCCCAGGAAGAAACCGGGCTAACCGTGACGCTAATTGAACAATTCCAGGTCTACTCCGATCCCGCCCGTGATCCCCGCCAACATACCCTCAGCATCGTCTTCATTGCCACCGCCACCGGAGAACCCCAAGCCGGAGACGATGCCAAACACCTCAGCCTCTTCAACCCTTGGGAACTTCCCCAAAATCTTTGCTTCGACCACGATCGCATCCTGCAAGATTACTGGTACTATCGGCATTACGGTTTTCGACCCAGGCTGGTGTGAGGGGGAAGGGGAAAGGGGAAAGGGAAAAGGGGAAAGGGGGATCAATCAAGCGTCTTTGTAGATTTCGCCGATCGCCCTTCATCGACCTCCTTGTTTCCTTTCCCAATAGATTCGTAGATCTAGGTCATCGCTAACCCATCATCGACATCCCTTTCCCCTTTCACCTTTCCCCCTTCCCCTTTTCCCCTCCTCCCCACTCCCTACTCCCCCCAAAGATATGGCACGT
>JALOOP010000347.1 GCA_025454315.1 Oculatellaceae cyanobacterium Prado106
TTCCATCTCGGAAGAATTATGCCATAAATGGGAGGGGCAAAATTTGCAATCCGGCACCAGATTGCAAGCTATGCAAAAAGGGTAGTGGAATGCCCTAATACGGCTCGATGCTCAATTCAAGTTTGCTAGAGGAATCCGATGAGTAACCTGTCCTTTGAATCCCGCTCTGATGAACAACTAGCCCATGGGGAAACTGACTCCTCTGAAAAAGAGCTAGAGAATTGGCTGAAAGAACTAAAATCGGCTCCGCAGAGGGTCTACTATGACGCGACTGCGGATGCGGAACAGCGAGAAGAGTACTACAAGGACTTTTTATCAGAACAGGAGAAGTTCAATCCGGCACAGCGGTATCAAGGTTTACATGAATTGCTCAGCCGTACCCATCGCAACAAGTTATCCTACTCCCCGGCGCAGCATTTGTATCCTTGGGTGGATCTGCATCCGGATCTCAAGCTTCAAAGCATTTATTCCAAGCGAGAACTCGATCCAGAAGCGTTGATTCAAGCCGATCGCCGTGCCGACCAAATTCGTCAGGTGCGATCGCAAGAACTCCGCCTCCGTAAAACGCTGCTCTCCCCAGAGCGACTCGAACGGGAATTAGAACTCCTAGAGGCTAGCCTGCCCTACAACTGTGAGCATGTAGTGCCCCAATCCTGGTTCAACAAGAAGAACCCCATGCGCGGCGACCTGCATCATTTGTTCGCCTGCGAGACAGCCTGCAACAGCTTTCGCGGCAACATCCCCTACTACGACTTCCCCGACTACAAAAACAACATTCGGGATGCCTGTGGCAAGCGATCGGAAAACAAGTTTGAACCGACGGGCGGAAAAGGCGCAACCGCCCGTGCCACGCTCTATTTCCTATTGCGCTATCCCGATGAAATTGACGACAATTCGCGGGAATACCAAAGTGAGCGTCTGGAAATTTTGCTGAACTGGCATCAAATCCACCCGGTCACAGAATATGAACGGCACCGCAATGCCGCCATCTTTGAAAAACAAGGCAACCGCAATCCCCTAATCGACTATCCCGAATGGGCAGAACAGATCGATTTTCGTCAGGGGTTAGGATAGCGGTTTGGCGATCGCCCTCACCCAGATCCATCCACTGTGAAAGAACTGTGAAAGAACTGTAAAAGAAATGCCGGAGCAGATTTGAAATCCGCCCCGGCATTTTTGAATTGGGATTCATCTTCAAAAAATTACAGTCCAAAATCGCAGATCCAATATTCAAAAAATCTAAAATTTAAACCAGAATTAAATTCCGGTTCCTTGACGGCGGAGAACGGTGCGTTCTGGAAAAGAAATATTGTTGATGAAACCGGGATCTGTGCCCATTCTTTCGGATGAGGCGACATGAGGATAGGCTTGGGCTGCCGTTTTTAGGGGAGCGATCGCCGCCGTCGCCGCCATTCCCGTCTGCACAATCCCTACCGTGCGAAATGGGTCCATCAACGGATCAACTGCAATGAACAGCACCAAGACCGCTTCCAAGGGCAGTTTCAACGGTGCTAACACCAGATCCATCATCGTCAGGGTCAGCACACCCGTCACTCCAGAAGTCGCCATACCCGCCAAAACAGAACCCAAAATCGTGATCACCAGTGTGCCAACGCTGAGCTCCTTTCCGTAAAGCTGTGCCACAAACGTAGCCGCCAAAGCAAAGTAGGCCACTGATCCAAATCGACAAATCGTAATGGAAAGCGGTGTCACCAAGGTTGTGGTTTGACGCTTAAACTGGAGATCGTTGCTGAGGGTGGAAATCGCTGAGGGAATGCAGGCAAGGCTGCTGGTGGTCGCTAGGGCAAGAATGGTGGATTCTTTGAGGGCAATTAACACTTGAATCAACGGTAATCCCGTTTTTCGCCAAATGACCAAAGTGCTGAGAACGTAGATGAGCAGGAAAGTGCCGATCGCCACCACCACAAACTTCAGCATCGCCAGCAAAATCACCAAACTCATCTGCGAGAACTGTTCCGCCAACAGACTACACAAGCCAAAGGGCAACATCAACGTCAATGCGCGAATCAACTGACTGAAGGTTTTGTAAACAGTTTCTAACCAATCAAAGAAACTATTGGCGATCGCATCTTTCACCAACCCCAATGACACCCCAAAGATAATCGAAAAGATAAGAACCTTAAGGGTTTGTCCTTCGCTCAATGCATTAAAGATATTATCAGGAACTAAACTATTGATGAACTGAGTTGCATTAAAGGTTTCCTCGGGTGCGATCGCCCCAGTCAAGGCAATCTCAAAGTCAATCTTTGACTGATTCACCAGCACTCCCAGCGCCTCCAGGGTCGAGGTCGGCAGGTTGCGTCCGGGGCCTGCAATAACGGCGATCGCAGTGGCGATCGTGCTAACCAGCAGCAGCCCAATGGGAAAGACAATCAAAATCCGCCGAATCGAGTCCCCAGCATTCTTACTGGTCATCAACCGACCAATACTCGTCATAATCGCCGACATCAAAATGGGCAACACGCACATCTTGAGCAGTCCCAGATACAAAGTCCCGATCGGCGCAATCCATTCCGCCAACCCTTTGTTCAGGGTTCCAATATAGATTCCAAGCGCCGCACTCAGAATCGTCGTCCAAGGGCTGCGGAGAAGTTTGGCAAAGTCGAATGAGGGAGATGCTGGCATGGTAGGGAGTAGGGAGTAGGAAGTGGGGAGTGGGGAGTGGGGAGTGGGGAAAGAAGGGGAAAGGGGAAAGGGGAAGGGGGAAAGGGGGATCTTGGGCTACTTCGTGGAATGGATTCGGGGGGGGAGAATTGGGGAAATTTCTTCGGCTTTTTCAAGGGTTCATTCAAGGACTTCTTCAATAAATACCCTTTCGCCTTTCGCCTTTCCCCCTTCGCCTAAATTCAAGCGGGAGAATTGGGGAAATTTCTTGGGCTTCTTCTAGGATTCATTCAAGGATTTCTTCACCGAATGCCCTTTCCCCTTTCCCCTTTCCCCCTTCGCCCCTCCCCTCATCCACTTTTCTTAAAGTAGTCCGCATAATCCTCCAACACCGTATCCGCCGTGTAGTTAATTTTGTTGCTGTCGAGGTATTGGTTGACGAAGGCGAGGAGGTGTTCGCTGTCCCAGGGGAGGACGGCGGCGATCGCATCTTCCGTATCGGTGAGGGCGATCGTTTGGAACTGGAGGGCGGAACCGGGTTGGGTGCGGATGACCTTTTTGACTTCGAGTTCGTCGCGGTAGGCGGCCAGGACTTTGCCTTGCATGACGGCGTTGACTAAATCAGCCCAGTCGGTAAATTCGATGACTTTGGTCTTGGGGAACTTCTGTTTGGCAAAGCCGACGTAGGAGGAACCTTGGATAACACCGATGGTGCCTGTGAGGTCGCGGATGACTTCGGTCATGTCGCGTCCGTTGGTTTGTTGGGTGATTTGGACGCGGTTGACCAGTAAGCCCTGGCGCATTCGTAGGTAGGGCTGGGAGAATCGCACGAGTCGGGCACGTTTGAGGGTGCGGCTGACTTTGGAAAGGGCAAGGTCGGCGTCTAGTTTATAGACAGTATCCACGGCTTCATCAAAGGTGGTGGCGGTAGGCATCAGTTCGAGTTTAACCCCGAGTTGAGTGGCGATCGCCTTCGCCAAGGTAATATCTAGCCCTTCTAACGCACCGCCATGCATCATAAAAAACGGAGAGTTTTCTTGATTGAGCAGCACCACTTTAAGCGTACCGCGATCGAGAATTCGCTGAATATCAGGGGGATTGCTGGAACGAGATAGGTTAGCACTTGCGGCTGATTGAATCGATTCAGGGATGGAATCAGCAATGGCGATCGGCAGAAACAGTGAACCCAAACAGAGATAAATACACAGACAAACCCCTAGTTTGACGACGACTGTCCCTAGCTTAGGCACGACCTTTAGGCATCGACTCCAAAGTTGACCCAGCATGAATCGTAGATTCAAATAGGGCATCCAGATTGGATTTTTATAACTCAGCAACAGCCATACAGCGTTTAACCACTGAATTGTCCCTGAATTTTGTATCATCCCTGTTATAATTTGCATCCCATTCACGGTTTTAATCCCTGCACCATCACGTAATTTTCTTATTCCTATACAAAGCCTTTGCCGCTATCCATTGAATAAAATCTTCTATTAACCCTAGCATTTATTCATCGGTCTACCTTCAGAAAAATCCGCGACTAAACCAATGTCACCCCTTTCCCCTTTCCCCTTTCCCCTTCCTCCCCACTCCCCACTCCCCACTCCCCACTCCCTACTTCCTCCCCTCAAGCCGCAACCCCCGATCGCAACTTCCGCGTCCCGAACGCCAGATCCAGCGTCACATCAGCGGCCACATCCAGCGGATCAACCCAAGGCAAGGGGAGATTTTCCAGACGAGCTAAGCCAACGGAGAGTTCAGTACAACCTGCAATAATCAGTTCAGCGCCCTGTTTTTTCATCCAGATCACAGACTGTCGCAGCACTTCCAGGGTGGGTTCGGAGATCCAGATACCTGCCGCTTTGATACCCCATTCGGGATGGTAAATGGCCTGCATAACTTGCTTTTGCATGGCGGAGTTGAGCGGTGGGGCGACTGGAGTGAGGCCAACTTCGAGCAGGCTTTGGGTGTATAGCTCGGTTCTCAGGGTGCCATCGGTGGCGAGAATGCCGACGCGCTTCACTTGGGGATAGGTTTCGACAATGTGCTGCGAGGTGTATTTCATCAGGTGCAGCCAAGGAATGTCGATTTGGGGTTGGACGCGATCGTAGAACGCATGAGCGGTGTTACAAGGAACCACCAGGAAGTTGACACCTGCGCGTTCTAGGAGACGAGCATAGCGAACGAGCCAGGGAGTGCAGTCTTCGACTTGTCCAGAGAGGCTGAGGGTGCGATCGGGAATATTCGATGCGCTCATCAGCAGCCAGATCGGGTGATCTTGGTCGCGGCAGGCTCCGCGTTCAGAATTTTTGGCAAGTAGGCGGCGCTCGAACTCGATGTGAGCCAAAGGCCCCAACCCGCCTAAGATTCCAGGCATGGCCATTTGCCCTTGGGTATGATGGATCGGATTTGAAAAACCACTAAATGTACTCACATGAACCTCAAGGCTAGATGGGTGACGTTATGAATCAAACTTGGACTGAACTCGAACTGAATTTAGGTGGGATGATTATCCTGGATGTCTTACCCTGATTTATCGATGAGCGTTGACTGGTGATTTAACCTAGTGTTCCCGTGCTCATCTCAAGATGATTCATTTCCTTAAGATAGGACTTCTCCATCAGTTGTTGATATTCCTGAATATCAAGCTGATTTTTTTGGTTACGCGGGATTTCAACTCTGAATTCTGTTCCTACACCCACTTCTGAAACACAGGTGAGAATTCCACCATGTCTTTCGGTGACGATTTGATAGCTAATAGACATGCCTAAACCTGTTCCCTGCCCTACGGGTTTTGTTGTAAAAAATGGGTCAAAAAGTCGTTTCTGGACAGCTTCACTGATTCCCGTCGCATTGTCTGAGAATCGAATCAGGACGCGGTCTTGGTCGGTTATTTCTGTGGTGATGGTAATCCGACTCGGCTCCTCTTCCATGTCGGCCATAGCTCTAGTTCTATCTCGGTCTTCGCAGGCATCGATCGCATTCACCAGAATATTCATAAACACCTGATTAAGCTGCCCCGGATAGCACTCCACCAAAGGCAAGTCACCATAGTTTTTAATCACTTCAATGTCCAACCGTTCCTTTTGTGCTTTCAGACGATTTTGGACAATCACCAGCGTGCTGTCAATGCCATCATGAATATCCACGGCTTTCATTTCCGCTTCATCCATTCGCGAGAATGTCTTTAAAGATAAAACAATCTGCTGAATGCGCTCGGCTCCAATTTTCATCGAGGCAAAAATCTTGGGCAGATCCTGCATGACAAAATCGAGTTCAATATTTTTGATCTGTTTTTGAATGGCTGCTTCAGGATCAGGATAATGCTCCTGATACAGCTTGAGCAGATGGAGCAGATCTTCAATGTAGCGATTGGCCGGATTGAGGTTGCCGTAAATAAAGCCAACCGGGTTGTTAATTTCATGGGCAACGCCAGCGACCAGTTGCCCTAGAGAAGACATTTTTTCACTTTGAATCAACTGCATCTGGGAATGCTGGAGATTTTCCAGGGCTTGAGTTAATTCCTCGGTGCGTTCTGTGACTCGTTGTTCAAGCTGTTCGGTCAACTGTTGGAGTTGAGCGTTTTTCTCTTCGGTCATTTCCTTGGCAAGTTTAAGCTGGGCGGTGCGATGCTCAACCCGAGTTTCTAGTGCGGCGTTGACCTGTTCTAGCGTTTGATTATTTTGTTCTAAATTCAGAAATGAATCCTGTAGCCCTTGCGCCATGCGATTAAAGGATTGGGCGAGGACATGGATCTCTTGAATCCAGGAGCCTTTGACCCGTTGTTCCACCTGTTCTTCATTGCCTTCTAAGCTACCAAATCGGGCGGCAAGGGCTTCAGAAGCTTGGCTGAGATGGTGAATCGATCGCGTTACCCGTTTAGAAGTGTAGATGCCAAAGGCGATCGCCACCGTCAAAGCTGCTGCACACAGCAACAAGGTAGTGCGAGTATTGGCATTGATTTGGTTCATGAAATTGCTTTCGGGAATCACCACCACTACCAGCCAGTCTAGGCCGTGGCGATCGCGAAAAGGCGTGACGCGCAGGTAATTCCATTCCTGATTCAATTCAAATTTAATTTGCTGAGGTTTCTGAATTTTGCCGTAATCGCCAAAGTAACGCCTGAGATACTGGGCGGTGACGGTGCTGAGATGATCTTTGCTCTGGGCAATGTCGAGCCGTTCGTAGGATTTGCCATCTGCCGAGGGGCGAAACGGCTTCTCGTTGGAGGAACTGGCGACCATCATGCCGGAGCGTTCGATGATGAAGGTTTGCCCTGTTTCGCCCAGGTTGAGCGTGTTGAGGAAGTCGCTGATTTGAGACAGGGCTAACTCGGTGCCAAAAACGCCGACGAGTTTCCCCTTGGCATCGTACACGGGCTGAACCGCAGGAATTCCCAGCTTTTGATTTTTGAACCAGACATAGATTTTGCCCCAGGTGGGTTTCCCGGCTTCAACGGCGGCCTTGTACCAGGGGCGTTGACGCGGATCGTACTGGTTGGCCACGGTGCGGAGAAGTTGGGTGCGATCGCCCTCATTATCCGTCGCATAAACCCGATAGCCATTCTTGAGATCGGAAGCAACAATCTGTCTTTCATTGTTGTCTAACCGTTCAATCCCGACATAATCACCCCGCTCGTTCCCAAAGATATGAAAACTCACGGTTTCAAACTCATTCGCTTCGTACCAGAAGTAACGTTCCAGAGAAGTAACATTTTCTAGATCTAGAAGCCCTAACTTATAGTTATTGGCGTGAATTTGGTTAATTTTGGGCGGAATGCTGAGATAGGTTTGCAGTTGCAGATCAATCCGGGAGTTGACCTCATCCATGAGCTGGTTGGCGAGTTCATTCACAGCTTTTTGACTATTGCGCCATGAAAAATAGCCCACGAGTCCAACCGCTAGAAAAATCTGCAATACAAAGGACGTGACGAGCAGGGTTTGCAGCGGGATTTTTTGCAAGGATGTAGAATTGCCCGATCGCTTGAGCGGCCAAAAGGAGGATTGCCGCTGCGAGGACAGGGAGGACTGGAGTCGTTGAAGGAGCGTTTGCACGATGGGCATAGGGGTAGGAGGGCGAGTTGCAGAGTCTGATGGTGAATTCAGTGACGTTCTGAAGAAATCAAGTTAAATATGCTACCAATCACACATACACGGATTTCCTCAAAGCTTTCCGGAGCTTCTCGGGAAATGCAGTGAGTTCACGGATTTTGCCGAGGGAGCGATCGCCCCTACTCCCCTAAAAAGTAAGTAAAAATTCGGTTCCCCAGAGGTGAAAAATTGCTCGTGGATTCTTTCGGCAATTAGAGA
>JALOOP010000348.1 GCA_025454315.1 Oculatellaceae cyanobacterium Prado106
GGTTTATTCTCACGATGCATTCGGATTGGGCAACATTCGCCGGATGCTCGCTATCTGTGAACATTTGCTAGACACGATTCCAGAATTGTCCATTCTGGTGGTGTCGGGTTCACCTGCACTGCACAGTTTACGATTGCCTGCTGGACTGGATTACATTAAGCTGCCCTGTATTAGCCGGGATCAGTCGGGTGAAGTTGCGGTTCGCTTCCTCAATACCGACATGGATAGCATCATTAAACTGCGATCGGATCTCATCCTGACTGCTACCGAGAACTTTCAGCCCGACCTGTTATTGGTTGACAAAAAACCGGATGGATTGGAGGGAGAACTGAATGCAACGTTGAATTATCTTCAGCGATCGCTCCCCACCACCAAACTCGTTCTGCTTTTGCGGGATATTCTCGATCGCCCCGCATCCACGATCCATCAATGGCAGCGTCATCGATACTATGAGATTATTGATCAACGCTACCATCAAGTCTGGGTAGTCGGCACAGATGAAATCTTTGATATTGCTCAAGAATATTGTTTCCCGCTCAGCGTCCAGCAAAAAGTCAAATTCTGCGGCTATATCTATCGCAAAGCAGGTTTGAAAACCCGGACTTCAATGCGCCAAGCACTGAACGTTCAATCGGATGAAACGCTGGTGCTGGTGACTCCAGGGGGCGGCGGGGATGGGTATCGATTGGTGGAGACTTATTTGGCTGGACTCGCCTACCAGTCTAGCGATCGCCCCCTCAAAAGTCTGATCATTTCCGGGTCAGAAATGCCAGAAGCCGAGCGATCGCAACTCCTCGCCCAAGCCCAAGCCTACCCCAATGTAGAAGTCCTGGAGTTCACCGACGATATGCTCAGCTATATGGCCGCAGCCGATGTCGTAGTCGCAATGGGCGGATACAACACAATCGGCGAGATTTTGTCTACGCGCAGACGGGCGATCGTCGTACCTCGGGTAAAGCCTGCTGAAGAACAGTTGATCCGCGCCGAACGAATGTCTGCCCTCAATCTATTCAAAATGATCCATCCCCAGGAATTAACCCCAGAAGGTCTGATGACAGCGGTACAGGCCGAAATTGTCCAGGCTCATTTGCCCTTCATTCCTCGATTGGATATGGGTGGATTGGCCAGAATTGCCGCCTACACCTTAGCTCTGCTGAAACCTACGCCTGTTGTCCCCTTCACTCCTCCATCGGTGAAACCCTCATGCTTAATGCCAACCGCTCTGTAGCTGAACTACCGATCGCCACTTCTCTTGCCGATATCCAGGCGTTAACCCAACCGCATAATCCTCAGCAAACACCCGTCACTGGATACCTCTTGAAAACCTATCCCAAACTCTCTGAGACGTTTATCCTCAATGAGATTTTGGAATTAGAACGGCAGGGTGTTCATCTCCATCTCTTCTCGTTACGACAACCTGCTGAAGGTAAAACCCACGCTGATGTAGCTCAAGTCAAAGCACCTGTCACCTATCTGCCCTCGCTGCTGCCCCAGTTTCAATTCGGGGATGCGATCGCCCTCCTCAAAGCCCATGCCCAGCTATTTTGGCAAAGTCCAAAGCGATATTGGAAAGCCTGGAGGTTCCACCGCGATCGCCCCGAAACAAAACGACTCAACGAATTTCTCCAGGCCGGTGATCTCGCGTTGACCTTACAAACCTTGGGCATCACCCACCTGCAAGCCCACTTTGCCAATGTGCCCACTGCAACGACTGAAATTGCCCAACAGTTTTGGGAGTTCACTTACAGCATCTTTGCCCATGCCAAGGATATTTACTTGACTGAGCCAGATGTACTCGATCGCCGCATGGCAAAAGCGAAGTTTGTCTTGACCTGTACTGGCTTTAATCACCAGCATCTCAAAGGACTTTCTACAAGCGATACGCCGATTCATTTGTCCTATCATGGAATTAACTTCGATCGCTTCAAACCCGCAAGCACCAAGCCTGTCAGTAATCCACCCGTGATTCTCAGTGTTGGTAGACTATGTGAGAAAAAAGGATTTCCCTATCTCATTCAAGCCTGTCAACAACTCAAGCAGCAGGGGCATTCATTTCACTGTAAAATTGTTGGATACGGTGAATTACAATCCTCGTTACAGCAATTGATTCAGGATCTGGATATTTCCGATGTCGTGTCCCTGGTGGGCAAGATGGATCAGGATGAACTGGTTGAGATGTATCAGTCGGCAAGTGCTTTTGTTTTACCTTGTCAAGTGATGGAGAATGGCGATCGCGACGGCATCCCCAATGTGCTTCTAGAAGCAATGGCGATGGAACTGCCCGTAGTTTCCACCGATATCTCCGGAATTGCAGAAGTGGTCAAAACGGGTGAAAACGGCATTCTGGTTCCTGAGAAAAATGTGGGAGCGATCGCCCTGGCTCTGGCCGAAATCCTCACTCAGCCTGCGCTAGCTCAGCAATGGGGTAAAGCCGGACGACAGCGAGTGCTACAGCAATTTTCCTTGGAACAAAACGTCGGTGAAATCCGAGATTTACTCACTCCCAAGTCTCTCAGACCAAATGCAGTATCATCCCCTCACTCTGCCCCCCGACAAGAATCCCTGATTCACTCCTAGAACACCTGTAGGTTGGGTGAAGCAGAGCGCAACCCAACACCCTACTAGATCGCTTGGACTGGATTCGATGATCCTGACATTGACTAGAGGTTTATGGCTGTGATGTTGGGTTACACTGCGCTCTAGCTAACCTACATAAGCTTCTATATCCACTTCGCATTAGGATTTCCGCCCCCTAAATCCCCCAAATCTGGGGGACTTTGAAAGTTCCTGAATATCTCATAGAATGCTCGGCCCCCCAAAGTTGGGGGCTGGGGGGTGCAAAATCTAGGAGGAAGATAAACACACTCCCTTCTTCAAACGCGACTTCATTCACTCATCTATTCCAACCTGGTTAAATTAGCCATGAAAAAACGTCTTCTTTTCTATTGTCAACATATTCTCGGAATCGGTCACCTGATCCGTAGCATGGAAATTGTTCGAGGATTAACCGCTAGTTTCCAAGTCTGTTTCATCAACGGTGGCGAAATCATTCAAGGGTTCCAGGTTCCTGCTGGCGTTGAGGTCGTCAACCTACCCGCAATTAAAACCGATAGCGAATTCCACGAACTCCAAATCCCAGAAGGATTTGACAGTGTAGAAGCGCTGTTAGAACATCGTCGCGATATCTTACTGAAAGTCCTGGAACAGGTTCAGCCAGATGTCGTCATGGTCGAACTGTTTCCCTTTGGTCGTCGAAGATTCTCCACCGAATTAGTGCCCCTCTTGGAAGAAGCAAAGGTGATCGGGGCGCGAACCATCTGTAGTCTTCGGGATATTGTGGTGACCAAGCAGGATCAGCAACGGCACGAGGAAAAAGTTTGCAAACTGATGAATCGTCACTTTGACATGCTGCTGATCCATGGCGATCCCTGGTTTATGCCCCTCGAAACCAGCTTCTCACGAGTCCAGGATTTAACCTGCGAAGTTCACTATACAGGCTATGTAATTCAGCAAGAAGAACGACTGGCGGCCAGTGCCAAGTCAGATGCCCTCAACCTTCCCAAACCTCTGATCCTGACGAGTGTAGGGGGCGGTCGCTTTGGCCACGAACTGTTAGACTGTGTGGCTCAAGCCAGCGCAATCCTCGAAGACCAGATTCCCCATCACATTCAAATGTTTACCGGGCCGTTTTGTCCCGATGCGGTGCTGGAGCGGATGCAGGCGATCGCCCAAACTCGTTCTAACCTGACGGTCGATCGCTATACCCCCAATTTATTGCAGTACATGCGCCAAGCCGATCTTTCCATCAGCATGGCCGGATACAACACCACCATGAATATCCTGTCTACAGGCACCCGCGCCATGCTTCTACCGTTTACCGGAAACGATGACCAGGAACAGCGCATTCGCTCAGAACGCTTGGAAGAACTGGGCGTTGTCCAGGTGATTCGTTCAGCAGATCTCAACCCCGAAGCCTTTGCTGGGAAAGTCGTCCAGGCTCTCCGACGTTCTTCTAAGGCGATCGCATTTGATCTACAAGGTGTCGAAAAAACGGCCTTGCTGATTCACTCGTTGGTTCACGATGATGTGCGAGTGGCTTAGCTCCATCCATTTCCCTTCCCATTCATTCTGACTTACTCATTAAATTAGGAAACCGACTATGAAATCCCAAAAAGTTTGCATTACCACCCTTGAATTTCCCCCCGATGTCGGTGGCGTGGGTGAATCCGTCCATCGCATCGCCAAGATGCTCTCTGAGTCCGGGTACGAAGTCCATGTTGCCGTGTTTCACTCTAAGCAGCGCAAAGAAGACGGCTACCGTCGTTCCCATGCCCAAACCGATTACCAGGACGGCATCTACGTTCACCGTCTAGAATCAGCAAATCGTTCTGACCAGCCCATCATGCAGGATTACCTGAGCGAAATCTATTTCCTCCTCAAACAACTGCACCATCAACATCAGTTTGATCTGTTCCATGCCTTTTTCATCAACGAAACCGGATTCCTCACCACGATGCTGGCACAGGAAGAAAATATCCCAATCATCAACAGCATCCGGGGCAGCGATTTGCACAAGCATATCTTCAATCCCAAGCAGCATGGACAGGTCGCCTGGACGCTAGAACATTCAAGCTGGGTCACGTTTGTTAGCCGTGATCTGCAAAAACGAGGCTGTGTCCTGGTGCCTTCCCTTCGCACCAAATCAACCGCCTTCTGGAACTCGATTCAACCGCTGGATGTGACAAAATTGCCCACGCCTGCCCTCGTCGGCAAACTCCAAGGAACAGTTGTCGGTTCAGTCGGACGCTTCCGCGATAAAAAGGGCTTGGAATATCTCCTGGATGCCTGCACCGAAGCCAACCGCGAACAAGACCTGACGCTGCTGCTGGTGGGAGATTTTGCCGATCGCGAACGCGCCTACTGGGAACATGAAGTCCAGTCCAGCGGCATTGCCGATCGCGTCATCATCACGGGCATGTTGGAGCGCACCCAAGCACTCGCATACCTACCCTACATGGACATCTTCACCGTTCCCTCCTTACATGATGGCTGCCCCAACGCATTACTGGAAGCCATGATGGCCGGTTGTGCTGTCATTGGAACCAACGTAGATGCGATCGGCGAGATCCTCGAAGATGGCCGCGATTCCCTGGTCGTCCAGCCTGCTTCCGGCAGCGAATTAGCCGAGGCAATTCAATGGTTAGCGCGATCGCCCCAACTCCGCCAGCAACTCGGCACCGCCGCCCGCGCCAAAGTCCTCAAAGACCTCGCCCCCGCCGTCGAACAAGAGAACTGGAACCGCGTCTATGAAAGAGTCTTAGGCACTGCAAAGGTGGCTGAACTTGTAATGGCTTAGGAAGGCGAAAGGGGAAGGGGGAAGGGCGAAAGGGAGTTCAATGGACAGAACAATAAGCTTCTCTGCAAATCTCTTTGAAGCGTTATTGAAGCGTTATTGAAGCGTTATTGAAGCGTTATTGAAGCGTTATTGAAGCCAATGTCACTGAAATAAGCCCAAGCCCTCGACGAACCGCCCCCTAAATCCCCCAACTTTGGGGAACCTTGAAGGCTCGGCTCCCCCAGAGTTAGGGGTTAGGGGGCGGTTCGGATCGTTATTTCAGTGACATTGTTCTTGAATCCTCTGGGTCATTCCTTGAAATCCCCCTTTCCCCTTCCCCCTTTCCCCTTCCCCTTTCCCCTTTCCCCTTTTCCCCACTCCCCACTCCCCACTCCCCACTCCCTACTCAAATCGGAGCAACTCCCATGTCTACACCCAAAGTTACCATCCTCGTTTCTCCCCGTGAACGCTTCAGTTACGCGATCGAATCCCTAGAAAGCATCTACGCCAATACCACGATGCCCTTTGATCTCGTCTATGTAGACGGCGGTTCACCTGTGGAAGTGCAGCAATATCTGGCTGAGAAATCCCAATATGAGGGATTCAAGCTAATTCGCACAGAACACTATCTCGCGCCCAACCAGGCTCGCAATCTGGGGTTGGCTCAGGTGAATAGTGAGTATGTCTTGTTCATTGACAATGATGTGCATGTGGCTCCAGGCTGGCTCGAAAAACTAGTGGACTGTGCCGATGAAACGGGAGCGGCGATCGTTTGTCCGTTAACATGCATCGGTAAACCGCTGCACCAAAAAATCCACTTGGCGGGTGGCGAAGCGCGGATTGTGCTGGAAGTCAAAGGCGAGAAGCAACGGCGCAAGGTGCATGAAAAGCATTACTTTGTCAATCGTCCGGTTGCAGAGGTCGCAGATCAGTTGCAGCGTCAGCAGTGTGAATTTGCCGAATTTCACTGTATGTTAGTGCGAACCTCCATCTTTGAGAAAACCGGACTCCTGGATGAAGCCCTGCTCAGTACCCGTGAGCATATTGACTTCTGCTTGAACGTAGCGCAGGCAGGTGGCACAATCTACTGCGAACCCGAATCGGTCGTCACCTATGTTGCCGAACGGATTTCTAAGTGGTCTGACTTGTCCTACTTCATGCTGCGCTGGAGTGATGCCTGGGAATTGTCCAGCCTTCAGCAC
Organism: Oculatellaceae cyanobacterium Prado106; assembly: GCA_025454315.1. Taxonomy (GTDB): domain Bacteria; phylum Cyanobacteriota; class Cyanobacteriia; order Elainellales; family Elainellaceae; genus Prado106. The sequence continues at coordinate 6,538 of JALOOP010000348.1, forward strand.
TTCCGGGACAAATGGGGACTGCATAAGGACAAGTATTTCAAAAAGCGCTATGGTCGCCTGGGCTATCGCAGACACCAAGCGTTTCTAAAGCCTTGGGTGCGTCAGTTTAGCTTGGGAAAACCACTGCCCTGGTTGGAAAATGCTGCGATCGCCCTCGAACGCAAACTCAATCAGATGGTCACCGATCGCTATGCCCGTCGCCATCCCGAGGTGGTGCAACCAGAGGCGATCGAACAACCAAAATCGAAAGAGATGGCCTCTTTGTCTCGTTAGTCCGACAAACTGTCACTAATTAACCTGACACCAAAAGCGAGTGGGAGTGTTTAGCCAACAGGCCAAACACTCCCACTCGCTTTTGGTATTGTCTATTCCCCTCCCAAACGCTACACTAAAGGTCGTCCCTTGGGTCGCGATCGGAATAATCAGCCTTAAATAAAGGTGACTTTAACGATGAACTACCAAGATTTCATTACCATTGAACCGAATAAACGCGGTGGGAAGCCTTGTGTCCGGGGTTTAAGAATTACGGTTTATGAAGTGCTTGAGTATCTGGCTTCCGAAATGACTGAAGCAGAGATTCTTGAAGATTTTCCGGATTTAACACGAGAAGACTTAAAAGCTTGTATTGCTTATGCGGCTGACCGTGAACGTCGGTTAATGATCTCTCCAACCTCTGCATGAAGTTACTTTTTGATGAAAATTTATCGCCCAAGTTGCCGAACCGTCTGGCTGATCTGTTTCCAAATTCACTTTACGTTCGAGATGTGGGGATGAAGGAAAGCATTGATCCGATTATTTGGGATTATGCAAAGGATAACGATCTGATGATTGTCTCGAAAGATGCGGATATGCACGATTTGAGCTTGGTATTGGGCAATCCACCGAAGGTAATTTGGCTTCGCTTGGGAAATTGTTGAACCTTGCAAGTTGAAAACCTGCTGCGTCGGAATTTTGAGGTCATCAAATTATTCTATGGGGATGAGAATTCATCGCTGCTTGCTTTGTCATAATGCCAAGTAGGTGAGCCTAATTAAATGTAGGATGCGTTACGCTCCGCTAACGCATCTTCCTCAAGCCTTCGCTCCAAGCCCCCCCCGCGAATGAATGATACCGATGGCGAATTCCAAAGGTACTGTAGACGAGCGTTTTATCCCTCAAAATCCCGAAATGACTTCGCTCCAAGCCCGCTCGCGAATGAATTGCGGGCTAATCGGCAAAACCCATTAAAATGGGTTGAAAGGCATGTTTAGAGAGCCTTCCAGTCTCCGCAGTCCATTTATGAAAGTTGAAGATTAAATCCGGTAATTCTTGTGGGATAGGCGTCTCGCCTGTCCGCGCTCTATGACAGGCGAGACGCCTATCCCACAAATCCCCG
>JALOOP010000349.1 GCA_025454315.1 Oculatellaceae cyanobacterium Prado106
GTAGTGCGCTTTTTGCAGACGGTTTTGACGCGATCGCAACTCTTTGACTTTTTGCCCGAAGCCCAGACCCAGAGCATTGCCCTACCGGGACAAATCAGCTATCGAGGGACGCGGGTTGCCCTGGTTTGGGGCACGATCGGACTCTTGCTGACCGTCCAGGGAAACTGGCTGTTGACGCGCTGGCTGCTACTGCAACCGCCTGAGACGACTGTGGCCAATGTGCCTGCCCAGCCTGCCCCGGAGGATAGTCCTGCGATCGCCTCCGCAGCCCTCCCTGAAGCGCCACAGCCTACAACCAGCGCCAGTCCATCCCCTACCACTTCCCCTAATTCAGCGTTTCCCAATATTCGCCTCAATCCTGCCCCCGAAACCAATGCAGGAACAGAGGGCAGCGCCTTCAATCCCGGCGGCTTTACCCAGTTGCCCAGTCCCACCGACACAGCAAAATCTCCCGCCCCAGCCCCAAAAGGTTCGATTAGCACCGTTCGCTCTGCCGATGAGACAGAGATGACCAATCTGCCTGCCTTGCCCTACACGCGATCGAACCTGGAAGCCGATCTGGAGACGGCGGCTCGGATTGCTCGAATTGACTTTCCCACCTTTAACAGTCGTCAGTTGGACGAAAAACTCCAGTTGTATGGCCAGTATCTCGATCGCACAGGCCGTCCGCCGGATGTCCTGATCGTGGGCAGCTCACGGGCGTTGCGGGGCATTGATCCGGTGGCCTTGGAGCAAGCCTTGGCTGACTTGGGGCATCCCAATCTCAAGGTGTTTAACTTTGGCATTAATGGGGCAACGGCGCAGGTGGTGGATCTCCTGCTGCGGCAGTTTTTGACCCCGGAGCAACTGCCCCGGATGATTGTTTGGGCAGATGGCGCAAGGGCGCTCAATGGCGGCACCTTGGATATCACCTACAACGGCATTGTGGCTTCCGCTGGCTATCGGGAAATGCTGGCCGGGTCTTCGCCCATTCCGCAGTCAATGAGCATTGCCACCACCTCGACTCCCCGCAGAATTCCCTCGGAGTTTAACCGTACCTTGACCCAGAGTTATGAAATGCTCGATCGCTGGGTGAGTCAGCAGTTGGGCAATTTGTCGGGGATTTATTTGGAGCGCGATCGCCTCAAAAACCTCTTGCAGCAGCAGGTCGCAACCGTCACGCCCCAGAATCGGACACTGGCGATCGCAGAGTTGGTCAATTCGCCGACCACAGCCTCGCCCAATGCAGTGCCCAATGCCGCACAGATTCAGCCCGGAGAACCGCTGGTGAACGCTCAGGGATTTTTGTCCTTGCCGCTGCAATTTAATCCTGCCTCCTACTACCAAAAATACGCCCGAGTCGCAGGAGCCTATGACGGCGACTATGACAATTTCCAGGTGACGGGCGTGCAGCAAAATGCGCTGAATTCGCTGCTGGACTATACCCAAGAGCAAAAGATTCCCGTGGTGTTTGTCAATCTGCCGCTGACGGATGAGTATCTTGATCCGGTGCGACTGCAACATGAGGCGACCTTTCAGCAGTCGATGGTGAGTTTGTCGTTGAATCGATCGAATGCTTTCACGTTCCGAGACTTCAGTGACAAATGGATCGAGGAGTACCGCTATTTCTCCGATCCCAGTCACCTGAACCGCTATGGAGCCTATGCAATGGCGCGTCAACTGGCCGAAGATCCGCTGATTCCTTGGGTGAAAACGAAGGATCAATAACGATCTCAAAGTCAACCGGAGTAGTGCGCTGAGATGCCATCCGATTCGGTGGCAAGAGACCAGCGAACAGGGCTTTGGATTGCCCAATGAGGAGCAACTTGTAGATACGCCCTATCAGTTTTCGCTGTCCTCCAATGAGCATGGTCGCGTACATGGCTTTTTTATTGATGAAACCTTCTATGTGGTCTGGTTAGATCCTGATCATTTGCTTTATCTGTCAAAGGCTTGAGAGGGGGAGTGGGGAGTAGGGAGTAGGGAGTGGGGTTCGCCTCCGCGTCTCTGCGTCTCTGCGGTTTATTTATATCAGCAGCGTGGCTTTGTTCAGAGTAAACAGATGCTCAAAGCCTTTTCTGATAAGCCTTTCACAGACTAGTGAAAATAAAATACGATACAATGTGCTTCAGCAAAACGAAGGATGAACCCTGAGCGTAGAGATGCAACAAATCTCGATGCTGATGGCAGGAAACACTTTAAACAAAAACTCTAAACAAGTGGATACACAACTGATTCAGCTTTTGGTGAATGGGATTGCGGTTGGGAGTATTATTGCGCTGGCCTCGGTGGGGTTGACCTTGACCTATGGGATTTTGCGGCTGGCGAACTTTGCCCATGGGGATTTTATGACCTTGGGGGCGTATTTGACGCTGACGGTGAATTGGGGGTTGAGTGCGTTTTTGCCTGCGCCTTTGGGGTGGTTGAATATGGGGCTGTCAATCGCTCTGGGTGCTGTGTTGACGATCGCCGTTGCCCTGGTGATTGAGAAATTACTATGGTCGAGGATGCGCGATCGCCGAGCCAGTTCCACCACGTTGATTATTTTGTCGATTGGGTTGGCGTTGTTTTTGCGAAACGCCATTATTTTGATTTGGGGTACGAATAATCAGAAGTATAATTTACCGATCGCCGCTGCCCTGGATGTGTTTGGGATTAAGATTGCGCTGTATCGGGTGATTGTGGTGGTGTTGGCGATCGTTGTGATTTTGGGATTGCATTATTTGTTGCAGAATACGCGCATTGGCAAAGCGATGCGGGCGGTGGCGGACAATGTGGATTTGGCGCGGGTGTCGGGGATTAATGTGGAGCAGATTGTGATTTGGACTTGGGTGATTGCGGCGGGGCTGACGGCGGTGAGTGGAGGATTGTATGGGCTGATTACGGCGGTGCGTCCAAACATGGGATGGTTTTTGATTTTGCCGCTGTTTGTGTCGGTGATTTTGGGGGGGATTGGCAATCCCTATGGGGCGATCGCGGGGGCGTTTATCGTGGGGATTGCTCAGGAGGTTGGAACTTATTGGGTGCCGCCGCAGTATAAGTTGGGGATTGCGCTGTTGCTGATGGTGGTGGTGCTGTTGGTGCGGCCTCAAGGGATCTTTAAAGGCACGATGTAGTGGGGTTAATGGTGGGTAGCGGCGGGTTGGGGATTTAAACCGCAGAGACGCAGAGACGCAGAGTTTTTGGGGTGGGGTAGCGTATTGGTCTGAGGCGGAGGGTTAGGGCTTTGAAGCGCAGAGACGCAGAGACGCAGAGTTTTTTTGGGGTTGGGTTCGGGAAGCAGAGTGCCGGTCTTGGTAGAAACCTCCGCTTTAGGCCGCTGATCCGGGATTTGGCACGGCTTTTAAAATCTTTTTGAGATTTTGGAAAAGGGGTTAGGTGTCGGGGAGGCTGATGGATTTGAGGGGGTTGAAGCTGTAGTCTACGGGGGGGTGGTAGTCGTTGGCGTTGAGGCGTTTGATGCGATCGGAGAAGACTTCGTGGAATTGTTCGAGGTAGGCGCAGAGCCATTGATAGTATTCGGGCCAGCGCTCTGAGTCGTTAGGGTCTGCTTCGGGGAGGGAGAGGTAGATGGAGCATTCCTGGGGATCGGTTTGGTCGTCCCATTGGAGGAGGGTGCCGATTTCGGCTTCGATCGCTTCCTGGTCTTCTTCTAGGAGATAGAAGTGGGGTTTGGCATCTTCGCCGGAGAGGGCGAGTTCGACGGTGAGTTCCTGATCGTCAATGTTGGCACTGGCGTAGAGGCGAAATCCGGCACGTCCGATCGCAAAACTCATGTAGTCCTTCATAGAGGGGTCGCCCGGTTTGACGATGCTGCCCCGGCGATCGAGTTGAACACAGAGTCCGTTCCAAAAATTGAAGTTTTGCCGTTGGCTGTCGGTGAGGCTTTCTTCTTGGGCGATCGCAGCCGTTCGAGTCCAGCCATTGGGTTGGGAGACGATGTTGAACTTGGGGGCGAGGGCGGATTTGCCAATGCGCCAGAGTTCGATTTCTAGACCAAAGAAATGGAACTGATCCTGGGTAATTTGGTTGAGCCAATCGATGGCGGCACGATGCTCAGGGGAGAAGTCGCTGGCGATCCAGATGACGGTGACGGCGTTGAGTCCGGCGGCACAGGTAAGGAGTCGCCCGAGATGCTTGGAGTCGGTGGGTTCGAGTTGGTTTTCGATCAGCACCCAGCGATCGCTCGCCGTATCGCGACAAAGAATATCGGCGTGGAACGACCCGACCTGCTGCCCCTGAGAGACTACCTCCAACTCCATAGCAATGGCATCGCCGAGGAGCCGAATGTTGTCCTCTTGGGCAAGCCAGGGCGTAAATTCCGCTTCTTCCTCACGCCAGTAGGTGCGGAGATCGACTTTCTCTAATCGTCCGAGGGTGACTTTTTGGGCGGGCTTGGGGGACTCAGATGGCATCGAATCGGCGCTCCGGGGGTGGGTTCCTTGGTTCTTGTTCAATCCTACAATGGAGAGGGGGATAGGTGGATGGGTGGATGGGTGGATGGGTGGATGGGTGATTTAGGCGGAATTTTTCTTTGCACAGTTGCCCTTCTTCTATCTGACTCCTTCTATTCATGATTTGTCTCCTTCTATCCATGAATGCTTTCTTTCCATGAATTGTTAGACCGGAAGGATTAGGCAGCGGATGAGAGGGGTTGGACATAAAGGCTGAATTTTTTGCAGGAGTTATTCCCGACTGAAGAATGAAAAGCTGCACTTCGATCATTTCGATGGACTCCCAGTCCTTCCCCCCTTGGATTACCCATCCACCCATCTACCCATCCACCCATCCACTGATATGACGGTTCTTCTAGAAACTCAACGACTTTGGCTTAGACCTTGGAACCCGGAGACGGAGGCGGAGGCGGCTTTTAGAATTTATGGTGATCCGGAAGTGATGCGGTGGATTGGGAGTGGGGCGTATGAGGCGGATGTGGAGAGTTTGCGGGAGAAGATTCGGAAGCGGAATGGGGAGTGCGATCGCCTGGGGAATGGCACTGGGTTTTGGGCGATCGCCCCTAAATCTGCGACAGCACCTGTTGGGACGGTGATTCTCAAACAGCTTCCGGATGGGACTGGACAGGTGACCCTAGACTGGGAAGTGGGGTGGCATTTGCGGCGGGATGCTTGGGGGAAGGGCTATGCGACCGAGGCGGGACAGGCGATCGTAAAGTATGGGTTTGAAGCGTTACATTTGTCGGTAATTTATGCGATCGCCTATCCTGAAAATCTAGCCTCCATCCGTGTCATGCAGCGACTCGGTATGACCAACCTGGGGCACACTGATCGATATTATGGACGAGAAAATCTTACCCTGTATGGGGTAGGGAGTGGGGAGTCAGGAGCGGAGTGAATTATGGAACAGAGGCAACGTAAAAGTTGCCTATCCCATTGCCACTTTTTGGTGCTTCATTGACTCCGTTCACCTCTTTTTCATCGTTGCTTTTCATTGTTGTTTTCATCATTATTTTTCATTGTTCTGACTCCGTTCTACTCCCTACTCCCCACTCCCCACTCCCCACTCCCTCAAAAACATGCCACTCCAAACCTCATCCCTGATTGCGATCGCCCTCTTCATCTGCCTGGGCTGGATGGTGTCCCTGTGTTTGCATGAGTATGGTCATGCGATTACGGCGTATTGGGGTGGGGATACCTCGGTAAAGGAGAAAGGGTATTTGACCTTGAATCCGTTGAAGTACACCGATCCGGGGTTGAGTTTGCTGCTGCCGCTGTTTTTTCTGCTGATGGGCGGGATTGCCCTGCCGGGGGGTGCGGTTTATATCAACCACAGTCGGTTGCGGGGGCGGGGGTGGAAAAGTCTGGTGTCGGCGGCGGGGCCTTTGGCCAATATTGTGGTCGTGGTGGTGATGGCGCTGCCGTTTCGGCAGGGGTGGCTGGAGGATTGGGTGATGCGATCGGGCGTGACGGGCGAAACCTGGGGCGTGTTGCTGCTGATCAGCCTGCCGTTTGTGATTTTGCTGAATATTTTTGCGACGATTATTAATCTGCTGCCAATTCCCTCTTTGGATGGCTATGGAATTATTGAACCTTGGTTGCCGCCTGCGGTACAGGCTCAGCTTCAGCCGCTGCGAAAGTATGGCATCTGGGTGTTGATTGGGTTGCTGTGGCTGGTGCCTCCGGTGAACCAGGCGTTGTGGGGATTGACGAGCCAGATTTTGGCAGGGCTGAATGTGCCGCTGGAGGGGATTGGCACGGCGCATGATGCGCTGCGGCAATATTCGATTTATTTGATTTTGGGACTGGTTTTGTTGCTGTGGATTTTTGCGGACAAGACCAAGCAGCTTTATCAGAAAGGCTGTCGGCAGGTGTCGGGGCAGCAGTACTCGCAGGCGATCGCCACCTTCGAGCAAATTCTCGCCCAGCATCCCCAGCATGTGGAAGCCTTGCAGATGAAGGGCTATACCCTGTACCTCTTGGGAGAGGATGAGGCGGCGCTGAAGCTACAAGACCAGGCGATCGCCATCCAACCCGATTTCTTGGCAGCCTGGGAAACCAAGGCGGCGATTTTGATGCATCTAGGACAGTTAGAGGAGACGCTGGCGGCCTATGACAAAGCCCTGAACCTGCATCCTGACGCGCTCAATGTTTGGTATAACCGGGGTTTGCTGTTGATGCAATTGAAGCGCTATGAGGAGGCGCTGGCGGCCTTTGACCATGTGCTGTTTCAGAAGCCGGATTCCCCAGATGCGGCCTTGCAGCGCGGGGTTGTGCTGGAACAGCTTAACCGCAACAAAGAGGCGCTAGAAACCTACGAACTGGTCACGCGAATTAAACCGGACTCCACGGGCTGGATGGCTCAAATGCGGCTATTGGAGAAGCTGGAGCGCTATGAAGATGCGATCGCCCTCTGCAACAACCGTCTCAAAGTCCACCCCGATGATCCCCAACTCTGGCACCGTCTGGGACAACTCTATCAAAGGCTGAACCGTAATTCTGAAGCCCAAGAATCCTTCGACCGGATGCTGGCTTGCTACGACTGGCTGGCTAAACACAAAGCCCAAGATCCCCAGGTTTGGGTTGACCGGGCGGAGCATTTGGAAGAACTCCAGCGTCCAGGGGAGGCGAATCGATCCTATCAACAGGCGATCGCACTCTACGAAAAAACCGTTCAACGCCATCCCCAGGATCTACACACCTGGTACAAACTGGGACAACTCCAGGAAAAGCTCAACGATTCAGCAGGGGCGATCGCGGCCTATGAAAAAGTCTTGCAGCGTCAGCCTGACTCCTTCCCCATTTGGTATGGCAAAGGCATGTTGCATCAACAGCTTCAGCAGTATCCCGAGGCGATCGCCGCTTTTAAGCAATTCCTTCACCTGCGCCCCGATCATGCAGGCGGTTGGCTGATCAAGGGACAACTCTTGGCCAAGATGCAGCGGTTAGAAGAGGCGATCACGGCTTATGATCAGGCGATCGCACTCTTTCCGCCGTTTTATGGCAGCTATTTTTGGCGGGGCTATGCGCTGTATGCGTTGCAGAGTTATGAGGGGGCAATCGCCAGTTTTGAGCAGGCGATCGAGCGCAATCCAGATTTTGCCGATGCCTGGTATAACAAGGCTTGTTGTTTGGTCTTGCAGGGGAATCAGGTGGGGGCGATCGGGGCGCTGCGATCGGCGATTCGATTGGGGGGCGATCGGTTGAAGGCGGTGGCGAAGGGCGATCGGGATTGGGATGGGGTGCGATCGGAGGCGGAGTTTCAGGCGCTTTTGGGGTAGAGGACTGAGGGGAAAGGGGAAAGGGGAAAGGGAAAAGGGGAATCTTGGATTGATTGACGAAATGAATGATGAACTGGATTCAGGAGGAATTCAGGAAAAATTCTTCGGCATTTTAAGAACTCATCAAAGACCACCCTTTCCCCCTTCCCCTTTCCCCTTTCCCCTTTCCCCTTTCCCCCTTCCCCTTGCTTAGGCAGCAGTACAGCCAAAGCAGTGTCGTCCGGTGACGATCTGCCGTTGGGCTAGCCATTCGGGGGTGAAATCTTGGATATGGGGGCGTTGTCCGGGAGGATGCTGGACTTCTAGATCCAACATTTGGTTAAAGTCACAGTCAAAGAGTCTGCCGTCCCAGGAAATGGAGAGCGTGTTGCGGCACATGACTCCGGCGACGGTGGCGGGGTTAAAGGCATTGACCAAGCGCTCCATGTATCCTTGGAGATTGCCGGACTCCTCTAGCCATTCCAGGAAGCGGGAGATGGGCATGTTATTAAGGGCAATCAGGCGATCGAAGCGAACGCCATAATTTTTTTGGAGTCCAGTCTGCCATTCCTGTTCCATTTTGGCCTGGTTGCTTGCTAGGAATGCGCCAACGGGGTTGGACATCAGCGTCAGCCGTCGCCGGGGATCACCCTGGCCATAGCCAGCGGCATTCAATCGGCGGAGGGCTTCAATGGACTGCTCAAAGGTGCCATCCCCGCGCTGTTTGTCGGTGTTGAGCTTGCGGTAATGGGGCAGGGAACATACGACTTCCACGCCCCGTTCGGCAAACCACTCGGGCAAATCCTGCATCGTGGGCAAGAGCAGAACGGTGAGATTGCAGCGATCGATCACCTGCTTGCCTCGGGCAACACATTGGTCAACCAGCTTCCGAAAATGGGGATTCAGTTCGGGTGCGCCGCCTGTGATATCGACGGTGTGGGCGGTGGTTTGGTCGAGGGCTTGTAGACAGGCTTCCATCGTCGGCCAGTCCATCAGTTCTTTGCGATCAGGGCCTGCGTCCACATGGCAATGCCGACAGGTCATGTTGCAGAGTTTGCCAATGTTGATCTGAAAATATTCCAGATTTGCAGGCTGAAAGGGTTGCCAACCGTGATGCTCTAGGGCAGTGGCAAAATCTCCTTGATGGGGCGTGTGACCCAGGTTTAGGGCGTTGAGTTGGGCGATCTCGTACTGGGGGGAGGCGAGGGGCGATCGTCGTCTCAGCAGCGAGGTGGTAGGTTTTGGCCCGGTCACTGGACTCATCAAATCTATTTCTTCTAGTCGAACATCTGCTTGCTGAGTTGCTTCCAACATGCCAAAATCATCCTCTTTTTCGTCGTTAATCATGAGCCATCAGGTCTGGATCGCGGGTTTCTAAAAATCAGGAATAGGGCATACCCATCCCCGATTCCTAGCCCCATTTCCCCACAACCTGACCCAGTTACATTCCCAGTTTTTGAACCTGCTCCAGCATCTGCATTCCATGGACGAGGGAAGCTCCACCCCGGATGGCTGTTGCCACATGCAGGGCTTCGGTCATTTGTTCTAGGTCTGATCCTTGCTGGAGACATTCTTTGGTGTAGGCATCAATGCAGTAGGGACATTGCACCGTATGGGCAACCGCCAAAGCAATCAGTGCCTTCTCCCGAACCGACAGCGCCCCATCCGCGAAGACAGCCCCATAGTAGGAAAAGAATTTCTCACCCAATTCAGGCTGTCCCTGGCTAATCTGGCTAAAATGCGCCAAATGCTCCGGCTTATAATATTGCTCCATGGTTTTCCTATGAGGGTAACGACGATGCCCAATTGGCTAAGCTCAGTGGGTTAACTGGTGCGATCGCAATGCAATCAAAACCGCCTCAGCCCAACCATTCAGCACTGTACTCTACCTTGAAATCCCCTAAACCCTTTCAAGCTTAAGGATTTCTATGGCACCCATCCATCCCCGCAGTTCACTCTCGCCCCCGCTTGTTATTCCCTTTATCCACCTCAATAATCACTATGCTTTTTACCCTACTCCCCTTAGCTGAGAAGAACCTGAGTCCAGGGTTAGAGATGGGTGGATGGGCGAAAGGGGAAAGGGGAAAGGGAAAAGGGATTGCATTGAATTAGTTCTTTGACAATACCGAGGTTACTCTCGTCCCCCTCTCGGAGCAATTCCCCTGGAAGCAGTCCAAGACTCCCCCCTTTCCCCTTTTCCCTTTCCCCTTTCCCCTACTCCCCCCTCCCCCCAGCTTTTCCCATAAGTTCTAGAATGGAAAAACTGAGTAAAGAAATGTATAGGCATGGCAGATCAATTAGTTCGAGCGACCGCAGCAGAGGGGGGCATCCGTGCCGTTGGGGTGATTACGACGCGCCTGACCGAAGAAGCCCGACAGCGACACAACCTTTCCTATGTCGCGACCGCAGCCCTGGGACGCACCATGTCCTCCGGGTTGCTGTTGGTGTCCAGCATGAAACGAGCCGAATCCCGCGTCAATATTCGAGTCAAAGGCAATGGGCCAATGGGTGGCATCCTGGTGGATGCTGGGTTAGATGGCACTGTCCGAGGCTACGTCGATAATCCCTCGGTCGAACTTCCCCCCAACCCCCAAGGCAAGCTCGATGTGGGCGGTGCTGTGGGACATGAAGGCTATCTCTACGTCATCCGAGATGTGGGCTACGGCTACCCCTACTCCAGCACCGTAGAACTGGTGTCCGGCGAAATCGGCGAAGATGTGGCTCACTATTTGGCGACCTCTGAGCAAACCCCCTCCGCGCTCATGGTTGGCGTATTTGTCAGCGAGGCCGGGGTCACGGCATCCGGCGGCTTGCTGCTGCAAGTTCTCCCTAAAGCGGCTCGTGATCTAGCCCTGGTTGAAACCTTGGAGTCCCGAGTGGCTGCCCTCAAGGGATTTACACCGCTCCTCCAAGCTGGGAAAACCCTGCCCCAGATCTTTGAAGACCTGATGGGCGACCTGGGCTTGGACATCATGCCCGAAACCCAGATGGTACGCTTCCACTGCGGCTGTTCCTTCGATCGCGTCATGGGTGCCCTCAAAATCCTGGGCGAGGACGAACTGCGCGACATGATTGAAAAAGACAAAGGCGCAGAAGCCACCTGTCACTTTTGCAACAGTGTCTACCAGGCCAGCGCTGATGATCTGGAAGCGTTGATTACTGAACTACATCAAGAAAAAGCTTAGGGAGTGGGGAGTGGGGAGTGGGGAGTGGGGGGAATCTATGAAGGTGGATTTGTGATGGATTTATCGAGCTGATTCTTTGATTTAGAGAATGAGGGATTGGGGGATGGAACCTGGGAAAGCCTCTGAGAAAGCGCTTTTGGAAACCCATTGACAAACTTATAGAATCGCATTCTGGAAATTTCAAACTAGAGTCAAAGTCACTGTCCCAAATTTTCAACGATGCCCTAGTATCCCCCTACTCCCTACTCCCCACTCCCCACTCCCCACACTTCACTCCCTATTCCCTCACAGCCACTGTAAAATAAAGCCAATATCCTGTAGCCCGACTGACGATCTGATGACTGCACCTTCAGAATTAGAACCCGCCGCCGCTCCTAGCAATGGCCTGACCGCAGACCCTGCCGCCACAACCAACGGCGGTACGGCTGCGATCGCCACCCCTCCAGCCACTCCTCCAACCCCCTCTCCAGACTCCCCCCCCGAAGAATTCCTCGACGAACTCCCCGACGAAGTCGAGATGTCCCTCTTCGACCACCTGGAAGAATTGCGACAGCGCATTTTCTATGCCCTGATCGCGGTGGTGGTGGGTGTCGTCGCCTGCTTCATCTTTGTCAACCCGATCGTTCATCTGCTAGAAGTCCCTGCCCAAGGGGTCAAGTTTCTTCAGCTTGCTCCTGGTGAATACTTCTTCGTCTCGATTAAGGTGGCCGGGTACAGCGGCATTTTGGTGTCCAGTCCCTTTATTCTTTATCAGATTGTGCAATTTGTTCTCCCTGGTCTGACGCGCCGGGAGCGGCGGTTGATTGCACCGATCGTTTTGGGGTCTACTTTTCTGTTTGTGGCAGGCTTGGTCTTCGCCTACTTTTTGCTGATTCCAGCCGCACTCAATTTCTTTATCAATTACGGCGAAGGAGTAGTCGAACAACTCTGGTCGATCGAGCGTTACTTTGAATTTGTGCTGCTGTTGCTCTTTAGTACGGGCTTAGCTTTCCAGATTCCTGTAATTCAACTGCTATTGGGTCTATTAGGGATTGTTGGATCAAAACAAATGCTTTCAGGCTGGCGCTATGTGATTTTAGCGGCGGCTATTCTAGGCGCAGTGCTGACACCTTCTACCGATCCGGTGACTCAGAGTCTTTTAGGAGGGGCTGTTCTGGGATTGTACTTTGGGGGAATTGGGATGGTTCGATTTATTGGACGGTAACAGGTGAATGAACTATGGTACAGATTGTTCAGGCGAAAAATGTAACGCTGCGATCGCTCATCGACGATTTCCAAGTTCAACTCGTCCAGGATCGCAGTTTTTTCCCAGAATGGCAGGGTAATTTACCTGAAGTTAGCGCTTTGGAGAAACAGCAACTTGAGCGCATCCGAGATGGCTTTATCAACTTACTAGACTATCCTCCTTTGCTTGAGGATGTTATTCGGATGACGGTGGTTGATCCACTTCTCTTTTTGGGTGGCTTTTATCTGCCGCCATTTTATGTGCGATCGGAGGAGTCGATCGAAATTCAAACTGAAGATGAAGGCGTTTTGATTACCGGAAGTCTGGATACTTTAGTCCTCAAGAATCGTCTGTGGGTATTGGTGGTCGAATCGAAACGTGCTTCTTACTCGGTAGAAGCCGGACTTGCTCAGATTCTGGCCTATATGTTGGCTAGCCCCCATCCCCACCAGCCCTGTTATGGCATGATTACCAATGGCGGTAGCTTTATGTTTGTAAAACTGGTTCAGGACAGTTCGCCCCAATATGCAGTGTCCAAGCTTTTTGGGATTCGAGAATCAGAAGACCTGGTGACCGTCTTTTCGATTCTCAAACGATTGGGAGAGTTGGTGATCTAATATCCATTTGATAAGATTCTGCCTACAACAGTCAAAGCAAGAGACAAAAAAAGTTCTTCAGCGAAACGGCTGAAGAACTTCTACTTTGTAAATCTAACAATGAGCAATTTTTTACACTGATTGCGTTGGGCAAGCATCGTTTGTGGGCTGTTGAATGTGGATCACAGCATTTTCAAACTGCACCTTAGCGAGGATGTCTTTAAATTGTTGTTTAGCATTATTGCTGGCAACTTCTAGAATATGGTTTGCACATGCCTGCGCCTTGATATGACTCTGAGCTTGACGTTGAGCTTCTTCATAAATCGCTGCTCCTGCTTTTTCTCCAAACCATTCACGGTAGTGAGCCAAGGTTGACGATCGCTGAACATTTAAGTGGCCAATTCAAATCTGAAGTGCATCAGTGCCTGATTTGTTAGCATAGAATACCTCAAAAGGAGTTCTGTAATCAAGCGATTTTCTCGGTCTGTGAT
>JALOOP010000350.1 GCA_025454315.1 Oculatellaceae cyanobacterium Prado106
TCATCAGTCCAGGGATGAAATTGCCCATGATAACTGAGTTTCAGTAAATGGAATCAGCCAAAATGGGGAGTGCGATCGCCCCTTTCTCCTCTGTATACATCATGAGCCCCTGACATTATCCCCACGATCGCCCCTCAGTTCTGCCCAAAGATAATATCTGCCAAAAGTAATATCCGCCCAACAATAAAGGGACGCTGCATCCCTGCAACGTCCCTTCATGAATGGAATAGTCGAAATCTTAGTGAATCGCTATGGACAAATCCTTCGCTACACCGCGCCCGATCGCCGGAACAACACTAGAAAAGTCATGAGAATGATCTTGAGATCGTATCCCAGCGACCACTGAGCCTGGTATTGCAAATCCAGTTCCACGATTTGTTCAAAGTTTTTGATATCGGAGCGTCCGCTGACCTGCCAGAGTCCGGTCATGCCCGGTTTGACATTGAGTCGATACCAGTGGCGATCGCTATAGTGAATCACCTCGTCATGGGTAGGGGGACGGGTGCCGACCAGGCTCATTTCGCCTTTTAGCACATTCCAAAACTGGGGAAACTCATCCAGACTAGAACGGCGCAGAAATCGACCAACCCTGGTAATGCGCGGGTCTTGCTCGTTCTTGAAGATCAACCCTTGGGCTTCGTTGGGTACCAGTGATTTGAGCCGATCGGCATCCTTGACCATGGAACGAAACTTAGTCAGGATAAAGGGTTTTCCCCGCAGGCCATATCGCTTTTGGCGGTATAGCACAGTTCCTCGACTGTCGAACCTGATGGCGATCGCAATCGGCAAAAAAATCACAGCCAGCACCGCTAAACCCACCAATGCACCGACGATGTCAATCAAGCGTTTGGTCGTACTGAAGGTAGATGCATGAGGCGGTTGGGACTGAAACACAGAAGTTAGATCACTCAATACGGAGACTGGCTGACGATCAGATATCGAGTCTTTTACTCCGTAATCGGCCATTGTAAAGCTCACGGGCTAACCGCATAAATACGTAAGTGTTTATACTGAAGGATCATAGACTCGAATTAGCAAAACGTCAGGTGGCAACCTGGGGCTTTGCAAAAACTTTTTATTTTCGCCTCAATCAGCAAACTTTATCAAGCTAGCGAGAAGTTCCTATATGTAGACGCAGTAAAGCTGGTTGAACGTATTGTAAAGCAAAAGTTATGGGAACCGAAACTGGAACGGATAAAGATACTGATAAGGATTCTGATAAAGATTCAGAGAGAATCGATCAAGCCATAGCTGAGTCATCCGTCCTGAGTCATCCGTCCTGAGTCATCTGCCCTGAGTCATCCGCTCATGAGTCATCTGCCCTGAGTCATCCGCGCTGGGTATCCGCCCCGAGTCATCTGCCCTGAGTCATCCGCTCATGAGTCATGCAGTCAGACATGCGGTAAATCATCCAGGGAGCCAATCCAGGGAGGCAATCCAGGGAGCCAATCCAGGGAGGCAATCCAGGGAGCCAATCCAGGGAGCCAATCCAGGGAGCCATCCCGCCAGACATTCGGTGAGTTATTCAGGAAGCCAATCCAGGGAGCGATTCTCCAGAGGCAGCAATCCAAATTATTCAGCCCTGCCCCATTTGCTACCCCCATTTGCTATAGGATCTCGGGGTGCCTCCCACCTCAGAACCCCTAGCCCATGCATCGTATCGCGACCACTCCAGGCGGCTGGACACCCGACACCGAGGGCGTTATCTTCCTCGCCCAAAGCCCAGCCCCCCTAGTTTTCCTGACCGCTGCCGACACCGACATCCAGGTGCTGGCCGCCGCCCTGCCCCATCTGCCGCCGGATTTTCCGGCCCTGCGAGTGGCCAACCTGCTGAATCTACAACAGCAGCTTACGGTGGATACCTACGCCGAAGAAGTCCTGGCTCATGCTCAGGGGATTGTCCTGCGATTGTTAGGTGGACAGGCTTATTGGTCTTACGGTTTAGAAGTGGTTAAACAGACGGTCGAGAAGACGGGAGCCGCGCTGTTTGTCCTGCCGGGGGACGATCGCCCCGACCCCGACCTCTGCCGCCATTCCACGGTGCCTCTGGGGGTGAGCGATCGCCTCTGGCGCTACTGCACCGAAGGCGGTCTGGAAAACCTGGTCAATGGCCTGAAGTTCCTGGCCGATAGCTGTCTCTCCACGCACTTTCAGCCGCCTCTCCCCCAGCCCGTTCCCCGAGTCGGTCGGTATGAATGGCGCAGGGAAGCGAAACCAACGACCCCAGAAACTTGGAAAGACCAGCCTCCTTTAGAGAAAGTCCCCGAACCAGAGAAATTTGCTCTATATCAGCCTAAGTTAAATCATTCAGCCGAAAAATTAGTGAATCTCACCCGCGCTAAGGTTGGCATTCTGTTTTACCGCGCCCATTATTTAGCGGCTAACCTTGCGCCGATCGCCTCTCTCTGTCAGGCTTTGGCCGATCGAGGATTAGAACCTGTGCCGCTATTTGTCTCTTCGCTGCGCGATGAAGAAGTACAGAAAGAACTGCTGGATGCTCTGTGTCCTGCTCATGAGCCGCCGATTCAAGTCCTGCTGAATG
This sequence comes from Oculatellaceae cyanobacterium Prado106, assembly GCA_025454315.1. GTDB lineage: Bacteria > Cyanobacteriota > Cyanobacteriia > Elainellales > Elainellaceae > Prado106. The sequence continues at coordinate 2,543 of JALOOP010000350.1, forward strand.
CCACCAGTTTTTCCCTGGCACGGCTAGAGGCAGAGTCGCCCCAGGTAGAATTTTGGCAGCGGTTGGATGTTCCGGTGATTCAGGTGATTCTTAGTGGCGGCACTCAGGAACATTGGCAGACCCAGACTCGGGGATTGTCGCCGCGCGATGTGGCCATGAATGTGGCATTGCCCGAGGTCGATGGGCGGATCATTGGCCGAGCGGTGTCCTTCAAGGCGGTACAGCGGCATCATCCGGCGCTGCAAACGGATGTGGTGGGCTATGAACCGGTGGGCGATCGCATTCAATTCACCGCTGATTTGGCTGCAAACTGGGTGAAGCTGAGACAGACGGAGGTGGGCGATCGCCGCATCGCCCTAATCCTGGCAAACTACCCCACCCGAGATGCCCGTCTGGCCAACGGCGTGGGATTAGACACACCCGCTAGCTGCGTGGAAATTCTCAAAGCCATGCAGCAGGCCGGATACACACTAGGCCAAATTCCCCAATCCGCCGATGAGCTAATCCAGTGGCTCACCCAAGGCATCACCAATGATCCAGAAGGCCGGGAACTGCGCCGGGTGCAGCAGTCCCTGAGTGCCGCTGATTATCGCCAATGGTTTGGTCAACTGCCGTCTGCGGTACAGCAAGGGATTACCGATCGCTGGGGTCAGCCCGATTTTGAGGATGCAATTGCGATCGCCGGAATTCAGCTAGGTAACGTGTTTGTGGGCATTCAACCCGCCCGAGGCTATGACCTTGACCCGACGCTCAATTACCATGCGCCCGATTTGGAACCGCCCCATGCCTATCTGGCGTTTTACCACTGGCTGCGGGATGGCTTTGGGGTAGAGGCGATCGCCCATCTTGGCAAGCACGGCAACCTGGAATGGCTCCCCGGCAAAAGCATTGCCCTCTCTCAGGACTGCTATCCCGAAGTGGCACTGGGCGCATTGCCCCATCTTTACCCGTTCATCGTCAATGACCCCGGTGAAGGGGCACAGGCCAAACGCAGGGCACAGGCCGTCATCCTGGATCACCTCACGCCGCCCATGACTCGCGCTGAACTGTATGGGGGACTTCAGCAGTTGGAAGGCTTGATTGATGAATATTACGAGGCTCAAAGCCTGAACCCGAGCCGATTGGGAGCCATTCGCGATCGCATCTCCACTCTCATTCAGCAAGAACACCTCAACCGAGACATCTCGCCGATCCTGGCCTCCGATGCCGATACTGACTGGACAAAATCCAACTCCCCCGCCTTTGCCAGCTTTGTCACCCAAATCGACGGCTACCTCTGCGAACTTAAGGAAGCCCAGATTCGCGATGGACTCCATATTTTTGGTCAATGTCCAGAGGGGCGACAGTTGCGGGATCTGATTGTGGCGATCGCTCGTCATCCCGGAGCCAAACGCTTGGGCATCACTCGGGCGATCGCGCAAGACTGGCAGCTTGACTTTGACCCTCTCACCGCCGACCTCTCCCACCCCTGGAACCCGCCTGCTGCCATAGCTCAACGACCAGAACTGGCCACCTGTCGCACGTTGGGCGATGTGGTGGAAGTGTTGGAACAAACGGCGGCGGATGGGGTGGCGGCCAGGATTCAACCGATTCATTCCATTCAGCCGAGGGCTGAGTGGGATGAATCGCTGGATGAATCGTTGGATGAATCAACGGTTGAGATGATTAGTGAAAGCTTGAATAAAACATCTAAGGAAACCACCGTTGATAAAACTTTTGGAGAAATCTCTGGAGAAGCCACTGGAGAAACCTCTGGACAATTAACGGGGAAAATCACTGGGCAGGTACTTGGAGAAACTCTTGGAAAAGCTTTTGAAGAAACCACTGGAGAAATGCTTGGAGAAACCTCTGGACAAGTAACTGGACAAGTAACTGGGGAAATCACTGGGCAAGTACCTGGAAAAACTCTTGGAGAAATCTCTGGAGAAACTCTTGGAGAAACCATTGGACAAGTAACAGGGAAAATCACTGGGCAAGTACCTGGAAAAACTCTTGGAGAAATCTCTGGAAAAGCTCTGGGAGAAACCACTGGACAAGTAACAGGGGAAATCACTGGGCAAGTACCTGGAGAAACTCTTGGAAAAACCTCTGGGAAAACCTCTGGAAAAACAACGGGTGAAACGATTGAACTAGCCTTGGGTGAGACGACGCTGGAGGGGGAGGATGGGCGATCGCACACTCTTCAAGAACTCCCGCACACTCACCAAGAACTCCACTGGATCGAGCATCATCTGCTGCCCAACCTGCGCCAAACCCCCCAAGAAATTCGGCATTTCCTGCATGGTCTGGACGGCGGCTATATTCCCAGCGGTGCCTCGGGTGCGCCGACGCGAGGACGACCGGAAGTGTTGCCCACGGGACGAAACTTCTACTCGGTAGATATTCGCGCCATTCCCACCGAAAGCGCCTGGGATGTAGGACGCAAGGCCGCTGAACGCCTGATCGAGCAATACACCCAGGAACAGGGAGAATATCCCAAAACCCTGGCCTTATCGATTTGGGGCACCTCGACGATGCGAACCGGGGGCGATGATTTGGCCGAAGCCTTGGCGCTCCTGGGAGTTCAGCCCGTTTGGGACGGTGCGGCGCGGCGTGTCATAGACTTTGAGATTTTGCCGCTGTCGGTGCTAGGTCGTCCCCGTGTGGATGTCACCTTGCGGATCTCGGGCTTTTTCCGCGATGCGTTCCCTAATCTCATTGACCTGTTTCATCAGGCGGTTGCAGCGGTTGCGGCCTTGAACGAACCCTTAGAGCAGAATCCTTTGGCCGCTCAGGTTCAGCAGGATAGTCTCATGTGGCAAGAAGCGGGACTGTCGGTGGAAGAGGCGGGCGATCGCGCCCAATCTCGCATCTTTGGCTCCAAACCGGGAGCCTACGGGGCAGGATTGCAAGGACTGATCGACGCTCAAAATTGGACGACAGATGCGGATCTGGCTCAGGCTTATCTCAACTGGAGTTGCTATGCCTATCGCAGCAACGGCAGCGCTGAGGCGATGCCCGAAGCTTTTGAACAGCGGTTGCGCCAACTGCAAATTGTGCTGCACAACCAGGACAACCGGGAGCATGACCTGTTGGATTCGGACGATTATTACCAGTTTCAGGGCGGGTTGACCGTGGCGGTGCGATCGCTCACGGGTCAAAATCCCCGCACCTACTTCGGCGACAATTCCCTCCCCGAAAACCCCAAAATTCGCACCCTCCAGGCCGAAATCAATCGCGTTTACCGTTCCCGTGTTGTTAACCCCAAGTGGATTGCAGGCGTGATGCGGCATGGCTACAAAGGAGCCTTTGAGATGGCGGCGACCGTAGATTATCTGTTTGCCTACGATGCCACGGCGCAATGCGTGGAAGACCATATGTATCAAGGGGTGGCCGAAGCCTATTTGCTCGATGAAACGGTTCACAGTTTTATTCAGCAAAAGAATCCTTGGGCTTTGCGCGATATGGCAGAACGCTTGCTGGAGGCGAATCAGCGGGGCATGTGGCAACAGGTGAACCCTGAAACCCTGGAGGCATTGCGGGCGATCGCCAACCGCGCCGAAGGCGAAATCGAACAGCGCACCCTCAACGATCTGCGGTCCTGATTTTGCAGGGCATTTACCAAGAGTTTTGCCAAGAGTTTTGCCAAGAATTTTGCCAAGAATTTTGCCAAGGAATTAGACCTTTGGATAATTCCCTTGGCGCTTTGCGCTCGGCTTTAATGTCCAGCGAACTATCCAAAAGTCGATGGTGTGACCCAGACATGACGCAAGGCGGGTCGCATCTTAGCAAAGGGGCAAATCCTGTTCAAAGCGGCTTACAATGCTGATTTCAACCAGGGTATGTCAGCCGCTTGGATCGTTTGTGTCCTGTGATGGTGGAGTGCGATCGTCAACACGGACAGGCTAGGACAATGGCTCATTCCATCACAATTTAATAATCTTTTAATTCTCTTCGGTAATCCCGAATACTGGCCTTGAATTATCGTTAATTTAATTCTGGTATAGATATTAAAAGAGTTGGCGATCGGTTAGCTTCCCCTTGGTTCTCTTTCTCATTTCTTTCTCTTTTCTTCAGGTTTCTCTCTGTTTTCCCTGTATCTCCCTGTTTCCCCCCATCATGGTCATGGAAAAAGCGAATTGGCTCATCAATCGGTTCACTCGGCAAGAGACGGCAAGGCTCACGGGCTGCACCCCCAGTCATTTGGCCTATCTAGAAAAGGTCGGTTTAATCACCCCGCATCGGGTTAAAGACGGCAGCCGTCAACCCTTCTTTTCCTGGGATCAGCTTCTAGAAATTCGAGCCATCAAGAGCCTGCGGCAGCGGCTCTCCCTCCAATCGGTTCGCAAAATCGTCAACTTCTTCACCCAACACGGCTACAGCTACAGCCTCCGCGACAAACAAATCGTCGTCGTCGGCTACGAAGCTTTCTGGATCAACCCCGAACCTTCCGAGTTCAGCAGCGTTTTTCCCTCGGTCATCCAGGTGATGGGCAGAGAAGAACCCCAGATAAGCCAATATCACTTCATCACCCTCTCCCTCTCCACCAGCATCCGCCGAGAAATGTGGCGACTGGCGCACAACCGATCGAACGTGATTGAGTTGGAACAGTTTCGCGATCGCGGCTAGCTGCAATTCACTGGCTAATTCACTGGGTAATTCACTGGAATGGGGTTCGGTAGGAAAATTCTCCTGCCGAACCTCATTCCCTTTGGAAAGGCGGTATTGTTTTACTACGTTGGACTCTTCCTGTCCGCTGCCCCATCGATCAAGACTGCTGGTTATTCCAGCCTCCCCCGACTATGAACTACTGGTTAATGAAATCAGAGCCGGATGTTTTCAGCATCCTCGACTTGAAGCGAGATAAAACCACCATTTGGGACGGTGTCCGCAATTACCAGGCTCGCAACTTCCTCCGCACCATGCAAGTTGGAGATTTGGCCTTCTTCTATCACTCCAACACCTCACCCCCTGGCATCGTCGGCTTGATGCGGGTCGTCGAGCCAAACCTGGATGACCCCACCCAGTTCGATCCCCAAAGCGACTACTACGATGCCAAATCCAGCCCCGCTGCTCCCCGCTGGCAAACCGTCAAAGTCGAGTTCGCCGAAGTCTTCGCCGAAACACTCACCCTGGACACCCTGCGACAAACCTTTAGCCCAGAAGAACTGCTGGTAGTCCGACAAGGCAACCGTTTATCTGTAATTCCGGTTGAGGGTGCGATCGCCCAAAGAATCCTTCAGATGGTCGGCAGCAAGAGTTAGGAGGAAAAAAGGGAACACAGATGGACACAGATGAACACAGATAAATACAGATAGATAAATATAGATAAATACAGATGAACACACCGCACTAGACACAGAGGCACTCTCTACTCCCCACTCCCCCTCTACTCCCCACTCCCCACTCCCCACTCCCCACTCCCTCCCTCCACATCTCAACCAGCGGAACCCGAACTTTGAATGTAACCTGCAATACCATTTTCCTTTTTATTTCATTTGACAATACTCTCTAAGACAGGATTATTAAAGCTTTTCCCAGGATGTTCGTCTAATGAGTACTGTTACAAAAACACCTGTGAGCGATCGCACTCAGGCTGGAGAAGATTACCCTCTAGCCATGGTGCCCTTTGATGCTCGTAAGCCCGTTTGGTCCCTGGCACCGCTGCTGATGGGGTTTGCCCTCACCTCGACGACCCTCTTTGCCGGCGGCACTATTGGTCAAGCGTTCAACTTTAACAACATTCTCTTGCTGGTGGTCATCGGCAACCTGATTCTTGGCACCTACTGCGCCACATTGGGTTATATTGCCAGCCGCAGCGGCCTCTCCACGGTGCTGATGGCGCGCTTCAGCTTTGGTAATGTTGGCTCCCGCTGGGTGGACTTCATCATGGGATTCACCCAAATCGGCTGGTACGCCGTCACCAATGCCTTCATTGCCGATGCCCTGATCAACCTCCTGGGATTACCCGAATCCTGGAAGTGGCTGGGCGTGGTCTTTTTCACCTATGCGTTCTGCATCACGGCCTACATTGGCTACACCGCTATGGACTGGTTGAGCCGTCTGGCCGTACCCGCCATGCTGATTTTGATTGCCGTGAGCCTGTTTTTGGGTTTCCAGCAGGCGGGATCTTTGCCCGGTGGCTTGCAGGCGATCGCACCCCAGTCTCCCATTCCCTTTGGAGAAGCCCTGGCGCTGATTATCGGCTCTTTCATCTCCGGGGGCACACAGGCGACCAACTGGAGCCGCTTTGCGGACTCGGGTAAGAATGCGGTCTGGAGTACCCTGCTGGCATTT
>JALOOP010000351.1 GCA_025454315.1 Oculatellaceae cyanobacterium Prado106
CGTGAGAATCAAGTAGAGAATGGCGATCGCCCCATACAGTTCAAACGGACGATAGTTTTCCGCCACAATCAGTTGCCCCTGCCGGAACAGTTCCTCAAAACCAATCACCGCCACCAAACTCGTATCCTTCAGCAGCGCAATAAACTGGTTTCCCAAAGGCGGCAACATCCGACGCAATGCCTGCGGAAAAATGACATAGCGCAACGATTGTAGGTCACTCAGCCCCAGCGCTTGAGACGCTTCGGTTTGTCCCTTGTCAATCGACTGAATCCCAGCCCGCACAATCTCTCCGGTGTAGGCTGCGGCATTGAGGCTGAGGGCAATGACAGCGGCTAAGAAGCGATCGAGACTAAACGGAATGCCGAATTCTTGGAACAACGCAGGCAACCCAAAGTAGATCATAAAGATCTGCACCAAGAGCGGCGTTCCCCGAAAAAAATCAATGTAGGCCATCGCCAACCAGCGCAACGGACGAGACTTCGAGAGCCGCAAAATTCCCAGAATACAGCCCCCCACCAAACCCAGAATTCCAGACAACAGCGCCAGTTGCAGCGTTACCACCAGCCCCGCCAACAAAGCAGGCATCGAATTAACAATCACCGCAAACCATCCCAACGCTGGCTCCCGACTCACACCCGCCTGAGTTGCATCAGGCAAAGCGGGCGGTTCTGCGTCAAACCACTTGCGGTAGATTTGCTCATAAGTACCATTGTCCAAAATCGTGGTCAAACCCTGGTTCACCCGAGCCAGATCGGGTGAATTGAGAGGCAGAGGAATGCCATAGAATTCTTCAGTCACCAGATCGGTAATCACCTCAATGCCTTCCAAGTTGCCCGTGTTGATGGCGTAGAGCGTCACTGGCGCATCATTAATCACCGCCTGCACATTGCCATTTTTCAATTCTTGCAGCGCCAAAACGGCTGCATTAAATGTGCGAATCTGAGCATTAGGAATATCTTTCGCCAGATCGGCTCCAGTCGTACCAATTTGAACGGCGATCGCCTGCCCCGCCAAATCATCCAACGTCCGCACATTCTGAGTCCCTTCCGGAACCGCGATCGCCAACCCCGCCTTGAAGTAAGGCCGCGAAAAAGAAACAACCTGCGATCGCTCAGGCGTAATCGTCATCGCCCCGATCGCCGCATCAATGGTTCTCGCCTGGAGCGCCGGAATCAAGCCATCAAAAGCAATATTCTGAAACCGCACCCCAAACCCCGCAGCCTGCCCGATCGCCCGAATAATATCAATATCAAACCCCTGAATCTCCCCATTCGGTGCCCTAAACTCAAACGGCGCATACACCGGCTCAACCCCAACCGTCAGGGTTTGCTTGGGAGTCGCCTGGGCGATCGAACAAGTCACAAACAAAAACAATCCGGCAAAACTCAAAGCTAACCAACGGCGTAATTTTTTGATGGAAAACATGGGAGTGGGGAGTGGGGAGTGGGGAGTGGGGGGATGGGGAGTAGGGAGTGGGGAGTGGGGAGTAGGGAGTGGGGAGTAGGGAGTGGGGAGTGGGGAGGTGGGGAGATGACTAGAAAACCACCCTTTCCCCTTTTCCCTTTCCCCTTTCCCCCTCTTATCCTCTGCGCCTCTGCGATTAATTCATCTTGCATTTATCTGTGTGCATCTGTGTGCATCTGTGTGCATCTGTGTTCCCCCTTTTTCCATCCACGAATTTGGTATGAGGATGATTATTGAAGGATTCCAATTCAACTTAGATCTATCTAGAGAGCAGTCTTCCTCTCTGCATTTCAGTAGAGATTATTTATTGAGTGTTTTCGTATAACTAGAGTTATCCTCTTTACCATTGTTTAACCATGAGTCTTACGGGGAATCGCATGGACGATCGCACAGACGTGACCACGGATATCGTTTCGTTCCACCAGGTTGAAAAACGGTATGGTTCGCTACAGGTTCTGCGCGGGATCAGTGGTCACGTTCGGGCTGGGGAAGTATTGGCCATCATTGGTTCATCCGGCTGTGGCAAAAGCACCCTGCTGCGCTGCCTGAACCGACTAGAGTCGATCGACAGCGGCGAAATTTTAATCAACGGAATGCAGGTTTCTCAGCCCAAGCTAGGTTCTAAACAGTTGCGGCAACTGCGAACCGAAGTAGGCATGGTGTTTCAACAGTTCAACCTATTTCCCCATCTCAGCGTTCTAGAAAATCTAACCCTTGCTCCCCGACAGGTGCTGAACCGATCGCCCCAGGAAAGCCGCGATCGCGCCCACCATTACCTCCACCAAGTCGGTCTATCGGACAAAGCCAATATGTATCCCGACCAGCTTTCGGGGGGACAACGACAGCGGGTCGCGATCGCCCGCAGTCTCTGCATGGAACCCCGCGTCATGCTGTTCGACGAACCCACCAGCGCCCTTGATCCTGAACTGGTCGGCGAAGTCCTGGAAACGATGCAAACACTCGCCGAACATGGCATGACCATGATGGTCGTCACCCATGAGATTCAATTTGCCCGAGAAGTCGCGCATCGAGTCATGTTTCTCGATCGCGGTTGTGTCGTAGAAACGGGAAATGCCCGAGAAGTATTGCTGAATCCTCAGAGCGATCGCCTTCGCACCTTCTTGAATCGATTGAGACAAGGCTAAATACAGAGGCCCTCTCTCCAAGAATATGTCCTAGTCAATTCAGAACAGTTCGGAATCGAATGTTACCGCCGTGGAGAGGTCAGACTGTGGCTGTATTCCTTCTACACGCCTGAAGAAACGATCACGCTGGAGAGTATCGACTTTACTTGTCCTGTTGCAGTATTGTACGAAAATATCAATTTTGAACCTGTATAATTAGCGTGATAATTAGCGTGGAGTTGTTCTCTGTCGTAGATTTGTGAAATGGTTGCATGTGAAATGGTTGCAATAGTTGGTCAGCCGCTTACATTTGAAGAATTCCTGCGTTGGGATGACGGATCTGGGCGATCGTTTGAACTCGTGAATGGAGTTGCTGTGCCGCTAAGTGAACCCAATGCTAAACATGAAGATGTCGCCGATGGATTGAGTCGTCTACTATCTAACCATTGTCAGGAACTCCGCCTCCCCTATATTGTCCGCCAGGGAAAACAAGTTCGCCTCAAATCAGCACCCGGAGAGTATGACTCTACTCGTAAAGCAGATATTGTCGTCTTTGCTAAAGAGGAATGGGAGCGAATGCGTCAGAGTTCTGCTTCTGCGGCAGCATATACCTGTCCACCCCTCGTCGTTGAGGTGGTTACTCCCAATTGGCGCGATGACTATCGAATTAAACTGAACGAGTATGAAACATTAGGAGTCCCTGAATACTGGATTGTTGACTATGCGGCTTTAGGCGGCGTGCAATATGTGGGTTCTCCTAAGCAACCGACAATTACAATCCATGAATTAATTGAGGGAGAATATCATTCCCAGTGCTATCAAAGCACTGAAGTTATCCAGTCTCCAGCCTTTCCTCAGTTCAGTCTCACGATCCAACAGGTCATCGCTATGACGGAAGCTTGAATAACCTGAGTTTAAACAACAGCTTAGAGACTCTGCGCTTCACGATTTTGTCAAATTGAGAAGTACAATTGCCCTCGCTCCAATTCTGCATCCTCCTCAAACGAAACATCCTCGTACAAATCTGCCAACGAAAACCGCAAATCCACACTGGCCAGAAAAACTTCATCTTCTGTGGCCACCGACTCTTCGGAGAAGAAATGAAACAATTCCCAATTCTGCCGTTCATTGCGTCGGTAACATTCCACACTCATCCGGTCGGGATCAACTAGCACATATTCTTTCAACGTTTCAATGCGGCGATATCGCTGAAATTTCCTGCCTCGATCGAAGGCTTCTGTCCCTGGCGATAGGACTTCTACAATCAAGCAGGGATAGCTGTCATTTTGGGGCTACTGGGATGGGCAATCATGGTGGTTGGGGGCGATCGCAAAAATCACAGAACGTTGACAGAACTTCATCGACTTCTCAACCCTACCGCCAATTTCAAGGATCATAAACAACGCCTGGAAAAAGCAGAGTGAAATGCACACCTTCAGGGCTAGAACCATTGGAAAACCCATCCAATTCAGCAAGATGGGTCAGCCAATCCGCTTCATTTTGCCATCTCACCCAACTCACGTTAACTTATGATAAGAAAAATCACCCCCACTCCCCACTCCCCACTCCCTACTCCCCCCACCCCCCATGATCGAGCAACTCAAGCCCCGCTACTCCGTCAGTTGGATTAACAAAATTGCTGAGATCCCCCAGGCTGAATGGGATGCCCTGGCTCTGCCGCTCAAGACCCCGTTTCTAGAGTGGGAATGGCTCCACAACATGGAAACCTCCGGCAGCACCACCGCCCGGACGGGCTGGTTGCCCAATCACCTGGTCGTCATGGAAGGCAATCGCTTGCTGGGGGCGGCTCCCCTCTACCTTAAGGGACACAGCAGCGGCGAGTTTGTCTTTGATCACCAGTGGGCCGATGTCGCCCAGCGCATGGGCATCGAATACTACCCCAAAATGCTCGGCATGTCGCCCTTTACACCCGTAGAGGGCTATCGTTTTTTAATCGCTCCAGAAGCAGACGAAGCGGAAGTCACCGAACTGATGGTGGATGCGATCGACTATTTCTGCATTCAAAACAAAATCTCGGGCTGCAATTTTCTCTATGTCGATCCAGAGTGGCGATCGCAGATGGAACAACTGGGCTTTCGCAGTTGGCTACACCATAGCTACATCTGGAGCAATCACGAGTACCAGACCTTTGACGACTACCTGGCCGCCTTCAATGCCAACCAACGACGCAACATCAAGCGGGAACGCAAAGCAGTGGCCGGGGCAGGACTGCGCCTAGAGCCTTTGACGGGCGATCGCCTCTCCACAGCCTTGCTGTCCAATGTCTATGACTTCTACAGCGACACCTGCGACAAGTTTGGCTGGTGGGGCAGCAAATATCTGACGCGCCGCTTCTTTGAACAACTGTTTCCCAACTATGCTCATCGTGTCGTAGTCTTTGGCGTATATCACGAGGAATCTGGAGATCAACCCATTGGCATGTCCTTCTGTTTAACCAAGGGCGATCGCCTCTATGGCCGCTACTGGGGCGCGTATCAAGAATTCGACAATCTCCACTTTGACACTTGCTATTACACGCCGATCGAATGGGCGATCGCCCACAATATTCAACTCTTTGACCCCGGTGCAGGCGGACGACACAAAAAACGCCGAGGCTTTCCCGCCACGCCTAACCATTCGCTGCACCGCTTCTACGACAAACGCCTAGCGCATATTCTCCATTCCTACATCGATCAGGTGAATGACATGGAACAACGAGAAATTGACGCGATGAATGCAGAGCTGCCGTTTAAGCTGCGTGAAGTGCAACCCGATTGACTTGTGTGTAGACAGTTGGATAGACAGTAGCCCAACAGCCGGAATTTTATTTTCTGAGTTTGAATCCTTCTGAGTCAGTAGTTAAACCAACAAGTTTGTGTAGAAGACTACCCGTAAATTACGCCATAGCCGGGGGGATTGATATTCAGCAGAAATTGTGGTTACAATTATGACCAAAGTTAGGAATTTGCTTCAAAAGATTGGGTTTGCTCCTGGTATCTTGTCCTGCCACTAATTTTTGTTGGATATCGCTTTGAAATCGTTTTGGAATGGTTTTGGAATTGATTTGGGCTATTAGCAAATTGCTGCTATCCCCAAGGAAAGCGCTTTGCGATCGCCCAATACCCTTAACGCTGAACGTACCCGACGATAGGTCTTCGGCCTTGTCCTATCAGATGCCATTCCGTGTTTACTGGCTATTGCATCTGTAATGTTCAATTGTTTTACTGATTGTTTTACGGTTTATTTCTGGTTCGTTCGCTTGAGCGTTCCCTATTGCTTGGAATGAGGTGTGAGTTGCGATCTCTGGTTTCCATCAACCTGTTATCGATTGGCTAGTTGAAGCTGATTTGGGTTGATGGGAGTAGGATGGCCGTTTTCTATTTGCATCTGAATTAGAATTGCGATGTAACATTTATGACGAACTCAGAGGGTGGGGAGCCGCGTCTCCTCAACGATCGTTATTCTATCCTTCAAGTTTTAAGAACTGGGGAAGGCTGTCGAAGTTTTCTGGTCGCTGATACACAGGGAGCTTCAGACTATACATGTGCCCTGAAGAAGTATGCCCTGAAGAAATATGCCCTGAAGAAATATGCCCTGAAGAAATATGCCCTGAAGAAATATGTCCTGAAGCAGATCAACTGCCTTGACAATGATCCATTCTATGAAACGATACAGGAACGATTTAACCGAGAGGCAGGCATTCTGAAACAAGTGGGGGGATATTTAGGACAGATTCCCTATTTGCTGAATAGTTCTTCAAAGTCAGAGCAGGAGTATCTGGTTGAGGAATGGATTGAAGGACAGAATTTATTGCAGTGGGTACAAGACCAAGGACAAAGATCAGAGACTGAAGTGCGATTGCTCTTGCTAAAGATTTTACCGGCGATCGCCCACCTTCATCACAATCAAATTGTGCATCAGCACCTTCACCCAGAAAACATTCTGCTGCGAACTACCGATCAAGTTCCTGTTCTCATAGATTTTGGTGCAGTGCAGCAGTCCATAGAACCAGACTTGCCAGATCAAAGACTCAGCGCAGGCTGGATGCGGGCAAGCCCTTCAGGATACGCGCCCCCCGAACAAATCACCGAATGTCCGACGCTTGCCAGCGATATATACAGCTTAGGGCTAACGGCGATTTATCTGCTGACAGGCAAACATCCCCATCAACTCTATCCGGATTTTCAACAAGGTCGCCTGTTGTGGCAGAGTTACGCGCCCCAAGTCAGTTCAGAGTTTGCGGCTCTCCTCAATCAGGCCATCCGGTTTGATAGTCGTCAACGCTTTGCCCATGCTCAGGACATGCGAATTGCGTTGCAAGCCATCATGCATCAACCCGCTGCCCCAGAAGCCGCCAGCGCTCCCCCAATCCCTCAGCCAGCCCCGGTTATACCAGTTCCTACCTCGATCGCCATGCCGTCAGGGGAAGTGCCTCCAACAAATCCTTTGCCGCCCCTGTTTCCTCCAGCGACCATCCCTGCATTATCCTTTACTCCACCCGCATTTGCTCCATTGGTCACAGAACTCACGACCACAGGACTAACGGCTCAAGTTCTACAGACACTCGTTCCAGCAAGTCGGAGTTGGCAGTTCAAACTGGCACTATCAGCGGTTATCGGAGCCGCGATCGTCAGCGGTGCCCTGCCCCCCCTGTTCTTCTATTGGCAGAATCGTGAGGCTCACTCCACTCAGGTTCCCCCGACTGCAAGCCCTTCAATTCCCCCGCCCCCGATGCCTACCGCAGATCCTTCTGTTCCCCATGATTCCAGTATTACAGCCGTTCGCCCTGTGCCAGATAGCCTCGTGCCCAACAGCCTCGTGCCCAACAGCCTCGTGCCCAACAGCCCCGCGCCAGAACATCCTATGCGATTGAGTCCAGCGCCAGATAATTCTGCAATAGAGCGTCCCATGCCAGAGAGTCCAGAAGGTTTTGCACTAGATACTCCTGCGCCAGATACTTCTGCGTCAGCTAACAAGACCAACCCCTCTTTGTCTAGAAGAAGCTTGCAACCTGCACCTGAAACAATACCTGAAATAATACCCCAAACAACACCCAAAACGACACCTGATTCGATCGCCCTTTCCCCAGCCATGCCTTCCCCAGCCAGTCCCGCTTCCTCTCGTCTCGCTGTAGAACCCTCTCCAGCAAAGGCAACGGCCACGATCGCCAACTGGGAAGCAGAATCAGCCAATATCCGTTCTGGGCCTGGGACAGAGTACTCGGTTGAGAATGAGGCTTATCCGGGCGATCGCGTTCGTATTCTCAACAGTGGCCAGGATCAGGAAGGATATACCTGGTATCAGGTGCAG
>JALOOP010000352.1 GCA_025454315.1 Oculatellaceae cyanobacterium Prado106
TATCTATTTTAAGGTAATCGATTGACGGGAGATGTTATTGGCTTGTCCGAAAATTTACGCCCGATGCAATCTACAACGATACTGCAAAAGCTATCCGTCCTCCAGGTTGTACAGTTTTTGGGCGATCGCACCCTCATCCACCAACCGCTGGAATCTCGAACGATCCATAGATTCCCCCGCGCCCTTTCCGAGTTCTTTCCGACTCGTGATCTCACCTGAAACCAATCCAACAATTCTTATTGAACGACCCTCAAGAATTCCAGAAACCGAGGGCATACTCCGTACTGTTTTTGAATTCCGATCTCAAATTGGGGTGAGTCGTGGGTTGTCATGGAACGCTACAAAGTTCATCAGAAAAGTTCATTAGAAAAATTCATCACAGCATCCAACCCACTCCCGGTTTCAGAGTCGCTCAACCAGATACATCCTCGAAAGGAGCCAAACCCCATGAATCGTTCCCCCAGACTGATAGCTGTCGGTCTAGTCGGTCTGCTGGCGCTATCCGGCTGTGCTGCGACTGAACAAGCCTCCACCGATGCCGCCAACAGCGTCATTGAATCCACCAATGGCACGATCGCCGCCGCCAAAGACAAAGTCACCGGAGCCGTCGAAGGCTTTCAGAGCCTCACCGATGTCGTCACCCAGACTCAAGTCGCTGTCAATGCCGGAGACTTCCCCAAAGCCCAGGCCGAATTTGCCAAGTTTGAAGGCTTCTGGTCAAGAGTCGAGGACAGCGTCAAGGCCAAATCTCCGGATGCCTATCGGGCGATCGAAGACAGCATGACCTCAGTTATGAACGGCCTCAAATCCAGCCAAAAAGACCAAGCTCTGGCTGCACTCAAAACACTAGGGGACAGCATTATAGCCGCTGCCAAACCCTAGTTTCACCCCACTCCCTAGGTCTGGAATAAACCCAAGTTTTTGGGTTCTTGCCCCCAACCCCCAACGTCAGCGACTATGTACCCACAAGTCTTGCTCTGTCTCCCCTGCTGGATCTCGCGCCCCCCGCCTCCAACTTTGGGGAGCCGAGCCTTCGATGAGCCGTAGGATGAGAATTAATGCATCTTCCCAGGAGTCTTTAGAGAGCAATCGCCGAAGATTCGTGAAATTCAAAGTCCCCCAAAAGCAGCAACTCATAGACCAGAACAAAAAAAAGACTGGCGTCCCAAAGGTTTGCCAGTCTCTCAATTTAAATAATGTTTCGTTCTCTCAATTGGAAGAAACCCAATCTGCGCGGTTCCCAAATCGGCAGGCAGGGCACAAGGAGATCTACAAGCGCAAAATCTCCGTCTCCAGATAGACATTGTAGCAAGCCGTACAGATTTCTTGACATAAAACTTTACAGCAGTTTTCTAAAGATTTCATAATTGCGACTGATGGGAGTGGGAAGAGGGGCGAAAGGGGAAAGGGAAAAGGGGAAAGGGGGTTCCTCGACAAATTCATTGAACTGATTCAGGAGGGAAAAAGGAAAGCTCTCTACGACTCCTTCCACAATTCATTCCATGCCACCCCTTTCCCCCTTCCCCTTTCGCCTTTCGCCCTTCCCCTTTCCCCTTTCGCCTTTCGCCCTTCCCCTTTCCCCTTTCCCCTTTCGCCTTTCGCCCTTCCCCTTTCCCCTTTCCCCTTTCCAAAAAAATGCTCCGCTCGGGAACTAACTCACCCAAAGTCCGTCACATTAGGTTGAAATGACTCTTAATGGCTCAGATTCATCTCATCCCCCGAGCCGTTCATCCGATCGCACGATGCCCCCATCCCCCGCTTCTGAAATAAATTTCGCTAACCTTAAATCTGAAATCCTTCCTGGAGAATTCAACCTGCACTATGGCACCCCACACACCTGTAAAGCTGCAAAAGCAAATGCTGCAAGAGAAAGTATCGTCTAAGCATCGGTTCAGCGCGGTTTCGGTTATGAATTCGGTTTTCAAAAAGATGGGTTTAACGGGTGGTGCGATCGCACTCCTGGCCAGCGGCAGCATCCTACCCGCCAGTGCAGTTCCCGCCATTTCCCAAATGCCGCCCAACCGCAGCGAACCTGCGGCGCGTCCCACCACTTCCCCCAGCCGCACCCCCGAGTCCACCTCGGCTCCGGCTCAAAGCGGCACCCAACAAGCGCGGAACGTGCGCTTTAGCTGTCAGATGATGGATGGCGAATATACCGTGGTCTACAATCCTTCCAGCCAGCCCGATCGCGTCTTCCCCTGGGCCAAGCCCTCTGAGATGGGCGGCGGTTGGACTCCCGAACGGCGCTGCGCGGAAATCAGCCGTCGTCTGGAAGAATATCGTCCTGATGGTCTGTTAGAAATGCAAAGTGCCGTTGAAAATGGCTACAACACGCTCTGTGTCACCACCGAAGCCGTCTCGACCTGCCGCATTGTGTTGACCGTGCCCGAAGGCGAAGATCCCCTGGTGATTCGCGATCGCGTCTTTGGCAACCTGACCACCGCCGACAGCGGCCAACAAACCACCGCCGTCAACACCTTCACCGGCAACGACAACGAAATTGTGAACCAGATTGGCTCTGCGATCGGCGTCGATTTGTCTTCCCTCGGCTCCTCATCGAGTCGGCGATCGCGCTCATCCAGCATCAATCTGCGGCCTTTCCTCGATCGCGCCGATGGCGGCACAGGCACCCGCCTTCGCTAATCGTTCGGTGAATCCCATCTTGAATTCAACCGGGGAGAATAAAGGAGCTATCTGAGAAAAGGTCGCCCCCGCTTTCCATTCATTGCCCCAATGGGGCTTAAAATTAGATTGAATTCGACAAACGCCCGAGAGCGGTGCTGCAATTGCTGCAACCCTTCTCGGGTTTTCTATTGCATCAGAACAGCTTGCCGATTCCGGGCTGTAAGCCATATGCTTCAACCCCCAATCAGGCTGAGGAGGTCTGGTTGGGCATAACCTGAACAATCCCGAAGGGAATCGGTCGTAGGTTGATATACTTTAAGTCTTGCAACATTTGGGTAGTGTGAGAAAGCTGCTCCATTAGAGAGTTGATCTTTCTGGCGTTCCCCCCCAGAATCCTACTGTGTCCAAACAAGTCTCGATCGGCTTCGCTTTGGGGTGTTGTGCCCCCTAAATCCCCCAATTCTGGGGGACTTTGAGTTCAATGAATCTGCTCGGATGAATCGTCTGGGATTACTCCTTCGGAGATTCCTCGAAGACTCGGCTCCCCAAAGTTGGGGCGGGGGGGCGAAAACCCGACAGCGAAGCCCAGGTAAACCTCCAGGTTTAGCGCCCCCTAAATCCCCCAATTCTGGGGGACTTTGAGTTCAATGAATCTTCTGGGATTGCTTCTTTGGAAACTCCTTCGGAGATTCCTTGAAGACTCCTCAAAGACTCGGCTCCCCAAAGTTGGGGCGGGGGGGCGAAAACCCGACAGCGAAGCCCAGGTGAACCTCCAGGTCTAGCGCCCCCTAAGTCCCCCAATTCTGGGGGACTTTGAGTTCAATGAATCTTCTGGGATTGCTTCTTTAGAACCTCCTATGAAGACTCCCAGAAAACTCCTGGAAAACTCCACGAAAGCTCGGCTCCCCAAAGTTGGGGCGGGGGGGCAAAAACCCGACAGCGAAGCCGATCGAGACTTATGAGAACACAATAACCCAGCATCAGAGGTAACTTTGTTCTTCCCTTTTCCTCCAGCGGTAGTTCCTCAAAGAACAAAATCGGTGGGAAATGGCGATCGCAATCTCACCCCCAACGCCCGCGCAGTCAATCCCAGTTCAGTCAATCCCAGCACAGTCATCCAGGTCGGGAATCTGGCTGTTTCAGACCGGAAGCCCACACCATCCGAGTTTCATAGATCCCTTACGATTGGAATATCTGGGATTATTAGGATGATATAGATCTAAGATTGTGCGATCGCCCCATCTATCCCATTAAGTCCAATTCAACGGGTGCAACTCACGGGTTCAACTCACGGGTTTAATTCACCTAGTCCGATTCAATAAGCTCTTATTTGAATTTCTATGCAGCCCACCGACCCTAGCAAGTTTACCGAGAAAGCTTGGGAAGCCGTCGTCAAGTCTCAGGACGTAGCGCGTCGTCTCCGGCACAAAGAACTCGAAGTTGAGCATGTGGCGATCGCCCTCCTGGAAATGGAAGGCACCGCCCAAACCATGCTTCTCAAAGCCGGGGTCGATCCCAACCGCCTCCTGCAACAAATCGAGAGCTACGCCCAGCGCCAACCCCGCGCCTCAGACAGCAACCAACTCTACCTTGGCCCCGGACTCGACACCCTCCTCGACAAGGCAGATACCGCGCGTCAAACCCTACAGGACGACTTTATCTCCGTCGAACATTTGCTGCTGGCGCTGGCCGAAGACGATCGCATGGGTCGCCGCATCCTGCGCTCCTTCAACGTTGATGCTCGTCAGCTAGAGAGCGCCATCAAAGGCGTGCGGGGCAACCAAAAGGTCAAAGACCAATCGCCCGAGTCCAACTACGCCGCTCTTGAAAAATACGGGCGAGATCTCACCGAGGCTGCCAGAGCCGGAAAGCTTGACCCGGTGATTGGTCGAGACGAAGAAATTCGGCGGGTGGTGCAGGTGCTGTCCCGGCGGACGAAGAACAATCCGGTATTGATTGGCGAACCGGGGGTGGGAAAGACTGCGATCGCCGAAGGACTCGCCCAGCGCATCATCAACGGCGATGTCCCCGAATCTTTGAAAAACCGCACCCTGATCAGTCTCGACATGGGTTCTCTAATTGCCGGAGCCAAATACCGGGGCGAATTTGAAAACCGTCTGCGGTCAGTACTGCGGGAAGTCACCAGTTCCGACGGCCAAATCGTGCTGTTTATCGATGAACTGCACACGGTTGTTGGTGCGGGTTCCTCCCAAGGCACCACCGACGCCAGTAACTTGCTCAAGCCCATGCTGGCACGGGGCGAACTGCGCTGCATTGGCGCAACCACCCTGGATGAGTACCGCAAACACATTGAAAAAGACGCAGCCTTGGAGCGGCGATTCCAACAGGTCTACGTCGGTCAACCTAGCGTGGAGGACACAATTTCGATTCTGCGGGGCTTAAAGGAACGCTACGAGGTTCACCATGGGGTCAAGGTCGCCGATTCGGCATTAGTAGCCGCTGCAACGCTTTCCGATCGGTATATTAGCGATCGCTTCCTCCCCGACAAAGCCATTGACCTGGTAGACGAAGCTGCCGCCAAACTCAAAATGGAAATCACCTCCAAACCCGTGGAGCTAGAAACCATTGAGCGACGCTTAATCCAGCTTGAAATGGAAAAGCTGTCTCTCGAAGGCGAAGGCCAATCTGCTGTGGCGATCGGCCTCTACCGGGGCGCAAAAGAGCGGCTGGAACGCATCGAACATGAGATCGACGACCTCAAGCGTGACCAGGAAAAGCTCAGTTCCCAATGGCAGTCCGAAAAAGACCTGCTGTCCGCCATCAACGCCCTCAAAGAAGAAGAAGAAATCCTTCGTCGCCAAATTGACAAAGCCGAGCGCGACTACGACCTCAACACCGCCGCCCAGCTAAAATATGGCCGCCTCGAAGCCGTCCACCGCGACCTGGAGAAAAAAGAAGCCAACCTCGTCGAAAGCCAAACGCGCGGCACCTCCCTCCTGCGCGAACAGGTCACCGAAGCGGACATTGCCGAAATCGTCGCCAAGTGGACGGGCATCCCCGTCAACCGCCTGATGGAATCCGAGCGGCAAAAGCTCCTACAGCTAGAAGGCTACCTGCACCAGCGAGTCATTGGCCAGAACGAAGCCGTCGAAGCCGTCTCTGCCGCCATCCGCCGCGCCCGCGCCGGGATGAAAGACCCCAACCGCCCCATTGGTTCCTTCATGTTCCTCGGCCCCACAGGTGTCGGCAAAACCGAGCTAGCGCGCGCCCTGGCCGAAGCCCTGTTTGACAGCGACGATGCCATGGTTCGCATCGACATGTCCGAATACATGGAAAAACATTCGGTGAACCGTCTCGTCGGGGCACCTCCGGGCTATGTCGGCTACGAAGAAGGCGGTCAACTCTCAGAAGCAATCCGCCGTCACCCCTACTGTGTGCTGCTCCTCGACGAAGTCGAAAAAGCCCACCCCGATGTCTTCAACATTCTGCTGCAAGTCCTCGACGATGGCCGCATCACCGACTCCCAGGGCAGAACCGTCGATTGTCGCAACACGATCGTCGTTATGACCAGCAACATCGGCAGCGAACATATCCTGGATGTATCCGGGGACGATTCCAAATACGAAGAAATGAGAAAGCGCGTCATGAAGGCGCTGCAATCCCACTTCCGTCCCGAGTTCCTCAACCGCGTCGATGACATCATCCTGTTCCACGCCCTCAGCCTCAAGGAACTTCGCCAAATCGTCGGCATCCAACTCAACCGCATCCACCGCCTCCTCGCCGACCAAAAAATCGGCATCGAACTCACCGTCGCCGCCCAGCACCACATCGCCGATGCAGGCTACGACCCCGTCTACGGCGCACGCCCTCTGAAGCGCGCCATCCAGAAAGAGTTGGAGAATGCGATCGCCACCAAAATCCTCGAAAACACCTTCATCGAAGGCGACACCATCTTCGTCGATGTCGAACCCGATAGCCAGAAGTTGAGCTTCTCGAAGAAGACAACGGAGGTTCAGCCCGATCCTTTGTCAGCTTAGTGGATGGGTGGATGGGTGGATGGGTATTTTTTGGCAGGCGCTGCTTTTGTTAACGGCACGCTCAATTTTGACTTGCTCAATTCGCCGTACAAATACTCCTCCTGAAATAAACTACTCTTTGTAAGCCACCCCTTTCAAATGGAAGGATGATAAAGAACTAGAGTTGTTCTCCCCCAAGCGATGTACCGCTTGGGTAAATTGCTCTGAGATTCACAAGACGCAATGATTTCGAGATTAAAGCGTGTTGTCAGTCAAGCAACGAAAAGACCGCCCCTATAAAAAAGCCCTGTGCATCAAGAAATCCCCCCTCGCCTCACCCATCCACCCATCCACCCATCCACCCATCCACCCATCCACTTTTCCTAACCGTCAGACTTTAAGCGAGAATAGAAAGCGAAATCCGGACTTACCCCCACCCCTTTCGCGTTATGCTTCAGTCGTTTAATAATCTGCCTCGGTGGCTCAGCATCGGGTTGGCCTTTCCGCTGATTTTTCTTAATGGGTGGCTGCTGTTTCTGTTGGCTCAGCAGCTTGAACCCTTGGTGAGTATTCTGATTACCGCCACCTTGATCGCGTTTTTGTTGGATTACCCGATTCGGTTTCTGCAAAAATTGGGAGTCAAACGCATCTGGTCGGTGGCGCTGGTGTTTTTGATCTTTGTCCTGATTGTCAGTGCGCTGGTGCTGGTGCTAGGGCCCCTGGTGCTGCGGCAGGCCAATGAACTGATTACCCGACTGCCCGATTGGATCAAATCAGGGCAGCAGCAGTTGAAAAGCCTGGAAACCTGGGCGACCGATCAGCAGTTGCCGATCGATGTGTCAAGCAACATTACCCAACTGGTGGAGCGGCTTTCCTTGACCTTGCGATCGCTCACCAGTCAACTGATCAGCCTCACCCTCAGCGCCATTAGCAGCATTGTCAATATCTTCCTGACGCTGGTCTTTGCCATTTTCCTCGTGCTGCGGGGAGAAAGCCTCTGGAACGGCATCCTGGGCTGGTTGCCGCCCCGTTGGAATGACCAGATCCGCAACTCCCTGCCGCAAAACTTCGAGGGCTACATTGCCGGACAGGCGACGCTGGCCGTGATTCTCAGCGTTTCCCAGACGATCGTTTTGGTGGTTTTGGGGGCACCGCTGACGCTGCTGTTTGGTCTGATGATTGGTACCGCCAGTTTAATTCCCTTCGGCGGAACTACGGCAATTCTCACGGTTAGTCTGCTGCTGGCGTTGCAAAATTTTTGGCTGGGGGTCAAAGTGCTGATTGTGGCCGAAGGCCCGAGAATTCTGGGCGAGATTACGGGACTGAACCCGGTTTGGACGCTGATTTCGCTCTTCTTAGGGGTGAAACTGGGGGGCGTGCTGGGGTTGATCATCGCGGTTCCCTTTGCCAGTTTCATTAAGGGCACGACCGATACGATTCGGCGATCGGGGGCGACCCCACCCACTCTGGTCAAGGCGGAAATGGTGGCGATCGCAGACTCCGAATAGCGCCTCTGAATAGAAAGCCTCAAGTCGCAAATATCCTGACGAAAATTTCCAATTTCATTCACTTTTCCATAAGCTGACTCATCCACTTTTAACAAGTGCGATTAATATTGTCTAATTGATGCCAAGAGTCAATAATGTTCATTTAGGGCTTGACATTCGGCTTTTGTGACAAAAAGCACGACCATAGCGCAGTGAATCTATTGAGTTTGTTTGGATGCTGGTACTGTAAATAAAGTAAGCTAACCTTGCCTTGGGTAAGGTCGAGTCATCACTGTTCATGCATACCCTCACCCTTCCACCCATCCCTGCAATTGGCAGTCCCCTATGACACAAAAAATCATGGTAGATCCAATGGACGATATCGTTCGGCAGGCGCGTCAGGGCAGCGTGTCGGCGGTCATTCAAGTTCTCAACGACAAACTCGCAGACTCGGG
>JALOOP010000353.1 GCA_025454315.1 Oculatellaceae cyanobacterium Prado106
AGAGAGGGACTTGCACCCTCACGGTGATTCAGTTGTCGAGGTTCAACCCTCGCCATCCGTCCCTGAGTATTGCTCTCATTTAGGATGAACGAATCGCACGCGATTGAATTGAGCGGATGGTTGTAATGGGCGATCGCAGTCAACATACCCCACAGTCGTTCTTAGAATGCAACGGCTGGAATAAACCTGTCATCAACAATGTCTACTCACCAGTTTGATCCGTTCTATTCTTAGATAACGTGCTATCCCTGTGACAGATATTAACTTCAAGGGGGCGATCGTCAATTCCACATTACGTTTCAATTTGAATTCATTCGCTTTTCAATTCCATGAACCTCAGCCATAACATTTAACATCCACCCTGGAACTCCCATCCCCAAACTAGAGTCTGACTACACCCCTAGTCACCCCCTAAAACATCTCTCCTTCTCCCTATCTCCCCCTCCCCTCTACGCCCCTCTCCCCCTCCTTCACTCCTCCCCCCTCCCGACTCCCTCACCACCCACATTTGACACTCTTAAAAAAAAGTTAAAAAACTTAAACTTATGTTTAGAGCCTTGTAAACTTAATTTAATTTCATAAGCATAAATACTCAACTCTGAGCCTTGTCTGACGGACAAATCTGACGGACGGAAAGGCTCTTGTTTTACATTCTTTTGTTTGGGTTACAGATGACAAACCTGAAACGGATCAGTGTTGCCGAACTACTGCATGACTATGCCAAGGGTCAGCGCAACTTTAAGGAAGTTGATTTAAGCGGAGCCGATTTATTTGAATGCGATTTACAAGGGATTAATCTGCAGGGCAGTGACCTGAGTCAAGCCTATTTGCCCTATGCCAATCTCAGTCGCGCCAATCTGCAAAATGTCAACTTGCAAGGCGCAGATCTCAGCCACATCCGAATGCAGTTTGCCAATTTGAATCAGGCCAATCTGCAACAGGCCAACCTCCAAAGAGGTGACCTCTGGTATAGCCAACTTGATGCAGCCAACCTATCCGACTGCGACTTACAAAGCGCCGATCTCCGATATGCCACCTTCATAAAAGCCAACTTGACCAACGCCAACCTCTCCCATAGCAAACTCGAACAAACAAAGCTCATAGAGGCAAATCTCAAACGCTGCAATCTGGAGCGATCGCAATCCGCCAACCTAGAAGGGGCGATCGTCGATGAAAGCACTATTTTCCCGGACGGGCATCGGCAGAGTCCCTAGAGGGTGGATGGGTGGATGGGTGGATGGGTGGATGGGTGAAAATAGGGGATTTCTTTATGCACAAGGAATCTCACTAGTTAGACCCTTCTTCTGCTTTGGCTGACATCCTTCTATCTAAGATTCAATTCCTTCTATCTCACATCCAATTTCTTTTATCCAATTTTGCAAAGTACCCTATTCGTCTACATCTGGGGATGCATCGCGAAGCTGTTGAAGGTTTTACCGCTCTAGAACAACCAGCGTCGTATCTGAAAATGACGAATGTGAAAGGTGATGTTAGGGATTGGAAAGGTTAGACATGAATTAAAGAGTGTTGGAATTAAAAAATTTATTTCAAAAAGAGAGCTTTCCCTAAAACATCTCCCCATCTCCCCACTCCCCACTCCCCACTCCCTACTCAATCAGCCCCTGCGGCGGCGTAATCTCAATCCGCCGCTGTGACAAATCCACGACGGGGACGATCGCCATGACAAACGGGATCAACACCTTGGGCGATCCTTTGGGCTGGGTTAGTTCGACTTCTAGAAGATCGTTGCCAGCGGAGAAGACATCGGTGACGGTGCCGATCGCAGTTTGGGTGGCCTGGTCAAAGACCTGGAGGCCAATCAGATCGGCAACATGGAACTCATCGGCGGCGAGTTGGGGGCGATCGCGCTCAGCCACCACCAGTAGACTGTTCCGCAGCGCCTCGGCCTGTTCGCGACTGGTCACACCAGCTAGGGTAATGATATACAACCCTTTTCCATCCAGATAGCGACCCGAGAGCAACTCCACTTCTTCAGGGGTTGTGGCTCCGGGTTTCAACAACCAGCGCATTCCCGGCTGCTCGAATCGCTCCGGGAAGTCAGAGTCGGGATACACCCGGAGTTCGCCCTTGAGTCCTTGGGCGGCGACGACTTTGCCAATGGCTAACCAATCATCCATGTCGTTTGTCTTTGAAATGCCTCTGAGAAATGCCGCTAAACAATCTTTGAAATATCTCTTTGAAATATTTCTGTACCCAGCCTTGGAATCTAGGCGGATGCAGGGAGGGGGTTAGGCGATCGCCACCACCCTCAAACTATCCGGCTGTCCCAGCTCACCCGTAATCGACACCTGCCGCTGATTCGCTTGCAAATGTCGCACAATCTTATAAACCGCTTCCACCTGATCCGGCGCACCCGCTTGGGTTGCCAAATCGCTTAAGGTCATGGGGGCACCCTGCATCTGCAGAGCTTTGACCACTCGCTGCTGCAAATCTAAGATTCCAGAGGCAGCTTTTTTGCCCGCTTCAACGCCCGGTTGGTGATAGGCATTGACATTCACCAAGAAGCCGTAGAGTCCTACCGCTCTCTCATAGAGGGCAATTAAGGCACCCACCGTCCGAGGATTGACCTGGGGAATCGTGACCGTGATGGAATCGCGGTGATTCTCATAGAGGGCTTGTCGGGTGCCCTGGAGGAGTCCGGACAGGTAGTCGCCGGAGGTCACACCGGGTTCGACCTCGACCGAAGTTCCCTGACGATCTTCCAGGACTTCAATCAGCGTGGCAAAGAAATTGGGGACGCCTTCCCGCAGTTGTTGGACATAGGCATGTTGGTCGGTGCTGCCCTTGTTGCCATAAACGGCAATCCCCTGGTAGACCTGATTACCCGCCAGGTCTTTCTCCTTACCTAGAGACTCCATCACGAGCTGTTGCAAATACCGGGAAAACAGCAGCAGACTGTCTTTGTAGGGCAAAACGACCATATCCTTTTCGCCTTTGCCATTGCCCTCAAAGTACCAGCTTAAGGCCAGTAAGGCGGCGGGGTTGCCTTTGATTTGCGGTAGACGGGTGGCAATGTCCATTTCCTTGGCACCGGCCAGCATGGCATCAATGTCGATGCCCTGGAGGGCGGCAGGCAAAAGTCCAACTGCCGAAAGCTCAGAGGTGCGACCGCCGACCCAATCATGCATGGGGAAGGTCGCTAACCAGCCTTCGCTGTGCGCCAGTTTCTCCAGGTTGCTGCCTTTGCCAGTGGTGGCGATCGCATGTTGGGCGAAGTTGAGTCCCTGCTTTTGATAGGCATGTTTGGCTTCAATCATGCCGTTGCGGGTTTCGGGGGTGCCACCAGACTTGGAGATGACGATGACTAGCGTGGAGGCCAATCGGTCTTTAAGTTCGGCCAGAACGCGATCGATCCCGGCGGGGTCAGTGTTGTCCATGAAATGAATCTGAAGCGGCGGATTCACGGACGATAATGCTTCTGAGACAAACTGGGGGCCAAGGGCAGAACCGCCAATGCCAATGGACAGGACATCGGTGAACTGGGCCGCATCAGGCGGGTGAATTTCGCCGCTGTGCACCTGTCGGACAAAGCTGTGGATTTGCTCCAAGGTGTCCACAATGTCGCGCTTCAGTTCGGGAGTGGGAGCCAGGTCGGCATCGCGCAGCCAGTAGTGGCCGACCATGCGGTTTTCGTCGGGGTTGGCGATCGCCCCTGCTTCCAAAGCGGCCATTTCTCGAAAGGCATGGTCAAAGCGGGGTTGGAGGGAGGTGACGAAGCGTTCATCAAACCGCACCCGACTGATGTCCAGATAAAATCCTAGCCCTGGGTGAAAATATAGCCAGTCTTGGTAACGTTGCCAGAGTGCAGCAGCATCCATCGGAGTCTTCCTATCGCGTTGGGATTCACTGGGTTGCATTCTATAGCATCCATTGCAACCCAAATCCCAGTTTACAGACAGAGTGTCATCAGAAAATCTGAACAAAGCAGGAGATCAATGGCGCAAAATCAAACCTTGTGGGCATTTCCCTGTTCGATTAAGGCTAGATTTAGCCTTACTTTTTCTTTAGCTCTGATTCATCAGCCGTAAACATGCAGTACCATCAGTAAAAATTTGTTCCGCATTTGCACCTGAACTCATTCTTGAATTGATTTCTAGATTGATTCCTGACCTTGTTCCTGGATGGATTCCTAAATTTTTGAACGGATTTCTGACTCTGTCCCTGCTTTATCCTGATCCCCAACGCACCTATTCCCCTCGACCTATGAGTAAGCAAATCTCCCAACAAGCCTCCAAAGTCAGCAAACTCCTGGGTGATCCAGGTACGATTAGCAGCTATAAGCAAGCCTTGACCGTGACGATCGCGATTCTAAAAGAAACTGCCCTGTTGATTTGGTTGGTTCTCTGTCTAGGACTGGTAGCGATCGACTGGTTTTGGACAAACTCGATCGCCGTTGGGCGCAATGCGCGCACCTGGATAGAAGGCTTTGAGACCACCGATAAGAATGAACTTCCGAACCAACTTGGACAAAGTATGCTGCTTGCCAGTCAATCTAGCTTGAATTTTCTGGTGACTCAGGCGAGGGAGCAAATTGGCCTACCTGCAAAATCGACTGAGACGCTTCCAATGGCCAAACCTGCTGCCATCGCTCCTGCCAATCCCCCTAAACCGATGAGTCCTCCTTCTGTTGCTGCACCTGCTGCTGCACCTGTTGCTGCACCTGCTGCTGCATCTAGTTCTGATGCCAGTCCCGATGCGACTCAAGAGTAATCCAGGTTTAATCTCTAAGGAGTTTGAATTTAAATAAGATGTAAACGTTTTTGGGGGAGGTACCGCTTCGCAGCACCTCCCCCAAAAACGTTTTATTTCTGTTCGGGTTTCTAAAAGTCTAGATAAAGGAGAACATCCTTGAGCGCTGCCCCCCAACTGTTGCTCAAGTTATAAAACTGATCTTGCACCTCCAAACAGCCCTGACGCTTCAATTCGTAGAAGCTAGGATCTTGGTACAGGCGGAGCAAGGCATCCCCATAAGCCTGCACATCATCCGGAGGGACTTCTACAACGGCTTCTGCAACATAGGCCAAGGCTGGACAAACTGCGGAGGTAATCACCGGACGTCCCGATAAAATCCCCTCAGCGGCTACTTGATTAAAACCTTCGACAAAAGTAGTGCGGGTGGGGACGATGACGACATGCGATCGCCCAAACATTTCTCGCATCGCAGATTTTTGGCAATGCCCATGGCAAAAGAAGTGTTCTTCTAAACCGACTTGCTGGACGGCTTGTCGCAGTTCTTCCAAGGCAGTGCCTGTGCCACAGAGATCAAACTGAAATGCCAGTCCTTCTTCCTGCACTAGACGTTGAGCCATGTAGAGCAGGTCAAAAACCCCCTTGTCTCGTTCAATTCGCCCTGCAAAAAAGACGCGAAAACAAGCAGATGGGGTCTGAGCTGGCTCCCAGCACGGTTTGGGTACTGCTTGAAATTCATTTTTGCGATAAACCGGAAGAAACTTGAGAATGGGAGGATGCTGGGCACTCGTCAGCTTTGTGACTTGCTCTTGGATGTCTTGCGACATGCTCAAAATGGCAGCACAGTGGCGAGAAAAGAAAGGACGACTCCACCGCAATGCCAACTGTTCCCCTCTGGTCATCGACCCATACTTCGGCCACAGCACACAGAGGAGAGAGGGAATCACCTGAATGCCAAAAAGCCGAAACAGCGAGAAGAGGAACCAATGCGTTGAGCCACTATCTGCCACAATCACGGTTGCGCGAAACCAAATGGCGGAGAGCAGCAGACTCAAGCCATACCAAATTTGTCCTACATGGTATAAAGCACCCGCCCGGTCGGCAAATGGAACTGGGCGATGCTCAATAATAAATGCGCCGTCTCGGATCTGGTCGGGTTGAGGATAGGAAGAGATTGCGTATCCCTTGGCGTCCAAAGCCTGACAGACATCGTAGAACTGTCCTGAGTAGGTCAGTGCCACTTGGCCAGGGTCATCCTGCTGATCTTTCCAGTGGCGATAAGTACCAATGATATGGCCCGGTCCAGCGGCATAGAGGATTCGATGAGACATTGTGACCTAGTGAATAAATGGTGACCCGGCAAATTAACGGTGACCTGAGTAATAAATAGTGCCCTAAATCAGCAAAGGATCAGTAGATGTCACTAAAGTACGCGCGACCTAGGAAATATCACGATGTTCTCCAGATTACACATTATTTCTTCACTAAAATTACTGGGACTATGAAGATAGCTTGAGTATAAAAACACTTCAACAGCATATATAAAGTTTTGTTTAAGCGTCTTCCGGCATTCCACTCATTCTGATTTAAGCAGACTTCAATTCCCTATCCTGAGCAGCTTTGCAGCGTAAAGTTCTTTCTAGGCTCATTCTTTTGGTGTGGCGATCGCCTAGATCCACGATATCTTACTGGTATTACTACTGCTGGTTAAACATAGATGAAACCCTTAAAAATCTAAGTATGAAAAAGCAGATTAATTAATTTGTTTTTATATTTTTTACTCTTGCTGGTCATTTCATACGTATTTATTCAGAGATTAGAGTTCTCATGAAATGGGAGAGGAGATACGGATTAGATTGGGCGATCGCAGTGCTTTTTTGCCCGTTCAATTCATTTTTTCTCCGTATGCATTGAGATGCGATCGCCCTGCCTAGTTGCCCAGCCCCATTCCCCACTCCCATCTCCCGTCCCCATCCCCATTCCCAAGCCCCATCCCCAAGTCCTATCGCCACCAAGCCCCATCTCAGCCGCATCCCCAAGTCCTATCGCCAAGTCCCATTCCCAAGCCCCATTGCCAAGTCCCATTGCCAAGTCCAAAAAAGCACCACCGAATCGGCTAGACCATGGGTCGCTGATTCGGTGGTGCTTCTGTTGTTTGAACCGACTTGAACTTTACTTAAAGTTTACTTGCACTCTGTCGTGTGGCTGGATTGCTGGATTGAACTATTCTGAGCCTGCTTGAACCTACTCCCAAGCGAGATTAAATTTCAGCAACCGCCCGTTCAATCAAACGACGAGCCAGGGTTTGGATGCCCGTATGTTCGTAGTATTTGGCATACATATCTAGGAAGGCTCCCAGATAATCCAGCTTGTCCTTGGAGACTTCGACAAATTTGGTCAAATTGTTGATCACTTTGTCGGGCGTCAGGGCATTGGCTGAGACGAAATTATCCATCCAGCCTTTGGTGGATTCAAAGCTCTCGGTGATGAAGTCCAGCTTGCCCTTGGAGTTATTACCGGGAATGAGTTCCTGGACGCCTTTGAAGGTTTGGTTCTTTTCCAGATCAGAGGGAGACATGCCTTTGATGGAGGAGAGTCCCTTGAGCGCAAAGTCGGGGCCTAGGGGAATCAGGCCATCAAAACAAACTAGGGCGGCCATGCGAACCAGCGACTCTCCGCCGTAGTCCTTGAGGGCGGCTAGGAAATCTCCAATGCTGTCTCCGGGGATGCCGTTGATCTGACAGAAGGCCACCAGTTCTGCCACCAGCTTCACACAAAGGTCAATGCTCTGAGCCTTTTCAGGTTTGGGGGTGAGGTTTTTGAGAACGCCCAGGAAGGGGATATCTTGCCCTACTTTGTTGGCCAAGGCGGCGGCTCCCAGTGCGCCTGAAGCTGAATCCACAGTTTGGTAGAGCCATAAAGCGCGTTGATAGCCTTGGGATTTGTCGTTGAAGAGGGTGACGGCGCGATCGCCAATCTGCTTGATCAATGCATCGTCGGTTTCCCCGGTGACGGCGCGAATCGTATTGTCAAACCCCACCAAGTTTTGCCATTGCCCCGGCAGCGTGAAGTCCAAAGACTTTAGTGCCATGACGGTCAAGCCACCCGTGGGCAGTTGATCGACCAGTTCATAAATGGGTTTGCTCACAGTCCAATCCTCCTTGAGATGAGACGGATATCGAC
>JALOOP010000354.1 GCA_025454315.1 Oculatellaceae cyanobacterium Prado106
TTTGCTTGCTGAAATGACTCTCTTTTACCGCCTCAAATTTGATGAAGTTCGGTGCCGAGGTTTGTGAGATTAGGGTGCCGAAGTTGTGAGAATATGCAAAACTCGTTAAACCGTCGCTGCCAAACCAGGGCGGCAAATAATTCTTGGGGAGAGTAGGACTGGGCGATCGCTTGCACCTTCGATAAATCCAGCATGGCAAAGTTCGATGGCGTTAGAAGTACAGAAATACTAGCCTATTCTATGCTCTTTCAAGCTGAAAGCCCAAAAGTACCCTTAAGAGATGAAATCGAGAACCCCAACCGTCACTCACCCAGTCGATTTCCTTGACCCTTACGCCATCCGCGATCGATTTCGCTGCTGTTGCCCCCCAGATGAAGCTTTCGGGTAAGCGCTTTGCGCCCGAACTCGGCAATTCGGGAATCAATAAATCAAGGGATATCCTCGTCTTCAGCCGCTGCATTCCCATATACTGCCATTTCATAAGCAGAAGCCGGAACCATCATGAGCGCAATCTGATCGAATCTGCTCCTGGCAGTACTGCCGTAACGCATCCGATAATTCCTGCTACTGAGATTCAGGCCACCGTAGAAATTGATTTGCTCACGTCCACTTTGGGCAAAGCTTTTTAGGGAACGAGCATACATGCTGTGCTTGACCGACGATATGCCCAAAATATCTTCAATTTGGCAGCTTAAGCAAATGGCTAATTCCTTCAAAACTGCACTGGGAATTGCTGTCTTGCCAGATTCCCAACGGGCGATCGTCTGCTGGGTCGTATGCAGCATCTCAGACCGTTGCTGCTGTGTCAAACCCACCACCGATCGACATTGCTTCAGGCGAATTAACTGCTGAACTTTACTCATGGCCTGTAGAAATGCTTACAGAGCAATATACACACTAAACGTGTTTTCAACCCCCAATGCGTGTTTTCTTTTTTGATGTATTTATTTTCAAAGAAAAATATGAATGTTCCAAATCTCCGCATAACGTGCCAAAAATACCTAAACTTTTGTTAACTGGGGGAAAATTGGGGGAATTCAAAAATAAAATCGCCGAACCCCTTGCAATTCAAGCATTGAGAGCGGACTGAAAATCCTCGTGTCACCAGTTCAAGTCTGGTTCCTGGCATTCAAGTTAATTAAATACAAAGCCCTAGTACCGATTGGTCTAGGGCTTTGTATTTTCAGCGCTTTGACGAGTGGTAATTCATTGCGCCATTACAATGGAGGCAGCCTGAAGCGTTCCATGAAGCACCATGATCCAAGAAAGCCGATATCAGCAGTCTGAAGCAAGTCCTATTTCCCCTTGCTCAGAGGCTGCTGCTCAAGCCTACGATCGCTTCCTCACCCTTCTCATCCAACGCCATCCCCAACGGGCGATCGATCTCATTCAACAAGCCTTGCCTAATTTGGCCGCCATGTCCCTCCCGCTCAAACTTCAGCAAATCGATCGGCTCAAATTTTGGCTAGATGCGTTTCGTCCCCTACCGCCCGTGCTGGTGGCTGAACTGAAGAAACTCTACGACGTAAAATTTACCTACAACTCTAACGCCATCGAAGGGAACACGCTCACCCAGAGTGAAACAGAACTCGTTTTAAATACAGGAATCACGATCGGGGGCAAAACGCTCTCTGAACATTTAGAGGTGGTTGGGCATAAGGAGGCGATCGACTACATTGAAACGCTAGCCCAATCTGAGGCTCAGGTCGGTGAATGGGAAATCAAGCAAATTCACAGTTTGATTCTGCGTGCGATCGCCCCTGAAGAAGCCGGACGCTATCGCCAACTGGATGTGCAAGCGGCTGGAACCGGATATCGTTATCCGCCCCATTATTTGCTGACGGATTTGATGCAGGAGTTTGGTCAATGGCTGAACTCGGCTGAGGCGAAAGCACTGCATCCCTTGGTATATGCGGCTGAGGCTCATCTGCGCTTTGTGGCCATTCATCCTTTCCGGGACGGCAATGGTCGGACGGGGAGGCTGTTGATGAACTTGCTCTTGTTGCGATCGGGATATCCCATTGTCATCATTGCTAATCAAGTTCGCAAAGCCTACATTGATGCCATTGTGGTCAATCAACAAAACTCTAGCGCGGATTTCTTTCTAGATTTAATCCTGGACTCGGCACAAGTCTCACTCATTGAAACATTGCAGATCGTTGTCACGGCAAGTAGTAGCCGTGGTCAAGGATTGCCTTTTTATGAAGATATTCTCGCGTTTTTACAGCAAAGTGATGCTTAATTGCGAACGGTGCGATTGACGAGACTGAGATAATCATCGATCGCTTCATACAAGTCTAATTCTTCATCTTCTTCCACTGTCAGCGGGGAGGATTGTTGTTTTGAGAGGAGTTCTTCTATGCGGGATTGAATTAGACTGGAGGCTCGAAATAGGGGCAGTCCTTCTTCGAGTTCGAGCCGAATCGCGCCTTCGATCGGGAAGGTGTGAGGCAGGGTTTGCAATTTTGAGGGAAGGTTGAATTGCATCACAAGTTTCGTTAAACGAAAGGGCTGAACGGAACTAGGGCTGGCTAGATTTAAGCATATCGCAAAAGCCCTTGGGCAAGTGGGTCGAGGCGGATTTGACTGGGAGGGAAGGCAAGAGGCTTGTCATGATGAACACCGATCTGAGCGATCGCCAGCCCTGTCCCTAACCTTTATCGCAGAACTAGCTCTGAAACGTTGCGAACCATGTGAATCAAAATATCTGCCGCACGCTGCACTTCGTCATCGGTGGTGAATTTTCCCAGACCAATTCGTAAGGCGCTCTCGACGATCGCCTCCGACAACCCCAGCGCTTGCAGCACATGGGAAGGGGCTTCAACGCCCGATGAGCAGGCTGACCCGGTAGAGATGGCGAGGTGAGGGCGAACTCTGGCGATCGCCACACTGTTCAAAATCCCTGGAATCGAAAGATGCAGATTGCCCGCTAGTCGATGCGCTGGATCGCCGTTGATCACCAGATTCGGAATCTGTTCGAGCAGCAGGGCTTGGAGGTGATCGCGTCGAGTGGCGATCGCTCTCTCATCTTCTGCCATCCAAGCCGCGCAGCCGACAGGCTTCTCCTAAGCCGACAATTCCTGGAACATTCAGCGTGCCCGATCGCATCCCTCGCTGGTGTCCACCGCCGAACAGGAGCGGTTCTAGGGTGTGGCCTTTGCGGAGGACTAGTGCGCCGCTGCCTTTGGGGCCGTAGAGTTTGTGGGCCGAGATGGCCAGATAGGTGATGCCCCAATTCTGGAACTGGAGGGGGATTTTGCCAACGGCTTGGGAGGCATCGCAGAGGAATGGGATGGTGTGGCTTTGGGCGATTTGGGCGATCGCTTCGATGGGGTATATATTGCCAATCTCATTGTTGGCCGCCATGACACAGAGCAAGGACAGTCCTTGGGCGCAGATTTGCTCCAGGTGCTGCAGATTCAGCCGACCTTGGGCATCCACTTGAAGGTATATGAGTTCTGCCCAGCCTCGCTTTTGCAGGGCTTGGCAGGTGTCTAGAACGGCCTGATGTTCGAGCGGCAGGAGTCCGATGCGATGCGGTTTGGCGGGGTGGGCGGGGAGGCTGCCCTGAATGGCCAGGTTGATGCTTTCGGTGGCACCCGATGTCCAGAGGATTTGACGAGGGGATGCCCCGACTAGATCCGCGACCTGGCGGGCGGCTTGTTGGATGGCGGATTCGGCGCGATCGCCCCATTCATGATCGAGACTGCTGGCGTTGCCAAATTCTTCGGTCATGAAGTGGTAGATGCGATCGGCCACTCGGCGATCGACGGGGGTTGTGGCGTGGTAGTCGAGGTAGATGGGTTGGGTTGAGGTTGGTTCTAGCATTCGGACGGAAGCAGGATGACGGTGTAGGTTTCGGAGCCGTTCACGTCTTCGGTTTTGACCCCAATTTTTTGTCCGCGATTGTTCAACTACACCTTGTGAGCTTCTGCGTAGATTCGGAGTGCCGCAGCCATTTTCTTTTCATAATCCTCACCCTGTGCCTGAAACCACGCCAAAGTGCTAGGGTCTACCTGAACGACCACTTCTAAGGGTGTCTTGGGCTTCCACCACCGAGACTGAGCGAAAAACTCCTCAGTCAATGGTGGAATATCCGACGTATCTATCTCGTCCTCACTCAGTGAGTCAACCTTCTCCCAATTCGTTCTTGAGGTATTGTTCATAGAGCTTTCGTTCATAGGGCAAAGCCTTGCGAAGGGAAATAATCCGAACCGTTTCTCGATCGGGTTCTGTAAACACGATCACTACTACACGTCCATCCAACATTCCAAGTCCAACCCACCGCTCCTCTCCATAGTCTTGTCGTTGGTCTAGAGAAATACGGAGCGGCAGCCTAAAAACTTTCGGCGCATCGGCAAAATCCAGTTCATGCTTGCCAATGTTTGCCTGATTCTTTTGCTGATCCCACTCGAATCTCATGTCTCAATTCTACCAGTTTTTGATTCTGTGCCTCAAGCGATGCTTCTGTAGACTCAGAGTGTAACGTATCTAATAATACAGAACAATTAAATTTTGAGCCGACTAGATTGGCGACCTGGCGGGCGGCTTGTTGGATGGCGGATTCGGCGCGATCGCCCCACTCGTGATCCAGGCTGCTGGCATTGCCAAATTCGCTGACCATGAAGTGATAGATGCGATCGGCCACTCGGCGATCGACGGGGGTTGTGGCGTGGTAGTCGAGGTAGATCACAACTTTGAAGGTAGGATGCTGGCTAAGCGGGAGTTTGTGAAATTACTCAGAGATTAGGGTTCTCCTGGATTCGGTTCTAAGCGCTGATAATAGTCTTGCAGGGCAGTTTCTGCGAATTGTTTGAGTTCAGCTTTATCGTCGGAGGTGAGGCGTTTCCAGAGGACGGGGTCGAATTTCAGCAGAGTCAATTCTTTGAGGCGATGAACAAATTTACGCCGTTCAAATTTTTCAAACGGGTGTGCTAAAAGAATTGCTTCAATGGCCGCATCACTCAGGTCTTTGACTTGCTCCATGCGGCTACCTGATTTCTCAACCACTTGATGATTCTCTAAACGTTGCCTGTAGAAGTTTTTGAAGAAGGCAACCAGGTCAGGAATTTTGACCTTTCCTTTGTCATCTGCAAGCTGAAGCAAACCCAGGAGCAAGACAGGTTTGTAGGAATATCGCATGTCCATTTCACGGGTAAATTCCATAAATTTGTCTTTAATATTTTCTGCTGTAACGGGCGTTAGATTAAATTGCTGACGAATATCGCTGAGCCGTTCTTTTTTGAAGTAATAGTATGTCTGGTTGCCAATCAAAATGGTGTGATCCGGAAGTAATTTTCCACTCGTCACCCAATGTTTGACGACGTTATCACCCACTCCCAGTTCAACTTCTAGTTCACGGGTTTGATACATTTCTTTTACTTCGTCTTGCCAGCGAAAGATGTCGATCGCCTCATACTTATCAACCCAAAGGTGCAATCCTAGAATCGCTGTAGGCTTTTCACCTCTGGCATAGGCCGCCTCTTCTTCGGCGACCAGGTTTGACGGTGCCGCAACCAGGGCACCGGGACGATAGTGAGGATTGCGAAAGAGACGGTGAGTATTCAAAGCCTGAGTATAACGACTGGTGTTATCGATAAAGTCAAAGACCAGCAAGGATTCTTTTCCGGGGGCAGTTCGAGTTCCGCGTCCCAGTTGTTGCACGTAGACGACTTTGCTCAACGTGGGACGCGCCATCAGCAAGACCTCGGTTTCTGGGGAGTCCCAACCTTCGTTGAGAATATCGCAGGCACAAAGGACTTGAATCACGCCTGAACGGTAATCGTCTAAAATCTGGTCTTTCTGTTTATCTGACATTCGTCCTGAAACATGGGACGATTTTACGCCCTGCTGATTAAACAATTCGGCCATTGTTTCAGCATGGGTTACATCCAGGCAAAAGCAGACAGCGCGTTTACCGATCGCATGTTCGGTATAGGTTTCGACGATGAGGCGATCGCGATCGGGAACTTGCAGCGCTTTACCCAGATCACTACTGCGATAATCAATGCCGTTGAATCGGACTTTGCTCAAATCCACGTTCGTTTTGACGCGAATACAGCGAATCGGCACCAGTAAACCGCGTTGAATCGCTTCTTCGAGTTCAAGCCGATGGGCGCAGTTTTGGAAAATCTCAGTCAATGACTGACCGTCGTGACGTTCCGGTGTTGCCGTTAATCCCAGGATGAATTTTGCTCGAAAGTAACTAATGACTTTACGGTAGGTGTCTGCGGCAGCATGATGGCTTTCATCGATGATGATGTAGCCAAATTCTCGCTCATCAAACTGTTCTAGAGCATCTGAAATCGCTTGAATGGTCGATAGCACGATATGCGTTTCGGGTTTGCCTGACTTCTTTTGATAAATAGCTGAACTGGCATCCGGCCAAAGCTCAGAGAATCGGGCTTGGGTTTGACTAATCAGCGGTTTACGATGGGCAAGATAGAGCGTTCTGAGTCCTAACCGCTGAGCATCTGAGATGGCAATATGGGTTTTTCCGGTGCCTGTGGCGTGGGTGAGTAGGGCGATCGTTTTGCCTTGCTGTCGCAGGGCATCCAACTCCTTGAGCGCATCGGTTTGATGTTCCTTGAGCGAAATTTCGCCCGCTTCTTGTTTAGGTAAAAAACTGTCTAACGTGCCTTGTGCAATCTCTCGTTCTAAAAATAGTAAAAGTTGTTCCTGAATCCGTTCACGCTCGTTTGCCAATTGAATATCCGTCCATCGA
Source organism: Oculatellaceae cyanobacterium Prado106 (assembly GCA_025454315.1). Taxonomy (GTDB): domain Bacteria; phylum Cyanobacteriota; class Cyanobacteriia; order Elainellales; family Elainellaceae; genus Prado106. The sequence goes on from JALOOP010000354.1 coordinate 6,725, forward strand.
TAGACTTTCCATCCCTGATAGACCAAACTATTCTGCCGAAGAAGCTGATCGCGGTAGGTTTGAGCGCTCACCATCTCGCCTTCGGGCGCGTGCCATGCCTCACCGTCAATTTCAAAAGCATACTTGGACAACCGAGAAATAAACGCAAAGTCAATGAATCGTCCGCCGTCGTAAATGTCTCTGACCGGATACTGAGGAATCAATAGCTGCGTCCGTTCAAAGCCCAAAGTTTCCTGAAAAATATCGACAAAGAGATCTTCACTGGAGCTACTTTCAGCCGATCGCTCAATGCGAATTTGTTCAGAAGCCGAATGAGGAGTCGTCATAAAAGAACCCTGTGAAAGATGACTGTACTACAATACCTTTCCATTAAACACCAGGGCTAGGAGAATCCTCGATTCCTTCACTTATATTTCAGGAAGCCAAGCCTATTTCGAGCCTGATGTCTCCAGGTTGCGGGATTAGTCCGGATGCCCACTCCAGGAACTGCGAAAAATCAGGGACATCATCATCGCTGTCTTGCAAGATGCCTTCAAGGGCTTTGCTTAGAGGTTGATTGGGCGTTGCCTGATCCGCTTCGTAAGCTTTTTTCAATAGTTCTATTGGGGTTTCCCAACAGCGATAGACTTGATAAGATGATTCACCCGCTTCTCTCAGGGGCGGTTTCAGCGTAGAAAGATGAGGTTTGGCCGATCGCTGTTCGATTAGCGAATGGGTTGCCAAAATATCGAGATGCTGGCGGAGTTGTTCTTGGTTGACTCCCAGTAGGCTGGCGAGTCCTCTTTCTGTATCTATGATTTCGTCTACCAGGACAGCTTGACGGGATTGGAAATCTCGTTCCCAAGTTTTAGCGAGCAAATAGCCGACTGTGTAAGGGTTTGATAAATCTGATTGTCCGGTTGAATATTGTTTTTGGTTCAGGATAAGAAACCGATTTTTTGCGATCGCCTGCCCATCAATATAAGTATTCAAAACTAATCGAACCAATTTTTGTAATGCTGCTGAGGATAGTATAGGGAAGGTTTCAGTACAGGCATTGAGCAAATCATTTTGACTGAAAGAGGAATGATTCGGTAGAAACTCATACACAAAATACTGCCATACATTGCCACGGTCAAAACGGGTATCCCCTAAACTTAAATGACCATGAATTAACCA
>JALOOP010000355.1 GCA_025454315.1 Oculatellaceae cyanobacterium Prado106
TGGGCGAAAGGCGAAAGGCGAAAGAGCTGGATGAGAAGTTTAGGGATTGGGAATTAGCTAGACTTTGGACTGAACATAGAAGCACAATGATCAATATCCTGAATTGCCACCTAGATACCCCTTTCCCCTTTCCCATGCTTTCCCCTACTCCCTCAAGTAATTAGACTAATCGCATGTCCCGATCGCAACTGCGAATCGGCCCAGGAGCAAATCAACCCTTGGGGGCCAGGGTTGACGATGCCTTCGGTGGTCAGCGATCGCACCCAGGAGTCGCCTTGACGGCGCAGTTCAAAGAGCAGCACGGCTCCTAGATAGCGAACGCCGGGGGTTTTCTGCATGAGCGTGATGATGTCGGAGGGATAGACGGGGGAGCCGAATGACCATCCTTCGCCTTTGACTCCGCCCGTTAACGGATTGAGGAATCGGTAGAGTTGGACTCGTAAACTGCGAAGGATCTCCTGCTGTGCTTGGGGATGGTTATATTCTGGTTCTAGACCGACTTCAGTTTGGACTGCGACACCGACATATTCCGGTTCCAGGAGACGTACCTCGACCCCGAGCAATCGCCGTTCATCAAGGTAGCTCAGGACTCGTTCTTTGAGCGGTGGTGTAAGGGCGAATTGGATCGGATCGATGCCTTCTCCCCGGTTGATCGATTCCGTGTTGGCATGGGGGACGACTAGGAGATTGATTCGTCCGCGATTTTCTTCGGTGGTTTGGGTGGGGCAGAGAACGCGGGCGACTGCGCCTCGTCCGGCTTGGAGCGTCAGGGTTTCAAAGTCTTCGGGGGTGACGGCGCGATCGCGCGTTCGCAGCATTCGAGGCACCCGAATCACCGCATCATCCAGGGATTCGGCATCGGCACCATTGCGGGCGGGAATATGGTTGGTCGCCCGCGCCACATAGGGCACCGCAGATTTGAGCGTGCGGAGAGTATGACGCTGAACATTGCCTTTTTGCCCACCCCCGGTACGATAGGCGACCATTCGCAGCGACGATCCTCGGGGTGGGACTGCGCCGTATTGGCGTTCCATCACCGTGTCGTCATCGGCGGTGGCTTCTAGCACCTGGGTCAGGGATTCTCCGCCCCATTGGACGCGGCTGCGAATGCGGGTTTGGTCTTTGAGTTGCGCCGGTTCTCGAATCAGCGGCCCGAATTGCAGCACTCCGGTTTGAGAATTGATCAAATAGTGGCGATCGTCGGCACCCGAATCGGCAAAGTCACTGACCTCCTGCCAAATCTGCGGCACGCCATTGGGCGGAATCACCAGCAAATGTTCGCCGTTTTGCCGGGGCAGAATCGGGATGCCCCGAATCTGGAAGGATTGTCCGGGGTTGCCATCACTTTGGCCAATCAGTTCATCGCGGATTACTTTGCACTGACTCGCCTCAATCGTGCCGCCCACCGATCGCACCGCCAGTTTCATAATCTGCGGCGAACCGCTATAGCCCGACTGACTATTCTGGGGTTGCACATAGACACAGCGAATCCAGCGTCCCTGGTAAGTACCAAAATAGGCCGCCGGAAAGATCAATGGCAAATGCAACAACACATCAGCAGCCTGCATCGCATTCGCCGACTCATGGCCGTTAAAACTAAACCCGCGCGTTCCATCATCCACATCGTTCAACAAAACCGATCGCCACCCTTCTCCATCCCAAGCTTCCCAACGCAGCGGCGGATGATCGGGATTGATCCCGGTCGAGGTGGCCGCTTCCCCACCCACCGTCAGCGCAACCACATTCCCTTCGATCGGCTGAGTCGTGTCAAATCCAATATAAAAACAGTTTCCCGGCTGCGGCTGTTCACTAAAAATCGGCAGTTCCCGCCCTTCCCAATGCCCATCATCCTGCTGATTCCACAGGTGCGTGAAGCGATCGCGCAACACCGTCGGCACCGTCTCAGCGGTTTCTGCGGTGAGAAAATGGTGAATGTTAGGTTTGGCGATTAGTAAAGGGCGATCGGTACTGAAGGCGATCGCTTCATCCGCCTCCGTCCGCTCCGTCGCCACCTCAATTCCAGCCGGAATCTGATAGGTCGAAGGCAGGGCCGTACTCAGATAAAAGGTAAGCTCCGTCTGTGCCGCCGCTGGAGGCTGCAACTGAATCCCCAAAAGCTCCAAAAACGCCACATAGTTACGACGCGGCACCTGATTAAACCGCAGCAACATTTGGTCGGTCAACCAGGCAAACAGTTCAATCATCGTGATCCCTGGATCACTCGGATTGTAGTTCGTCCACTCCGGACAATAGCGAGGAATTCGCAGAATACACTCATCGACGAGATCTTTGAAGGTGCGATCGTCGAGGTCAGACTTAGGAAGCTTGGGGAGGAAGTCGAAGTCCATGAGGGAGGGGGGGAAAGGGGAAAGGGGAAAGGGGAAAGGGGAAAGGGGGAATCTTGGAATATTTAATGAATTGAGCAGCGAATGAACAGAGGTCAGGGGATTGGGAAATCTTGGACGATCTTGGATTGGCTTCTGGATTGGTTTTGGAAGGGGAATGGGGAAATTCCTTGGGCTTCTTTCAGGATGGATTCAACGCACCACCCTTTCCCCTTTTCCCTTTCCCCTTTCCCCTCTCCATTCACCCTCCATCCGCCAACATTAAATAAAACGGATAGACCAGGCTGAGCTTGTCGTAGCTGGCCTTGCAGTGATACTCGATGGTAATATCGACGCGGCCTCGCATGGGGTCAGGGTCGGTGAGGATGGCATCGACCTCGATGCGGGGCTCCCATTTTTGTAGGGCTTCCTTGACATGCAGGCGAATCATCAGGAGGGTCTGGGTGTTGAGCGGCGCAAAGGTTAGCTCAGAGAGGCGCGAACCAAAGTTGGGGCGATAGACGCGCTCACCCAGTTCCGTCCGCAGGATAATCTGAATCGACTCTTCGATATTGCGAATCGTCCGGCTGGTTTGCAGCCCTCCCTGCACGCTCACCTGCATGGGAAACGCCCATCCCTGACCGAGATAGGCATCTGATTTTTGGTCAACCCCGTCTGGCATATGGCTTTTGTCCCGATCGCTACTGCCGCTACTGTATCGGAGCGATCGCAGTTGACCTATTGGCCAAAAGTCGAACCCTTTGAGGCGGGGTGTGAGGTAGACGGAAGCCGAGGGAATTGCTTGGGGAGTTGCTTATCGCTTCCTCAACAAAGGGTTCCCGTTCTAGGATTAGGTCAAGGACGATATGGGTATCGATGAGAATTTTCACAGAAGATTTTACTGATATTTTTGGGTCAGATAATCGGTGTATTCTGCTTGCAGTTCCGGATCGCTCTTGGCTACCCCAGAACGTTTGGCAATACCCCGAAGTCCGGTGAGGGTGCCGGGAGGGATGCCTTGGGGTTGGGAAGCGGTGGATTGTTTTTGGTGAAGCAATTCGGCGAAGTGGAGGACTTCGTTGATTTGGATTTCTGAGAGGGTTTGGAGAATCTGATAGAGTTTGTCGGTGGCTGTCATGGTGTCTAAGGTGGGTGGGGGTATCCTTGAATTATGGGTGATAATTTCGACCGCATTCTCTAACCTGGGTAGTTTGGTAATGGAATTAATTGTCTGGAGCAATTACTTAGAGCAAAATCATGCAGATTCATCCTCGCGAAATCTACGATCTTTTACTGGACTGTAGCCAAAGAGATACAAAAAACGCAACGGTGCAGGAGATTGTCATTGGCCTCACCTGGACATACTGCCAAACCCAGAACCTGGATACAACTGGAATTGGCCTATGTATGAGTCCAGGTCAACCGACTCGTACCTTACCCTGGTCAGGGACTTTGGTGGGACGGGCGATCGCCGACCTCACCCCCTGGATTCGCTCCTGGGACAGCTACCAGGCCACCATTGGCATGGCCGCGATCAATTCTGTGATCAACAGTGCCTCGCTGTTGCTCTCCCAAGCCGAACCCCTCTCGCCTCAAGGTTCTGCCAATTTAGCCGTCTTTGAACATTTTCTACCCCTGATCCAAGGTCAACGAGTGGTGATTGTGGGACGCTACCCCGGACTTGCTCAATATGCCCAGGTTGCCGATTTCACCGTCCTGGAGCGCCAACCCACCGCCGAAGATTTGCCCGATACCGCCTGTGAATATCTCCTTCCTGAAGCCGACTGGGTTTTTCTGACGGCTACTTCGATCGCCAACAAAACCTTTCCTCGGCTAGTCGAATTATCCCAGCAGGCCAAGTTGGTGCTCATGGGTCCGACGGTACCCTGGTTAGCCGAACTGGCAGAGATGGGCATTGACTACTTGGCGGGTGTGGCGGTGACGCAGCCCGCAGCGTTGAAACAGACGATCGCCGAAGGGGGAGGAACCCGCATCTTTGACACTGGAGTACAATACCAGGTTCTAAACCTCTCAAAACCTTAAGCCACAATTGTCAGAGAAATCTTTTGGGTCGGCTGTAGGCATCCGTCTCTCATCAATCTTCAAATCAATCTTCAAAGGACAAAAACCTAAGCCATAGAACATTGAAAGCAAAAATGGCTACGAGAAACAAATAGAAAAACAAAATGGGTAGGTAGGTGTCATAATCCATCCACAAACCCTGCCAGCGAGAGCGATCGAAGACATACTGCACAGCATTTTTAGTGTCACAAGTAATTCCATAGAACCTTGAATCAGAAATGTTAAAGAGAATTGCGATCGCTTCATAAAACTCCTATGAATCAGGTTGCTCTGCTTCGAGAAAGATTACGACCACATTTTGTTTTGATCGTTGAGGGTAGGCAAGGCTCAAGATGAGTCAATGCCTACCCTACAGTAGGAGTCGATTAAACTGTCAAAGCGCTGTCTGTCATGGGGAGTGTTGTATCGGTGGCTGCACTGCTCAATAAACTTTCAACCTCCATGCCGCTGAGGGTTTGACTTTGGACTGCTCCCAGCGAAGTGGCGCTCGATTGGAAGAAGCCGTTGACCTGGATGGAGGCAACTTTGTCCGGGGTACCGTTGACTGCCGCGAATAGATCCAGGACTCCATTGTTGAACTGGACGGAGTAGGTTTCGTTTTGGCCGAGGGTGAGGCGATCGCGGAAGTTAAAGTCATTGATCGTGACAAAATCCCCATCGCCATTGCCTTTGTAATAGGAGCCTGTGCTATCACCCAGGACAAAGGTAAGTTAAACGACTTTTAGTTTGCACAAACCAGATTCTAAAACCGTGCCACGATAAGGGAAAAGCTATCAATCTAGATGCCAATCAGCTTATCGCGTCCGGCATCGCCCGTGAGCGTGTCGAGTTCGCCCACACCGCGACTGGTGGTGTTGGTGCCGGAGAGGGTATCGTTGCCATTGCCGCCGCTGAGGGTGTCTGAGCCTGCGTCACCGTTGAGGCGATCGCTCCCATCTCCGCCATTAAGGGTGTCATTCTCTCCAGCCCCGTTCAATTCATTGTTGGCTGTGTTTCCGGTGATTTGGTCTGCAAGTGCGCCTCCAGACACATTCACCAGATTGTTCATGGTGTAGGTGTTGAGTGAGCCAAAAGGAAAATTTGGGGAATTGACGGTGACTCTGTTTTGGGACAGATCAGCATCCAGCGCAGTAGGCGATTGTGGATCGTCTGAATTGATGACTAAATTGTTCGTTTGTCCAGCAGGCAGGAGAAGATTCTCAACGGTGGTTGAAACTTGATCATTGCCTGTACTGTAGATTCCATTCAGTTGATAAATCGCTCGTGCAGTCGGCGCTGGAGTGGCGAGCGAACGGATCGAGACGGTGACTGCGCTTCCTTGAGTGGCAAAATCTGCGGTGTCGTTCCCGGCTCCACCGGCAAAAGAACCTCGGGTGCCGTTGGCCAGGTAGGTATCATCTCCAGCCAGACCAAAAAATGTGGGAGCGGAGCCGGATGTCCCCTGGAATTGATCGGCACCTGTCGTTCCTTCAAATACCGAAAAGCTGTCTAGAGTCACATTAAAGGTTTGGGAACCCGATGGTCGCTCAATCGTGATGCGATTGTTGGGTAAGTCGTAGATGGCGCGATCGCCCTCACGTGCACCCTCCAGCGAAACGATACTGGCTCCTTTCCCTTCAATTCTTTCAATGCTCTGAATGGAATCGATTCGAGAGATAAAGAGATCTCTGGGCGTTGGATTGGAGATTTTCTCCACTTGTCCCCGCAGCGGAAAGTAGCGGATGAAGTCTACCGGAACGTTAAAAAGTCCCTCTTCAGGCCGTCCCAAGCGGTTGTTGTTGTTGTAACTGACGGTGTCAAAGCCGTCTCCTCCATCGATCGCATCTACACCACCGGAGGAATTGATGCGATCGTCTCCTCCCAAAGCTGAAAGGGTGTCACTGTCGAGGGTTCCGTCTAGAAGGTCGGGGCCTTCTGTGCCAATAATTTGAGCCATGTTGTAATTCCTCACATGAGCGCGATCGCAATTGACACATTGGCCAATGCGATCGGATTTAGTGGTTTTTGCCCTGCGGGTAGAGGATTTGTTAGTGCTTGACCCTGATGAATGGGGCACATTGGTTTCTCAAGGGTTGTACTGAGAAACCAATGTGCCGAAAAAACTATATCACGCTCTGTTTTTTCCGTAAAAACTCTTAATAGGTGTCTTATTCCTAATTCTGTGTCGTTCTCAAAACCATATCCAAACTCTTTTCTGATAGATTCTTGAGTGGGTCTGTGTTTTCAGTTCTGTTTAAGATTTCGTTCCTGGTTCTATTTTATGTTTGTATAAAACCATGCTTTTGTGTCGTTCTGTTGCGATTCCGTCCATCCCAAATTACACTTGGCGTATACATCGGATTCCATCACAAGTACTCTTCAGAGACTGAAGTCAGAGGCAAGCACAGAATTATGCGTTGAGGCAGCCATATTCGTACACAAGTGGATGTCTAACGTTCCCGTTCACCCGCCACTAGTAACCTTTTGGACTCGCCAACCAACTTAATTCGATCGGTGTGCAACGGGATTATGGGGAGACCGCGCCTCACCGACCATCTTACTCTACCTCATTGCTTCAACGGTAACGCGACCACCTTCAACGGCTTCAACCTGAAGCTTAAAACCATACAGCAAGCCCATTCCGACTAACGGTTCGGCATCAGAAGCAACAACATCAATGAGCTTGTTTTGACCATCCCAAATTACAGAAGCCTTGTACAGTTCAAAAACGATCTCGCTTCCGTCCCCTAGCGTTCCGACATCGCGGTAATGCCAAGTTAAATCTAGCTCCGTAATGATGGAAAGTGGCAAAGATAAAAAGCTGGTAAATCCGGTGTCAATCACCGCATTGACAGCAATCTTAGGTGAACCGATCCGACCGACCGCAACTTTGATGATGGCTTCACAGTCATTGTTAACCGCACCGAACATCATACGGGCTTCCTCAAACTGCGGCTCCCCATACGGAAGACTGCTCGATGTCCAATCCGAATTACCCAAGGTTGGGCATCAGGATATTGCTCGTACAGGCGATCGACTGCTACCATCGGCGTATCATCAACTTCAAACGCCCCAGTTTCAATATCGATCGCCACTATCTTGCCATGATTCCCTTCCTCGACCTGCTGGCGCACCTGAGACTCATAAATCTCATCACCACGTCGAGCAAACTCTTCTTTGCTGTAGCGGGGTTGTCGTACTGCCATCGGGTTAACCTCGTTTTACCATGTTCTTTTATTTTATCCTAAGCGATCGCGCTTCATCTATGCTAATCAAGCTGCAATCATTACCTTTACGAATCGATATGTAACCCAGCCAAGAACCAACCCAACAACTAAGGCTGTAGTTACGCACCCATATATTGCCTCGGCAATGAAAGAGAATGCAAATTACAACGCAGTGACGTAAGCAAGCGATGGATGGCGGAAATAATTCCGAATGAGATCGGGCAACTTCTG
>JALOOP010000356.1 GCA_025454315.1 Oculatellaceae cyanobacterium Prado106
ATCGTTAGCGATCGCCCAACTCATCCCATTTCTATTGCAGTTTCTGATTCAAAACCGTTCTATAGTAAAGGACAGGGTTTTGTAGAGAACAGAATTACAAAGCCCTAGATGCATTTTCATTAAATTTTCATGGCAACTCGTGCTTTTCAACCGCTCCTGCGGCTCCTTCGTTACGCCAAACCTTACCGGGCGCAAATTCTAGGGGCGATTCTCTGTTCCATCTTTCGGACTCTGTTTGATTTGGCACCGCCCTATCTCATTGGTGTTGCGGTTGATATCGTGGTCGAACGGGAAGCTTCGCTGATTGCTCGGCTTGGCGTTCCCGATGTCATGACCCAACTCTTGATTCTGTCGCTGCTGACGATCGCCGCCTGGGGACTCGAATCCCTCAGCCAATATGGAGGCGAAAAACTCTGGCGCAATCTCGCCCAGCGGATGCAGCATGAACTGCGTGTCGATACCTACAACCATCTCCAGGAGTTGGAACTCTCCTACTTTGAAGACCAGAGTACTGGCACCCTGCTGTCGATTCTCAACGACGACATTAACCAGCTTGAGCGGTTCCTCAATTTTGGGGCGGAAGATTTGATTGGTTTCTTTACCCGTGTGCTGGCGGTCAGCATTAGCTTTGTGCTGTTGGCTCCGGCGATCGCCTGGTTTGCCATGCTGCCGATTCCGCTGATTCTCTGGGGCAGTTTGGCGTTTCAGTCGCGGTTGGCTGCTCGCTATGATGCCGTGCGCGACCAGGCGGGGTTGATTAGCGATCGCCTCTCCAACAACCTCTCTGGCATTGCCACGATCAAAAGCTTCACCGCAGAAGCCTACGAGCGCGATCGCGTCTACCAGGAAAGCGAAGCCTATCGCCGCAGCAATCAAAACGCGATCGCCCTCAGTGTCACCTTTCAGCCTTTGATTCGGTTTTTGATTTTGCTGGGGTTTGTGCTGACCCTGTACCTGGGGGGACGGGAAGCACTTCAGGGACGCTTGGGGGTGGGCACCTATGGCTTTATGGTGTTTATTGTCCAGGACTTGCTGTGGCCGTTTACCGAACTCAGCGAAATCATGGATGGCTATCAGCGGGCAATGGCCTCGGTACGGCGGGTGATGGGGCTGTTGGATACGCCGATGGCAATGGTTCATGGCGATCGCTCCCTGCCCCACAAATCCGTGCGAGGAGCCGTCCAGTTTGAAGACATCAGCTTTGCCTATCCCGGTCGTCCGCCTGTGCTCCATCATCTCTCCCTGGATATTCCGGCGGGTGCCACCATTGGCATTGTCGGCGCAACGGGATCAGGGAAAAGCACACTGGTGAAACTGCTGTTACGCTTCTATGAAAGCCAGCGTGGACGGATTGCGATCGATGGCGTGGATATCCGAGAGATTCATTTAACCGATCTGCGGCAATGCCTGGGTTGGGTCAGTCAGGATGTTTTTTTGTTCCATGGAACGATCGCCGAAAATATTCGCTATGGCAGTTTTACCGCAACTCGTGACCAAATTATCCATGCGGCCAAACTCGCTGAAGCCCATGATTTTATTAACCAATTACCGCAGGGATACGACACGCTGGTGGGCGAACGGGGACAGAAGCTCTCGGGTGGTCAACGGCAGCGGTTGGCGATCGCCCGTGCCATTCTCAAAGATCCGCCCATTCTGATTCTCGATGAGGCCACCTCAGCCGTGGACAATGAAACCGAAGCGGCCATCCAAAAATCCCTCCAGGTGATTACCCAAAACCGCACCACGATCGCGATCGCCCATCGTCTTTCCACAATTCGCCATAGTCACTGCATCTATGTCATGGAGGCGGGACAAATTGTAGAACGGGGCACCCATGAGGAACTATTGGCGATCGGTGGGATTTACGCGGGTCTATGGCAGGTGCAGTCGGGCATTGAATGGCCGCTTGAGTTAGGAAACGGGGGTTTGGGCTAGAAACTGCTCTAGCTCAATCAGGGCTTCTGCGTCCACCTTCGTCTGCATCGGGCAGAATTTAGGGCCGCACATCGAACAAAACTCCGCCGTTTTGTAAAAGTCAGCAGGAAGAGTTTCATCGTGATACTCACGGGCGCGATCGGGATCTAGCGAAAGCTGAAACTGCCGATCCCAGTCGAAGGTATAGCGAGCTTGGGAAAGTTGATCATCGCGATCGCGTGCGCCGGGACGGTGACGCGCAATATCAGCGGCATGGGCTGCAATTTTATAGGCAATTAAGCCATTTCGCACATCTTCGGCATTCGGTAAGCCCAGATGCTCCTTGGGGGTGACATAGCAGAGCATGGCTGTCCCATACCACCCAGCCATTGCTGCACCAATTGCGCTGGTAATATGGTCATAGCCAGGAGCAATATCAGTCACCAGGGGACCCAAGACATAGAATGGTGCTTCTGAGCATTCTTCCATTTGTTGACGAACATTGAACTCAATTTGATCCATCGGCACATGCCCCGGCCCTTCGACCATGACCTGCACATCATGCTCCCAGGCTCGGCGCGTCAGTTGACCCAATGTTTTCAGTTCGGCAAGCTGAGCGGCATCAGAGGCATCATGGGTACAGCCAGGACGCAGCGCATCCCCTAGACTAAAACACACATCATACCGCTTGAAAATTTCGATGATGTCTCGAAAGTGGGTATAGAGCGGATTTTGCTGATGGTGATGCAGCATCCAACGCGCAATGATGCCGCCACCCCGCGAGACAATTCCGGTGATGCGATGCTTGACGAGGGGCAGATGCTCTATCAAGATTCCAGCGTGAATGGTCATGTAATCTACGCCCTGCTGCGCGTGTTTTTCGATGACATGTAAAAAATCAGCAGGTGTCAGGTTTTCCATCTTGCCATGCACACTCTCGAAAGCTTGATAAATGGGAACGGTGCCAATGGGAACCGACGCGGCCTGGATGATGGCGGTGCGAATTTCGTCCAGGTTTCCCCCTCCTGTAGACAAATCCATAACCGTATCTGCACCATATCGAACCGCCAAACGCAATTTGTCTAACTCCTCCTCAATGCCGGAAGAATTGGGCGATGCACCAATGTTGGCATTCACTTTGCACTGTGATGCAATGCCAATGCACATGGGTTCTAGACTGAGATGATTAATGTTGGCAGGAATAATCATTCTGCCTCGCGCAATTTCTGCCTGAATCAGTTCAGGCGGTAGTTTCTCACGCTGTGCAACATACTGCATTTCTTCAGTGATGATGCCTTGACGCGCATAGCTCATTTGCGACAGGTTCCGGTGCCCCTGCCGCTTTGCGATCCATTCGCTTCGCATGGTTTGCTCCTTGCAATTCCTTGCAATTTAATAATTTGCAGTCACGCAATCAACCGAGGCGTTGCTTAATTTAGGGATGAATGGGTGCGTGGTCGTGCAGTCACCACATACCCATTCATCCCATCCATCACCAACCCCAAAAACGGAATCAATAAAACAAAATCAGCAAACGAAATCAAACGAAATAAACAGCTTCCCTCCGCCGGAATGACCCGGACTCAGGTTCTAAGGGTGTATTCTCAGCCCCAAGAAGGTTTGCAATGACGCTTGGCAGATAGATAACGCTGGGCGACACTTGAGACAAACCTTTTAGCAGAACAAACTAACTGTTTGGTAAAACAAGTTGATTGTGCTTGGGGCACCCCTAGCTTGACAATTTATTGTAGCAATGATCGCCCCATAGAGGAGCGATCGCAACAATGCTTCAAAGTCTTAGCTTCAAAGTCTTAGCTTCAAAGTCTTGCTAGACCCCTGAGTTTTCCAATCTGTTCAATCCAATCCATGGCCGCATCTGCGAAAGCCAAGGGAAAAAGCAAATCTCTCAGATATAACAGATAATTTGACCTGACAAAATTTATTACATCGTTAGCGTTTATACCCACAATTCATGATACGCTGACTATTATTGAGAGTAATTCTTAAGAGAAAGAATGGCCAGTATCGAGGATTGGGCAGAAGTGTTTGATTAATTTAAACAGTTCTACCGATGCAGAGATTCTGCCTATTTGGGCTACCCGCATACACCAGTCGCGGTTGTTCTCCCTTCCTAGATCTTGCGCCCCCCAGCCCCCAACTTTGGGGGAGCCGAACCTTCTAGGAGGAGTCTAAGAACCTTCAAAGTCCCCCAGAATTGGGGGATTTAGGGGGCAGAAACTCTGAAGCGCAGCCGATTGTAAACAGGCGTTTATGCAGTAAATCTTCATGGAAGGAACTCTAATCGCTTGTCCTAGACCTTCTTCGTCCCTCTCGATTCTTTTGGAGATTTCAGTGAATGCGAACGGACTGACCGCCTTGACTTCTGAGGTTTAATCTGAGTATATTGACACTTATTTGCATTAATAAAAATCTGAGAAACTAGATTGATTCGTTCCATAAGAACTCCAAGATCTTCTGGGTTGGTATCAAAGTAAGCATTGCCACAGTTTTTCTTCCAGGTTAATCACGAAGATTACAAGTATTCAACGACAGAAAATTCAACGACAGAAAATCTAACGACAGAGTATTTCATGACAATGGGTAAAAGTTGGGTCACTATTCGTTCACCAGATTTTCCCTTCTCCGTTCGGCTCGATCGGCGAACCCCTCTGATCTGGGCAATTTTGGCGATCGCCTCCCTCGTCGTTTTCGTCATCAGCACCGCTTACGGTGAATATCCCATTTCATCCCTGGATGTGGTCAAAACCCTGCTTGGCCTTGACACGGGCAATCCCGATCATGCCTTCATTATTTATACGCTGCGGTTGCCTCGGGTGATTACGGCGTTTCTTGTGGGTATAGGGTTGGCGATCGCCGGAACCATCCTGCAAGGGCTAACCCGCAACCCGCTGGCGGCTCCTGAAATTGTCGGGGTCGAAGCTGGGGCGGCTCTGGCGGCAGTTGCATTAATTGTCCTGTTTCCGTCAATTCCCATCTATCTATTGCCCCTGGCGGCATTCCTAGGCGCATCCCTGACTGCGTTGATGGTCTATCTCCTGGCCTGGGATCGGGGCAGTTCCCCGATTCGGTTAATTCTCGTGGGCGTGGGCATTGGAGCCATGACTGGAGCCTTGACCAGTTTGATGATCACCTTTGGGGATATTTACGATGTCAGTCAGGCGCTCGTGTGGCTGGCGGGGAGTGTCTACGGTCGCACCTGGGAGCAGATTCAGGCGTTGCTGCCCTGGCTTCTCTGCTTTGTGCCGCTGTCGTTTTTTCTGGCAAGGGAATTGAACACGCTGAACCTGGGAGACGATGTGGCTCGGGGGTTGGGCAGTCCAGTGGAATGGCGGCGGGGATTGCTGATTCTCACCTGTGTGGCCTTGTCTGGCTCCAGTGTGGCCACAGCAGGAACCATCGGCTTTGTGGGACTCATGGCTCCCCATTTGTCGCGGCAGTTGGTGGGGACACCCCATGAAGGGCTGATGCCCACAGCAGCGCTCGTCGGGGGGCTGATGGTGGCACTGGCCGACTTTTTAGGGCGATCGCTGTTTGCACCCATTGAGTTACCCTGCGGCGTGGTGACAGCGGCGATCGGTGCACCCTATTTTCTCTATCTGCTGTATCGCAATCGAAACGCATAAACCCCATGGAAAAAGCCCTCACCACCCGCCAACTCACCCTAAACTACGATCGCACTACCATCATCCGCGATCTCAATGTCGAGATTCCCGCTCAGCAAATTACGGCACTGGTGGGTGCCAATGGCTGCGGCAAATCTGCCCTGCTCAAAGGCTTAGCGCGATTGTTGAAACCCCAGACCGGGGCGGTGTATCTGGAAGGAACTGCGATCGCCAAACTCTCCACCAAAGCGGTCGCCAAACAACTGGGACTGTTGCCCCAAAGTCCGGTTGCACCCGAAGGACTCACCGTGCGAGAACTGGTGGCACAAGGTCGCTATCCCCATCAAGGCTGGTTACAGCAATGGTCGAAGGAAGATGACCAGTTTACCGAATCTGCGCTGGCCATTACGGGCATGGAAGAATTAGCCGATCGCCCCCTGGAAAACCTTTCGGGAGGACAACGACAGCGCGCCTGGATTGCTATGGCACTGGCGCAAAACACCGATATTCTTTTGCTAGACGAACCCACCACGTTTTTGGATCTGGCGCATCAAATTGAAGTCTTGGATTTATTGTATGACTTAAACCGGACGCAGGGACGAACCATCGTCATGGTGCTGCATGATTTGAATCAAGCCTGTCGCTATGCGGATTATCTGGTGGCGATGTATCAGGGAACAATTTTTGCTCAGGGTGTGCCGGGTGAGGTGATGACTGAGGCCATGGTGCGAGAAGTGTTTGGTTTAGAGAGTCGCATCGTTCGTGATCCAGTTGCAGGGACACCTCTGTGTATTCCGATTAGTCAGCGATCTGCTTCTAGAAAAGACTGTGCGTGATAGCGGATGCTGGATTAGGGTCTAAGGATAAGGTTTAAGGATAAGGTCTAAAGTTAGGGAGGAGCGTAGAAATGGCGATCGCAATCTCACAGGCAGACTACTGTGAACTGTTTGATACGGTTTCTCCTCAGCTTTCTATGCCTGTAGAGCCTTTTGAGACGACTTGGGCTTACCCGCAGTGGTTGGGACAGGGCTATTGGCGAGAGATTCGACTCCGCCAGGGTTTAGAATTGGCCATTGCCCATTACCGTCTAACTGAGGCGGTCACGTTACATCTTCCAGAGCGAGAACATATCGTGGAGTATTGTTTTCATCTGACGGGTGGATACAGCGATCCGAGTGCTTTAGCTCACCTAGGAAACTATGCCCTTTGTGGAAGTGGTTTAGCTCCAGTGGAAACCACTGAATGGCCTGCCGTTGAGCAGTTTGAGGTCAATGTCCACATTGCCCCCGAGGTCTTCACCGCCTGGGTGCGGCAAGCGGCAGATGATTGGCCGCAACCCCTGGAACATTTGGTTCAATCCTTCTCGCATCCCTACTACACTCGTTCTGCAGAAGCGACCCGAATGATGCAGATGACTTTGCAACAACTGCTGCACTGCCCTTTTCAAGGATTAACAAAGCGGCTATATCTGGAAAACAAAGTCTGGGAACTGATGACCTTGATTATTGATCAAGAGCTATTAGTCACTGCCCCACAAAAGAGCTGTCCTACGGTTTCAACCCTAAAACCGGATGATGTCGATCGCATTCACCAGGCCAGAGCGATCTTACTTCAAAAGTCAGATAATCCGCCTTCCCTGATAGAGTTAGCGCGGCTGGTTGGCCTCAATGATTGCACCTTAAAGCGGGGGTTTCGGCAGGTGTTTGGGCAAACGGCGTTTGGTCTGCTGCATGATTATCGTCTAGAACAAGCCCGACAGTTGTTGGAAGAACGCCGACTCAATATTTCTGAAATTACCCAGGCGATCGGGTTTGCCAACCGCAGCTATTTTGCAGCCGCCTTTCGCAAAAAATTTGGCCTGTCGCCCAAAGACTATCGCTCTCGCCTGAGAAATTCCGCCTAGCGTTCAAAAAATTCCCGCTAGGAGTCAACCCGATCGCCCATCCTCCCCCCTTTATCGCTATGTTATTGAGAAAATTCTTATTCACTAACTGCTTGACCTGCTGTGTGTAACTTTGTGCTTTCTTCTATGCTGCGATCGTTTCCCCTTGCCTTTCTGCTCTCGTTAGTCGCTCATCCTGTGGGAGCAGCAATAGAACGGGTTTCTGGAGAGGTTGAGCGATCGCCATCCCTCTCTTCGCCTTGTCTATCCCTGTCTCCTGATGCCTGTCTGCCAGCATTCCTTGCCCAATCCCCGAGTGAGCCTGTAGAGATTACCCAGATCCAAATCAACCAAACTCCTTCAGGCTTAGAATTGCAGCTAGAAACCACGGGAT
>JALOOP010000357.1 GCA_025454315.1 Oculatellaceae cyanobacterium Prado106
ACCATGATCCCTACCTCATGAACATCACCTGATCGATCTTGATCCATCTATCGTGATCTTGCCCTTGATTTAATCTTTTTTTTAGAAATACGCTCTTACCGAAAATTCCTTGAAACACTTCTATCAAAGGAGATTCAAGGAAGAGAACACGAAGAGAGAATTGTATTTTGATGAGAAAAGGAGTTTAACCCATGCCCAAAATCGTCGCTCTCAAAACTGAGATCTTTGCGTTAACTGAATGCTGTGAATCGATTCAACAATCTATTGGAGAATCTATTGGAGAACTTATAAAACTTCTACGAGATTGGCGATCGCAATCCCTTCTTACAACAGTTCACCCAACCGTCATCAGAAGTTATGCCGTTTCATTTCAAACCAGATTTTGTTGAGAAGCTTTAACCGATGAATTTAATGCGTGGGTTCTGACTACAATTGCTGCTGTGATTGTCCAATCGATCGAATTAATCCGACCGATTTAAGCAAACCAATCGACTGACGCTCCGATTGGCTGACCACAACACCAACACCCGACGCTGTAGGTTTCTGGCTGTAGGTTTCTGTATGTTTGCAAGGCTTGAATGATGAAGAATGCACTTTCGATAGTCCATTTCGACTCATGCTTGCCCAGTTCAACGTCTAGTTCAACGTCTAGTTCAACGCCCAGTTGAATACTCTATTCAACGAGTATTCAACGAGGTTCAACCGAGTGCCGTTTAAATTCGTTATCGTTAGTATAGGATAAAGTGAAACTTTTTGCCAGTTAACGATAGCCAATTCTGATTCAGTTTATTATCGATTGAAGACTGGGTGGAGAGTTGCGATCGCCACTCAGTTCCGATCAGATCCGAACTTGAGAGGAATCTAGCTCGAAGCAGTTCAATCATTCGATAAGTTCATATCGATTATCGATTTAATTATACAATGAGCCGGAATTGTAAACAATTAACTTCTGAAGCTCTTCTATAATGTGAGGGGCAAAATCAGGCGGTAAAATGAGTAGGATAGACTACAGTTCTCCTGTTCAGGATTTTAGCGAATTCTGCGCCTTTTATCGAGAAAATGAGACTCGGGTATTGCTAGATACTTTGTGAGTTGGGTTTAGTATCTAAACTGGAGAGGTTTGTCTCACAAAATCTCTCACAAAAAGTTTCATAAAAGATTTCTCAACCTCTATCCAACTGCGAACGAATTATCTTTTTACGGTTAAGTCATCGAACTAATATGACTCAATTCGAGTCATTGAGTCTTTCTTCTTTAGGGGTTTTAAGGGGTGTTTTAGTAGATGTCTTGTTAACCATTACCATTCCCCGGTTTGCAGCGTATGTCTAAGATTCCTGACGAATTTTTGAGTGCGATCGCCACTCAGCACAGCGTCTCCGAAGCCGAACTTCAGGCGTTGACCCTGGCGCTTCAGGGGCAGACCGCTGAACAAATTGCCGCAGCCTTGACCATTAGCAGCGCCGCCGTTCGCAAACGGCTAGGCTCGGTGTATCTCAAGTTTCGCATTGACGGCAAAGTCCGAGGACAACTCGAAAAACTCAAGGAATCCTTACTGAAGCAGTATGGTCAGGGTGCTGCAACGGTGTCAGAACCCCAGGCGGATTGGGAAGAATCACCGGATGTCACGGCTTTTCAAGGGCGATCGCTCCAACTTCAGCAACTCCAGCAACTCGTCTTTGACAATCACTATCGCTGTCTGTGGATCAGTGGCGTTGGCGGGGTGGGCAAGAGCGCTCTAGTGAAAAAATTTAGCGTTGACCATCAGCGTCAATTTGAGTTTGTCATTTGGCGATCGCTCCGTTCTCCCCGCCCACTCCGCGACTTAATTGCCAGCATTCTCCCATTTTTATCGAGCAAGGCTGATAAGCGTGACTTGCCCAGCAAAGATGCCCCTACCCAGCAATGGATCTCCAGCTTGATCGATCGCCTGAAAGTGCATCAATGTCTTCTTGTCCTGGATAACCTGGAAACCGTCTTTGGCAGCATGTCCGAAGTTTCCATTGAAGAACATGAAGAATATGCTTTATTTTTTCGCCAAATTCTAGAAGTGCGGCATCAAAGCTGTCTATTGGTTACCAGCCGCTACAAACCCATTGATGAAGCTTGGCTCGGCACCAATGTCGCTGATTTAATTGAGCTATCGGGGCTAACCTCAAGAGAAGTCAAACAGATCCTAGCTGATCCAGTCGCCTCTCCTCCCCGACCATCCCTAGAAGAATCTCATCTGTTTGGCACTGATGAAGACTGGGAAAAACTCACCAAAGCCTTCAGCGGCAATGCGCTCACCCTAAAGATCGCCACTTCCATCATTCGCGATGAATTCAATGGCAATATTGCCCGGTTCTTGGAATCAGACACCGAAGGAATTGGGGTAAGCCAAATTTTCGATCGCCAGTTCAAATCCCTCTCGCCCTTTGAACGCGACTTGCTCTATTGGCTAGCGATTAACCGGACTCCTGTCACTCCAGTTCAACTGCAAGCCGATCAACTCACCAAACTCCCCGTTGGCGAAATTCTCAAAACCCTCCATTCCCTGCGCCGTCAATCTTTGGTAGAACGCAATCCGCCCGATCGCAGCCAGCCCAATGACAATCAATGGGATTGCTTCTATCTCTCAGAAGTGGTTTTGAGCTATACCACGGACAAAATGGTGGAAAAACTCTATGAGGATCTGACCCAGGGCAACCTCATGGAAGGCTTGCCCTTGAATAAACTGAGCCTGGAGACTGAAGATGCGATCGAGGAAACTCACCCCAAAGTCCTTGAACCTTCACGCCCCGGCATTTTTGGTAGCCATGCCTTCGCCAAAGCCCAATCCCCAGAACATATCCGAGATGCCCAAATTGCCGCCATCACTCGCCCATTAGCCAATCGGTTGCAGAGCGATTTTTATGGCAATCGGGAAGGGTTGCGATCGCTTTTAGAACATCTCCTAGAACAAATTCGCAAAGAGCCATTATTAAAACAAAGCTACGCCGCCAGCAACCTGATTCATCTCTGCTTTGAACTCGATTTTGATCTCAAAAATTTTAATTTTTCCACCTTTGCCATTCGCCAAGGCTACTTTAGAAGAACCAAACTACATGATGTAGATTTCTCCGACTGCCATTTAGAAAACTGCCTGTTTAGCGAAACCTTTGGCGGCATTCTCTCAGTCCGGTTCCATCCCCTAGAACCCAGTATCCTGGCTTCTTCTGATACGAACGGAACCATTTATTTATGGCAAATTGCAGAAGGCAAACAAATTTTTAAGTTGGAAGGACATACCAGTTGGGTGGAAACCATTAGCTTTCATCCCGACGGAAAATTTCTAGCCAGCGCCAGTGAAGACAACACCGTGCGAATCTGGGATACTCGCACCGGATACACCGTCAGCGATCCGCCGCTCAAGCATGGTGGACGGGTTTGGTGCGTCAGCTACAGTCCGGACGGCAACACGTTGGCCAGCGGCTGTGATAACGGACAGATTTATCTCTGGGATGTTCGGGGAATGGCTCAGGGAGTGCAACCGAAATGGCTGCGATCGCTCTCCACTCCACCCCACTCCCCCGTCTGGTCAGTCAGCTATAGCCATGATGGCAAATGGTTAGCCAGCGCTGGAGACAGCAATCAGGTGATGTTGTGGAATCTGCAAACGGGGAAGAATCGGGCGATCGCTGGACAGGGCAAACGCATCCTCCTGGCGCGATTTCATCCCCATCAGCCGATCGTTGCCATCATTGAAGATCACGCCAAAGATCATGCCAAAGATTATGCCGGAGTCCAAGATCAAGAAGAACCCAAAACCCTGATCCGTCTATATGATGTTGAAAAAAGACGGGATACTCAGATCCTCGAAGGCCATGCCGGAGAAGTCTGGCTAGCCGCCTTTAGCCCCGATGGTCGCTGGTTAGCCACTGCGGGCGAAAATGCCAAAAATCTCACCATCCATCTCTGGGATGCCAACACCGGACAATCCCTGGCTCCCGCCATTGAAGACCGCAAAAGCCGCATCTGGTCCATTACCTTCAGCCCCGACAGCAAAACCCTGGTCAGCGGCAGCAGCGACCAAACCATTCGCCTTTGGGATATCCAAGAAGACGAGGAGCAAAAAATCCAACTCCTGGAACGCAAAAAACTCCAGGGCTACGATCGCTGTGTCCGTTCCCTAGCCTTCAGCCCCGACGGCACTACGCTGATCAGCGGCGGCAGCGATCGCACCCTGCACCTCTGGAACGTAACCACCCAAAACTCGATCGCCGATCTAGACGAACGACATGGCTGGATCTGGTCAGTTGCCTACAGCCCCAACGGCCAAACCTTCGCCAGCGGCCATGATGATTCTCGGATTATTCTCTGGGATGCGATCGACCATCAGCGCCGATTCCCCCCCCTGCGCGGCCATACCCAAACCGTCTACTCAGTCGCCTTCAGCCCCGACAACAAACTCTTAGCCAGCGGCAGCAAAGATGGCACAGTCAAACTCTGGGTCGTCCGCACCGGACAGCACTTGTTAACCACCTCAGATATTCACTGGAATGGTGTCAGGTCGGTTTGCTTTAGCCCCGACGGCAGCCTCCTAGCTAGCGGTGGCAGTGACCAGGTGATTAAACTCTGGAACCCCCAAACCGGAAAACTGCTGAAGACCCTAACCGGACATCAAAACATCATCCAGTCCGTCCTATTCAATGCCAACGGCATTCTGGCTAGTCTCAGCGACACGGGCAATATTCGGCTATGGCAACCGGAAACGGGCAGCCAAATTGATGATCTCCGCTGTCCCCCAGGTTGGCTACCCGCAGCGATCGCCTTCAGCCCCGATGGTAACGCTGTGGCGATCGGTGGCAAACAAGGAAGAGTCGGCCTCTGGTATCCCCCATCTCTCAATCCAACGGTTTCTCCAAGCCAATCTTTAGAGGAACTGGAAAAACAGGATGGTGAAGTACATGCGATCGCCTACCACCCCGACGGCCAACACCTCGCCAGCGCCGGCCAAAACGGCGAAATCCACCTCTGGAACCTCCCCAGTCAAACTTACCAAACCTTAATCAGCCCCCGCCTCTACGAAAAACTCAACATCAAAGGCGCACGCGGCCTCAGCGAGTTGCAGCGGGAAACGCTGGAAGGTTTGGGAGCCATTTCTTGAAGGGGAAAGGGAAAAGGGAAAAGGGGAAAGGGGAAAGGGGTGCTCAATGGGACAATTGCAGAATTGCTTCATCGAAACAGTGATGAATTTCCCTCATCCAAATCATCATGGAAGTCCTTTCGCCTTTCCCCTTTTCCCCTTCCCCTTTTCCCCTTCCCCATAGTGAGAATATCACCCCCCCCAAGTACGGTTCCGCCCACTATGGCATTCCAGAGCCACTTGTTACATTGGTAATCAAGAAACAGAGACAACGCCTCAGTCAACCAGAGGTTTAAGCGAGGTTAATTCAATGAACGACGCAACAAACCAAGTTTCAGAATTTTTTGAGAGCAGCGAAGGCAGCAACATGCTCTGGCAGTATGTGCAATCCATGAACCCCGAAACCGCCGCCCGTCTTTCCAAGCCCGAATCGGCTGAAGTGCTGCAAGTCATGGAACGCAACATCATGGGCATGTTGGGCGGTCTGCCCCTAGAACACTTCGATGTCACCATCACCACCAGCCGTCAACAGCTCGGTCGCCTTCTGGCCTCCGCCATGATGAGCGGCTACTTCCTCCGCAATGTGGAGCAGAGGATGAATTTTGAAGAGTCCATTTTGGGGGGTGGGCAGGAGTAGAAAGTGGATGGGTGGATGGGTGGATGGGTGGATGGGTGAAGTCGTGCAGCCTTTTTGATGCACAGGATGCTTTTCTAAGTTGGGCTCTTCTCCTCCACCGTTCACCTTACTATTCATCTCACCATCCCCATTCACTTCAACCTTCTCCTCTCTTTACTCAACCCCTTTCCCCTTTTAGGGATTCACCACCCAATCAGAATTCCAGTTCCGGCCTGACATTCTACAAATGCAAGATGGCTTAATAGCGGTGTAATGTGGTTTAGAATTTGCCTGATGATCTTGATAAGAGTCAAACTTTGAATAAGCCCTGTGCGGCTATCAAGATGCCCTCTGGATCACCCATCCACCCATCTACCCATCCACCCTTTGATTTTCCCTGACATCTCCTTCCTCCAAACAACGCTGCTCGACTGGTACGCAAGTTCCGGTCGAGTTTTACCTTGGCGGGAAACCCGTGACCCTTATGCGATCTGGGTTTCAGAGATTATGCTGCAACAGACCCAGGTGAAGACGGTGATTCCCTACTATGAGCGGTGGCTGGAGGCGTTTCCGACGATCGCCACTCTCGCCACCGCCGATCAGCAGCAAGTCCTCAAAGTCTGGCA
The DNA here is from genome assembly GCA_025454315.1 of Oculatellaceae cyanobacterium Prado106. Lineage (GTDB taxonomy): Bacteria > Cyanobacteriota > Cyanobacteriia > Elainellales > Elainellaceae > Prado106. The sequence continues at coordinate 6,347 of JALOOP010000357.1, forward strand.
AGGATTGGGTTACTACGCCCGTGCCCGCAACCTCCACAAAGCGGCACAGGTAATCCTGGAGCAGCATCAGGGAGAGTTTCCTAGAGATTTAGAGACTGTGCTGACACTGCCTGGAATTGGTCGCACCACCGCTGGCGGCATTTTAAGTGCAGCGTTTAATCAACCTGTGCCCATTCTGGATGGCAATGTCAAACGAGTCCTGGCTCGTCTCACGGCTCTGCAAAAGCCACCCAGCAAAGCTCTACCCCAACTTTGGCAATGGTCAACTCAGATACTTGACGTTGAGCGCCCTCGCGACTTTAATCAAGCATTGATGGACCTAGGCGCAACCCTTTGTACGCCCAAAAATCCAGCCTGCTTAGTGTGTCCCTGGCGATCGCACTGTCAAGCTCACCAATTGCACCTCCAACAAGAGATTCCCATGACCGAAAGCCGCGCCGAAATTCCGCACAAAATGATTGGAGTTGCCGTCATCTGGGGCAACGAAGGGCAGATTTTGATCGATCGCCGTCGTCAAGAAGGACTCCTGGGCGGACTCTGGGAATTCCCCGGCGGCAAAATCGAACCGGGCGAAACCGTCGAAGCCTGCATCATCCGAGAAATTCGCGAGGAACTGGGGATCGAGGTGGAAGTGGGCGATCGCCTCATCACCATCGACCACGCCTACACCCACTTCCGCGTCACCCTCAACGTCCACCACTGCCGTCACCTCAGCGGCGACCCCCAACCGATCGAATGCGACGAAGTCCGCTGGGTCAACCTCGAAGACCTGGAACAGTATCCATTTCCTAAAGCCAACGTGCAGATTATTGATGCCCTTCGGGTGGGGAGTAGGGAGTAGGGAGTGGGGAGATGGAGAGTCGAGGCGGTCGATCCACTATCTGGCAGTGTCCATCTGTGTTCATCTGCGTACCCTCCGGGAAGGCAAGCCTGCATCTGTGTTTCACCCTATTCCCTACTCCCCACTCCCCACTACCTCCCCAATAAAAGATGTTGACAAGTGAAATGAACCATCCGGTTTAGGGCATATTTACGTCGTTAAGGCGATTGAGGATGACCCACCATGCCTAGAACTCCCAATGAATTTGCAGTCCACATCATGATTCAAGGGGGACACCGCGAAGAAGTTCGGTTCCCGACGATTCAAGAATTTCAGAAATGGTATAGCAGTGAGCTTGTCCCCAAATCTGCCTCCCAAGAGTTTATCAACGTACCGATTAAGAACGTCCAGGGCGAGTATATGGTCGTGCGTCCCACTTCGGTCGTGGCACTGCGCGTTGAACCCGTCTTCTTTGGAAGCGTCGATCGCGGCTTCTAATTCTTCCAGCTAAAATAATCCTTCTTGATGAACTACCCCATCGTATAGACGAATGGGGTTTCCCCGCCTCCGCCTAACGCTTGGGATTTCTGACGTTTCTTCGCTCCAAGTTGCCGCATACTTCCG
>JALOOP010000027.1 GCA_025454315.1 Oculatellaceae cyanobacterium Prado106
GAGAATTGATCGATTTTTCGATGATTGAAGGAAAGCTGAGAACGCTATCCATAGTGGCTCAGGAGTTTTAAATTCCAAATCTGGAGCCTGAGTAGTTACTAAAAATAAAAATCAATATATCCCGGTGTCACCTTCCCACTCGGGTGAAAAATCTTGACATCCTTATCAAAACAGTAAGGATCATCCACCACACTTCCCTTCGCATCCGGACGCGGCACCCCCAGCGCATCACAGAGTTCTGCAAAAAACATTTGATAATTGGCTCGCTCATTGCCGCTAGAATTTTGCCAGCGGGTAATAAACGATTCAACGCGATTCACATCCAGAGGAGTCATGACAAAATGAGCTAGAGAGAACAAGAGCATGAGCAGCCTTTCTCTTTTAGCTTTAAAGGGGCGATCGCATGTCCGCAGACCCCAAAATACGCGAGTATCAAATCACACGTTGGAGAGCCGAACCTTCCAGGAGGAGTCCAGGAACCTTGCTACAACCCTCAATGATTTCTAAAAGTTTCCTGAACTGCGCATTCTCTCCAGGGTTTCACGCCCCCCAGCCCCCAACTTTGGGGGAGCCAAACCTTTATGGAGCTTTCTTTGAGTCTTCTTGGGAAATTCCCTGAACTCTCCACGGCTCAAAGTCCCCCAGAATTGAGAATTGGGGGATTTAGGGGGCGAAACACCTCGAAGCGGAGCCAACCCAACTTATCTATATCCGATCGAGGTTGAAGCTAGCGATCGCCCCCCGTTGCATCCACCATTAGATCAATTTCATCCACGAGTGAACCCATTTCATCCACGAGTGAACCCATTTCATCCACGAGTGGACCCATTTCATCCACGAGTGGATCAATTTCATTCACGAGTGGACCGATTTCATTCACGAGTGGATCAATTTCATTCACGAGTGGACCGATTTCATTCACGAGTGGACCGATTTCATTCACGAGTGAACCGATTTCATCCACGAGTGGACCGATTTCATTCACGAGTGAACCGATTTCATCCACGAGTGGACCGATTTCATTCACTTTTAGAGCTTTTGAGCTTAATTAAAGTCTGATTTTATACATTTGTTGCTTAAAAATACGGAGCTATTCACCGAGATTCACTGAAGCATTCCTCAAATATCCTGGAATCTACGGCTCTCATTGGGGCGATCGCTCTCTAAATTAAGGGTATTCGATGATACTCGTCGATGTAAAACCATACAGAAAAGGGAGCATCCCTCACTCATGTTGACTGAAAAAGTAAATTCTCATGTCGTCAGTGCCGTCCAACTCGGCATCGACAAACTGCGATCGATTGATCCGGAACTGGACGAACTTCGCAAAAAAGGCCGCGCCATCAAAACCCGCGAACGACAACTCCGCACCCACATTAAACAAATGGTGATGGGTGTCGGTGCCCGCTACGGCGAAGACAGCGAAGAATTTGCCGCCGTCCAAAAACTCTGGAAACTCACCAAGCGCACCCGCCCCGCCCCCAATCCTGCTCCCGGTTCTGAGACAACCCCGATCGCCGATTAAGCCCGGTCGTTGGTCGTTGGTCATTTGTTATTGGCATTGGTTACCTCCTATGAACAAAGCCCTCCGAAATCGCAAGGACTTCGGAGGGCTTTATTTGAGGAGTAGGCGATCGTCTATCAGGATTCGTCATGTTTCACTTGGACGATATTTTGACTACACTTGCTTAGTCATAGGATGGTGAGAAGTGATCTTAAGTAGTTGGAGAAGAGGGGTTTTAGCCAATTGAGTTTAGGTCAGCAGATGACTGCGATCGCGAGTCAGTTTACATTGTTTGAATGTGTTGAATGTGCAGCAGCACTTCGACATTTTTTAACTGAGCAAGATATACCCGGAATACATATCAAGCTATTTACAGGAACAGTAGACAGACCCTTGTGTAACATCTACTGCGATACAATTGAACAAGTTATCTCATTGAATGGACGGCATGAGGCAATCGCCATAGAGATTGATGGACAAGAGAAGGTCTTTGATAACATCTACCCTCAAGGGATTTCCAGGGTAGAATGGCTTGAGAGCTTTCACAGCCCGGTGCAAGATCTAGGACTGGATTTCCAAATTACAGAAACCTTTTTGTAAACAGAGGTGAGACATGGTTGAATTCTATGACCTGATCCACAACATCGAGAAGCGTCCGGCCCTGTATTTAGGACAGCCTACCATCACCCATCTTGGAACATTTCTTGCCGGATACAATTTCGCCCGTCGCCAACTGGGCATTCCTCAAACCGAACAAGAGCAAAGATTCTCCGAATTCCAAGAATGGATCGAGCAGAAGTTTAAAGTGCGATCCAGCCAATCCTGGGAAAAAATCATTTTGTTCTATTCTCAAGATGAATTCAGCGCGTTGAAATTCTTCTTTACCCTATTCCATGAGTTCTCTCAAGAAGCTGTTAAAGAAACCGTTCAAGCAACCGTCGAATCCCTAGAGGGGCGATCGCGGCTGTCCATCCCATCTCCTTAAGAAAATCTGTAAACTTGGGGATGAGCGCGAATTATCCCTCCCCCATGCATTGTGTCATTCCAACTGGGGATGGTAAGGTCATTTCCTGTTCCGTTTCCGCATGGAATCGCTGATCCTGTATTCGGCATCACAGTCTGCGATTCCATCCTTCATTCCATCGTTTTGCTTCCTTCACTACCCACCCCATTCCAGTATGCATCTTCACTTCAAGCTTCCTTGCTATACAGCAGGGCTATTTTTCCTTGCACAACTTTTGATATCTGGCTGTACTCAACCTGCATCACCCCCCTCCACCTCTACATCCTCCTCCCCATCTTCATCCGCATCCTCCACATCTTCCCAAAATCCCTCTCAGGGATCGGCCAACCAGATTGTCTTGGCGATCGGTGGTGAAAGCGAAGAAGGCTACGATCCAACCCTGGGCTGGGGACGCTATGGTGCGCCTCTGTTTCAAAGCACCCTCCTGCGCCGCAACGAAAATCTAGAATTTGTTAATGACTTGGCGACAGATTACAGCGTGAGTGACGATCGCAAAGTCTGGACAGTGAATATCCGGAGTGATGCCAAATTCACCGATGGCAAACCCGTGACGGCTGCTGATGTCGCCTATACCTTTACCAAAGCGGCTGAGACGGGCGGCTTAACCGATGTCACGATGCTGGAGGCGGCAGTGGCGATCGACCCAGACACCGTAGAACTGCGCCTGAAGCAACCCCAGAGTACATTCATCAATCGATTGGCAACCCTGGGCATTGTGCCCAAACATGCCCACGGCAAAGACTATGCCCGCAACCCCATCGGCTCAGGCCCCTACAAACTGGTGCAGTGGGACGAAGGCCAGCAGTTGATTGTCGAAGCTAATCCCGACTACTACGGCGAACCGCCTGCCATTCAACGATTGGTGTTTCTCTTCACCGAAGAAGACGCAGCCTTTGCCGCAGCCAAGGCGGGGCAGGCACAGGTGGCAGCGGTTCCCCAATCCCTGGCCGTCCAGCAAATTGACGGCATGAAGCTCTACGATGTCACCAGTGTGGATAATCGTGGACTGATGTTCCCCTTTCCCCGCAGCAACGCCAAAACCACCCCCAAAGGCAAAGCGGTGGGCAATGATGTCACGGCGGATAAGGCGATTCGGCAGGCGATTAATGTGGCGATCGATCGCCAAGCCCTGGTGGCAGGGGTGCTAGAAGGCTACGGTTCGCCTGCCTATGGCCCGGTGAGCGGTTTGGCCTGGGAGCAAGCCAACGCCAAAATCCAGGATGCCGACCCTGACCAAGCACAGAAAATCTTGGCCGATGGCGGCTGGAAGGATAGTAATGGGGATGGCATTCTAGAAAAAAACAATCTCAAGGCTGAATTCAACCTGCTCTATCCGGCCAGCGACAGCATCCGGCAGGCGCTAGCGCTGTCGGTCGCCGAAATGATCAAACCCCTCGGCATTCGCGCCAATGTCCAGGGCAAAAGCTGGGACGAAATCACCCCCCTGATGCACAGCAATGTCGTCCTGTTTGGCTGGGGCAGCCACGACCAAACCGAAATGTACAACCTCTATCACAGCAAATCGGCGCAGGGCGACTTCTACAATGCAGGCTACTACGCCAACGCAGCGATCGACAAAACCCTCGATCTAGCCATGGGTGCCCCCTCTGAGGCCGAAGCGATCGCCTTCTGGAAAGCAGCCCAATGGGATGGTCAAAATGGTTTTACGGCCAAGGGTGACGCGGCCTGGGCCTGGCTGGTGAACCTGGATCACACCTATTTTGTCAGCCAATGCCTGGATATCGGCAAGCCCCAGGTAGAACCCCATGGCCATGGCTGGCCGATCACTGCCAACATCGCCAACTGGAAATGGACATGCCCCTAACCGCGATCGCCACCTTTCTCGTTCGCAAGCTGATCCGGCTCATCCTGCTGCTAGTGGCCGTGTCCATCTTCAGCTTTGTCCTGGTCAGCCTCTCCCCCGTTGACCCGGTCAGCGCCTATGTGGGAGCCGACATGCTGCAAATTAGCCCCGAACAGCGTGACCTGATTGCTCAGCGCTGGGGACTCGACGAACCGATGACCACGCGCTTTGTCCTCTGGTTGCGCCAGCTAGCAAGCGGCAATCTGGGCATGTCCATGATCTTTAACCAACCCGTGGCAACGGTCATTGCCAATCGTTTTCAAGCTTCTTTGCAAATGCTGGCGATCGCCTGGTTGATCTCGGGTTTGCTGGGTCTGACGCTGGGCATTCTGGCCGGGGCAAAAGCTGGGTCTTGGGGCGATCGCCTGATTCGCTTCTATGCCTATACCCTGGCCTCTTCGCCGACCTTTTGGGTGGGGCTACTGCTGCTGATTGGCTTTGCCGTAACGCTCAAGGTTGCGCCCATCTGCTGTGCTGCACCGCCCGGTGTGCTGGCCGCAGATGTCACCCTATGGCAGCGCATTCACCATCTGCTGCTACCCGCCATCACCCTGAGCATCATTGGAGTAGCTAATATTGCGTTGCATACTCGACAAAAATTGATTGAAGTATTGCAGAGCGATTACGTTCTGTTTGCGCGGGCTCAGGGAGAAAGTTTGGTCGGTGTCATCCGTCATCACGGACTTCGCAATATCATTCTGCCAGCCATTACCTTGCAGTTTGCTTCTTTGAGTGAACTCTTTGGCGGTTCTGTTCTCGCTGAGCAGGTGTTTGCCTATCCCGGTTTGGGTCAGGCCACGGTCGAAGCGGCGTTACGCAGCGATGTACCACTGTTAGTTGGCATTGTCTTTTTTAGTGCGCTGTTTGTCTATACCGGAAATGCGATCGCTGACCTCACCTACCAAATCATCGATCCCCGAATTCGTCTCTCCTAAATTCGATTCGTCTCTCCTAAATTCGTCTCTCCTAAATTCGTCTCTCCTAAATGCTTCCCTGGAATCTGCCCCAAACTCTTTTCTGAAACTTTCCCTGAAATCCTTCCTAGAATCCTCCCTGGAACCTCTTCTAGAATCTTCCCTGGAACCTCTTTCAGAATCTTCCTGGAGTTATTTCTAGAACCTTTCCTGGAACCTCTTCTAGAATCTTCCTGGAGTGTTTCTAGAACCTTTCCTGGAATCTGCCCCAAACTCTGTCCTAACCCATGACTTTTCCTGTTCCTTCCCCGGCTTCATCCCGATCGCTCCGACTGTTCAATCGTCTCAATCGTCGTCAACGGACTTTGCTGGCGATCGCCATTTGTGTCGGCTGTTTGGCGGCGATCGTCCTCAGCAGTTGGCTTTTGGGATATGTTGACGCGATCGCTCCACGGCATGTCCTTGAGTGTGCGGGTGGGTCTGCTGGCAGCCAGCTTTAGCGCCATCATTGGCACCGCTCTGGGGCTGATTTCAGGAACGCTGGGCGGCAAAGTAGACAGTGTCATTACCTGGATTATCGATGTCTTTTTCAGCCTGCCCCACTTGGTGCTGCTGATTATGATTGCCTTTGCCATGGGCGGCGGCACGCGCGGTGTCATTGTGGCGGTCGCGCTGACGCACTGGACAGGGTTAGCCCGCGTCATTCGGGCAGAAACCCTCCAGGTCAGCCGCTCCGACTATGTGCAAATCTCTCGCAAACTGGGGCGATCGCCCCTCTGGATTGCCCGTCACCACATCCTTCCCCATGTCATTCCCCAGCTTTTGGTCGGGTTGATTCTGCTGTTCCCCCACGCGATTTTGCATGAGGCAGCGCTCTCGTTTATTGGCATTGGTTTGTCTCCCCATTTGCCTGCGATCGGCATTATTCTGGCCGAGTCGATGCGCCATCTCTCCACCGGATACTGGTGGCTAGGAGTGATGCCAGGATTACTGCTGCTAGCTGCGGTCAAAGCCTTTGATACCCTGGGCGAAAATCTACGCGCCCTCATCGATCCCAAAACCAGCCAAGGATAATTCCTCGAATCATTCCAAGATGATTTCAAGATCGTTTTACGAACATTTCAAGATCACGTCAAGGTTATCCCCAGATCATCTCGCAATCATCACCTTAGAATCATCTCCGGATCATTTCCGAATCATCACTGGCTTATCACTGGAAATTATCTCAGAATCACCATGCTAACGGTTCAGGATCTCAGCGTTACCTTCACAATGTATGACCGAGGGCTGGCGCAAAAACAGTTGACGGTGATCACCGAATTAGACCTCACGGTGCAGCGTGGGGAGGTGGTGGCGATCGTCGGTGCTAGCGGTTCGGGCAAAAGCCTTCTAGGTCACGCGATTCTGGGCATTCTCCCGGCTAATGCTCGGGTCGAGGGGGCGATCGCCTTCAATGGAAAACCCCTCACCCCCCAGCGCTGTCAAGCCCTACGCGGCAAAGAAATTGCCCTGATTCCCCAATCGATCGCCTACCTTGATCCCCTGATGCAGGTGGGTCACCAGGTCAGACGGGTTGCCCAACTCAGCGGCTTGCCCAAACCCGCCGCCCAAACCCTGGTCGATCAGACCTTCCACCGCTATAGCCTTGCCTCCCCGGTCAAGCAAGCCTATCCTTTTCAAATTTCCGGCGGCATGGCGCGCCGAGTCCTGGTGTCTACCGCCGTCGTCAGCCAAGCCGATCTGCTGATTGCCGATGAACCCACACCAGGACTCCACCCCGACGCGGTCAAAGAAACCCTCCACCACCTGCGCCAACTCGCCGACGAAGGCAAAGGCGTTATCCTCATCACCCACGACATTGAAGCCGCCCTCCAGATCGCCGACCAGGTCGCCGTCTTCTACGCCGGAACCACCGTCGAAATCGCCCCCGCCGCCGACTTCCCCCAAGGCAACCTCCGCCACCCCTACACCCAAGCCCTCTGGCGATCGCTCCCCCAAAACGACTTCCACCCCATTCCCGGCAGCCAACCCACCCCCGACGCCCTCCCCCCCGGCTGTCTCTTTGGCGATCGCTGCCCCTGGGTCACCCCAGCCTGTCTCAGCGATCGCCCCCCCTCCCGCCAGGTACGCGGCGCGTGGGTGCGGTGTGTTCATGCGAGTTGAAAAAGAGTGGATGGGTGGGCGAAAGGGGAAAGGCGAAAGGGGAAAGGCGAAAGGCGAAAGGGGGGACAAAGAAACAATAGCTGGGAGTTTGCTGTTTGACGTTGATCATCTCTTTTTGCCCATCACCCTTTCCCCTTTCCCCTTTTCCCTTTCCCCTTTCCCCTTCCCAAAACCATGCTAATTGCCAATCAACTTTCGTTCCGTTACACCGCCAAGCAGCCTTGGATTCTGCGTGATTTTAGTGTGGCGATCACGCCTGGGGAGGTTGTGGGTTTGAGGGGGCCGTCTGGGTTTGGGAAAACGACGATCGCCAAGCTGTTGGCGGGGTATGAGTTGCCCAGTGCAGGCATGGTGACGGTCGATGGTCGTCCTTTGGGGCAACGGGGATATGCGCCCGTGCAGCTCATCTTTCAAAACCCTGAACTGGCCGTCAATCCTCGCTGGCGGATTCGTCAGATTTTGCAGGAAGGGCATCGGCCAACGGCTGACTTGTTGGCGGATCTGGGGATTCACTCGGGTTGGCTCGATCGCTATCCCCATGAGTTGAGCGGCGGCGAACTTCAGCGGATTGCAGTGGCACGAGTCCTCCATCCCACCACGCGCTATCTCATCGCCGATGAAATGACCGCCATGCTCGATGCCAATACCCAGGCGCTGATTTGGCAGTCGGTGCTGCGCTACACCCAACACCACAAAATCGGACTGCTGGTAATCAGCCATGAAGATGCGCTGTTGAAACGAGTGTGCGATCGCATCATCGATTTATATTCCCATTCCCCACAGGATGCAACTCAGATGCAGTTGAGGTGATAATCAGGGTTTATCACTGTGTGTTGCCTTGTTTTGCCTTGTGATCCAAAGAGTGTTGCGATCGCACATCTTCCCAATCAGAACTCCATCTTCCTAATCAGGACAAGGACGATATCATACAAGCTACTGTTGTGCGTAAGAATTGTTGTGCGTAAGAATTGTTGTGCGTGAGAATTGTTGTGCGTAAGAATTGTTGTGCGTAAGAATTGTTGTGCGTAAGAATTGTTGTGCGTAAGAATTGTTGTGCGTAAGAATTGTTGTGCGTAAGATGCGTAAGAATTGTTGTGCGTGAGAATCTGAAATGCGAAACCTTTGGGCGTTTGCTTGGGGAGCAATAGTCGGAATCCTGGGTGGACTGATTGGCTTGGGTGGAGCAGAGTTTCGCTTGCCCGTTTTGGTTGGGATTTTTCGCTATTCAACTTGGGTGGCGATCGTCATCAATCTGGTGGTAAGTTTGGTCACCGTTGTGTTTTCATTTTTGTTTCGCACCCGCGTTGTTGGCCTTGAGTCTGTGGCTGCACATTGGCCTGTAATCCTCAACATTCTCGCCGGATCTCTCCTAGGATCTTACTTGGGGATTCATGCTGTAACCCATATTCCTGAGAGAACCTTACACCGAGTTGTCGTAGTCTTTCTGATTCTGTTAAGCATGGTGCTGCTTGGACATGATTGGATCTTCAATGTCGCCAGTTTTCAACTCCCCAACCTTCTCAGAACCAGTCTGGGATTTCTATCAGGAATCGTCATTGGCATCTTCAGCAGTATGCTGGGCGTAGCGGGTGGGGAATTAATCATTCCAACGATTATTCTGCTGTTTGCGATCGATATCAAATTGGCAGGCAGTCTAAGCCTTGCCATCAGCATTCCAACGATCGTCATGGGACTGATCAAATACAAAAAACAACAAAGATTCAAAGCCGTACAATCCGAACGGGGCTTGGTGGGAGCAATGGCGATCGGGTCTATTCTGGGCGCATTCCTCGGCAGCCATCTCCTGCGCTCGGTTCCCAGTGCTTGGCTCTATGTCCTGTTGGGAATGGTGCTGTTGTTGTCAGCGGTAAAACTCGCCCAGCATCAACCAACTGCGTGACCACAATTCAGTTTACAGCGACTATCAAAGACGGTGTGATTGTCATCCCCCAAGAATATCGCAACAACCTGGTTGAGGCAGATTCCGTCACCGTCACCATTCAGATCGCCAAAAAATCCAAGAGGAAGATCCCGGAAATAGGATTGATGGCTGAACTTGCTCGCAATCCTATTCAAATCAAAGATTTTTAACCTCTAGCACGAGAAGAAAGTCATGAAAAGCAGGAATGTTTCTTGAAAAGCCTTGGCATGGAGGGCCACCAATCAACGCTGTTAGCTCTTCCCTTCGCAAACCTAAACTTAATCGTAAACTTAGAGGATTAACCTCACGGACATCCTGATGAACAATTTTGGTGCTCTTGTAATTGTGCTTATAGGTTGCAAGAGCTTTCGCATCGACATCGATCGCGCATAAAGACTCAAAACCTGCTAAGTGGAATCCTGTAGTCAAGCCACCTGCACCAGAAAATAAGTCAATGGTGTTGTGTTTCATGGTCGGAATACTATAGTATTCGAGATGATTCGTCAACCCAACTCTTTAAATAGAGATGGAGAGCATCAGCCGACAACCTTTTGACGATGCCTCACCATGAATTGAATGGCATAGTAAGAATTTATAGTGCATTACGGGCGGGGTTGTGGCTGAATTAAGCAATATGGGTTCCAAATCACTCTAAAATCAGCGATTACTGGTCATGGAGTGACGCTGGACATACTGCAAGATGCCGTTGGCGATCGCTCCTGCCATCTGAGTGCGCCACTGCGGGCTGGCTAATCTCGGTTCATCTTCTGCGCCCGTGACAAACCCAATTTCAATCAACGCCGAAGGCATAGAAGTATTGCGAATCACGTAGAACCGGGCGGCATGGATGCCCCGATCGTTCATTCCGGTGGCGGCAACGGCGCTGTCCTGGAGCGTTTGAGCCAGATCGCTGTTGGAGAAATAGTAGGTGCTAACGCCATTGGCATCGGGACGCTCCATGCTCAGGGCATTGGCGTGGATGCTGACAAAGAGGTTGGCACGGGCTTGCTCAGCGGTATCGACGCGGGGCTGGAGATCGATTTCTTCGTCGGAATTGCGGGTGAGGACAGCCTGGATGCCCTGCTGGTCGAGGAGTTGGGCAACCTGCTGCGCCACATCCAGCACCACCTCCGACTCATGGATATTGTCAATGCCGACTGCGCCTGGATCTCTGCCGCCATGACCAGGGTCGATCGCCACCACCACCCGACCCTGGGGAACCGGACGCGCGGGACTGCGGTTAGAGGTTTGGGCGACGGTTCTGCCGGACTGACTGCTGCTGGACTCAATGGCGATCGCCAACTCCTGACTACTCACCTGGGTAGCCACACCGAAGCGAATTCCTGTCCTAGGCAACAAGGAAAGGGTAACGCCCTGAGCGGATTGTCGCAGCCGCGCCTGAAGGACAGAACCCTCGGCGGGGAGGGGAATGCTGGTCAGTCCTCGGGCGAGACGAGCGTCGGGAATCAGGATCTGGTACTGGCCGTTGCGCCATTGGCCAGAGGAGGTGACGGGGCGATCGCTCTGGATCAACAACTGCCGTCCATCGGGGCTAAATGCGATCGCCTGAAGGGTAGCCAGATCTCCCGAAACTGGAGCGGGGACGCGATTCTCAGCAGCCTGGGGCACGGGTTCAGGAAGCTGAACCACCCACTGCGTCGGAGAAACGCTTTGGAACTGGATCTGCTGCGGATTGAGAGAATAGCCGGGAGCTAGCTCTACGGTGATGCGAGTTGTGAGGGTGTCATACTGCGTCACCTCGACGGTGTGAATTACGCCGTTAAAGTTTTGGATGGCATACCGGGTTTCGGTTCCGGGCAAGTCAATGACCAACTGGGAAGTATCTACCAGCCATTGGGCGCGGGGCTGCACCGCTGTGTCGGTGGTGAATTCTAGACGGTTGCCGCCGGGGTTAAACTGCCATGCGGTCACGTTGGCGGCCTCGGCGGAGAGGGTGCCGACGGTGGCCAAACTGATCAATGACCCCAGCAGCCCCAAGGCGACTGAGTGCAGGTTCAATACTTTCATACCCTTCCTAACCGCAGGGGGCGGCGCTCCTGAATGCGTGGATTAGATACTCTGAGCCTGCTGTGAAGCAAACTCGGAGATATTGGCGATCGCCCTCACACCTCGCCTCTCAGGCTGCCCGGTTGGTCACGGTTGGATAGCGGCTGTTACAAAACCGAAGGTTCTGTTGCAAGTCTTAACAAAAACCCCTGTAATGCGGTATCACAGCTTGGTAGACTAAATGACGGAAGCACTTGATATAAGAAAAGCATGGTAGATTCTCTGAAAAAACCGGGTATCGAAGAGATCCGACCTGGGGTCAAGGTTCCAGCCAAGGAAACCATCCTCACCCCTCGGTTCTACACTACAGACTTTGACGAAATGGCCAAGATGGACATCTCGGCCAACGAAGACGAGCTCCAGGCCATCCTGGAAGAGTTCCGGGTAGACTACAATCGCCATCACTTCGTTCGAGATGCCGAATTTGAACAATCCTGGGAACACCTCGACCCCCAAACCTATCAGCTCTTTGTCGAATTCCTAGAGCGCTCCTGCACCGCCGAGTTTTCCGGCTTCCTCCTCTACAAAGAACTCGCCCGCAAACTCAAGGACAAAAGCCCCCTCGTGGCCGAATGTTTCTCCCTCATGTCCCGCGACGAAGCCCGCCACGCAGGCTTCCTCAACAAGGCTATGTCCGACTTCAACCTGTCGCTCGACCTGGGCTTCTTGACCCAGCACCGCAGCTACACCTTCTTCAAACCCAAGTTCATCTTCTACGCTACCTACCTTTCCGAAAAAATCGGCTACTGGCGGTACATCACCATCTATCGCCACCTCGAAGCCCATCCTGAAAATCGCATCTACCCTATCTTCCGCTTCTTTGAGAACTGGTGTCAGGACGAAAACCGTCACGGTGATTTCTTCGACGCCATCATGAAATCCCAACCCCAGTTCCTCAACGACTGGAAGGCGAAACTCTGGGCCCGGTTCTTCCTGCTGTCCGTCTTTGCCACCATGTACCTCAACGACATCCAGCGCTCCGGCTTCTATGCCGCCCTCGGCCTCGATGCCCGCGAGTACGATATCCATGTCATCCGCAAGACGAACGAAACCGCAGGCCGGATCTTCCCCCTAATCCTCAACGTCGATCACCCCGAGTTCTTCTCCCGGCTCGACATTTGCACTCAGAACACTGAGAAGTTGGGGGCGATCGCCGAGTCCAACGCGCCCAAGCCCATCAAGTTCCTCCGCAAGCTGCCCGTCCTGGCTTCCACCGGAGTCCAACTGCTGCGGCTCTACCTGATGAAGCCGATCGACACCCTGTCCCTCGAAGGCTCGGTTCGATAAAAGGCTAAACAAGGCTACCCTAAAAGCTAATTTGCTCAAATCGTAAAAGGTGACTGAAGGTTCAACCCTAGGTCGCCTTTTCGCATTCCTGCCAAAAATCCCTTGATATACTAATCAAAATACTGGGCAAAAAGGAGAGTAGAATCCATGACCCTCCAGAACCTTGACTTACCCATGACTCAAATTCGGGAGTTGTGCGATCGCTGGCAAATCACTGAATTGGCTCTCTTTGGGTCTGTCCTCCGCGATGACTTTAAACCCACCAGCGACATTGATATCCTCATCACCTTTGCGCCTGAAGCTCGCAAAGGATTGCTCACTTTGGCTCGAATTAAACATGAGCTAGAGGATCTGCTGGGGAGAAAGGTCGATCTTTCAACCAAAAAATCCATTGAACAAAGCCACAACAAAAACCGCAGCAACCATATCCTAAATTCTGCTCAAATCCTCTATGTCTCGTGATCCACAGAATACATAATTGTAGGATGCATTAGCGGAACGTAACGCATCGCCGACATATGGATGTGGTGCCAGATTCAAAAACATTGGAGGAATCTATGAAAATTAAATACGATCCCAAGGTGGATGTGATTCGGATTACCCTCAAGGATGTGGCTATTGAAGAGAGCGATGAAGAAACCCCTGGGATTATCTTGGACTTCGACTCTAGCAACAATGTCGTTGGCATCGAGATTCTTCAAGCTTCTAAGCGCATCGATGATCCGCAAGCGATCGAATACAGGATTAGTCAGTCGGTGATTTCTTTCTGATGCGGTTAACGTCATCGATTCAAGACGGCAGGCACGGTAAAGCCAGAGGCCATATCTTGGAAGGTGCCCGTGAGCGATCGCCCCTCCGAAGACAGCGTCAAATTGGCAACACCTTGGGTAAAAGAAGCCGTCTGATAGTTGATTAGAACAGATTGACCTTGAATTTGCCCTTGGCCAACGGCGGTTATGCCATAGAGTGGACTGATTTCTTGGATGGCAACAAGATTGCCATTTTGCACAATCTGATAGGTGAGTCCCTCATGGCCATACCAGATGCCATTGAGATCAATATACTCAGCCTGGGGAGGAATCGGAGACTGATTTTCCTTTTGTTCTAATGCTCTAAAACGCTCTTCGAGTTCTGCTTGTCGCCTTTCCAGTTCTTCCTTGGGGAGATCATCAATTCTGTCATCGACCGTCCCTTGAGACTTCTCTCTAAAAACAATCCGAAACCCTCCCGGCATCTCTAATTCACCCACCACAAAACCCGAGTATGCGGTATAAAGAGCCAAAGGAACTACCAGCACGAAAAAGACAGTCCAGATGAAATGAGGAAATTTTTTCATTCAAGTGACGTGGGGGCTACTTGGGCTTGAACTGTCTGGAAAACTTAAGTAATCTGACAAAACTTAAATATCAGTAACTTGCAAGGATTGATTTGCCTTTTAATGAGCCAGTTGTCCTGATGAACGGGTAATTCATCATTCGGTGTTTTACTGTTATATACCGGAAAACTGGCTGTAGATCGGCTCAATTTCAGGAGTTCTTTACAAAAATTCTCGTCTGTTGCTTTCAAGCTATGATTTTGGCAGTTTATGGCGTTGGTCATCAACTCGATCGCCAAAACGAGGATGATCTGAAACCTTGTAACCTGAACCGCTATGACGAGGTTGTTTCGCCGATGGATGACCTGCGTAAAGGGTTGAGCAAATGGGGATATTCCGTGAAATAGGCTTCCAGGCTAAACGGCTGAGTCCCCGTTAATCGGAGAATCGTGTCACTGGGTTGCGCTACTTCTCCGGCTGCGATCGCCTCATAAGAACCCAGCCAAGTCTCCACTTCCCAGTCCGGCGCACCAAACATACTGCGCCATTTGCGTCCTGCTTCGAGCGATTCGGGTTCATAGAGGAGCGATCGCCCACACAAAGCCGACAATCGCGCCGCTGTTTCACTCAGGGTTAAAGATTCCAAGCCCGTCACATTGTAAGTTCCAGCAAAATCACCGGGACGACTCAACAGAGTTGCCGCCAGTCGAGACACATCCTCCCGCGCAACCCAAGCCACGGCTCCATCACCGGCTGAGCCACGCATTATTCCCTCAGTATTAAACATTTCTGGAATCAGATCTAGATAAAAGTTGTCACGCAGCGCAGTGAAGGGAATGCCACTCTCTTGCAAAAATTGTTCCGTCTGATCATGATCGCGCGACATGGGAAACTTTGAGTCGGGAGATGCCCCTTGAAAGGACAAATAAACCAGGTGTTTGACCTGGGCACGCACAGCCGCATCAATGGCATTTTTGTGCAGCAGGGCACGCTCTCCCGGCTCGGCATATCCAGAAATAATCAAGGCTGTATCCACCTGAGCAAAGGCCGCGTCCAAGGTTGCGGGCTGGGCATAGTCTCCCTCAATGATTTGGCTCAAGGGGAGTTGAGGCGCACGGTGGGCATCGCGAACCATCAGCCGCAGTGAGTATCCTTGATGAGCCAGCAACTCAGCAGTGCGCTTGCCAATTTTGCCAGGTGCTCCTGTGATTAAGATCATGCTGTTTAATGTCTCCTACTGTTTAATGTCTCCTACTGTTTAATGTCTCCTACTGTTTAATGTCTCCTACTGTTTAATGTCTCCTATTGTTTAATGCCTCCCATCACAGTTGTAAAGTGGCTTGATTGTCGATCGCCTCCTTCGCCCCAAATTTTGCAAAGTGCCGATTCACCGCAGGCGGAAACTGGGGAAAGTCAAACTGGGCATCGCCGTTGGCAATATCAGCCCAGAAATAGCGTAGATGGGGAGCCAGTAACGCGGCTTGAGATTCCTGGATGTGGAGGGGGGCTTGGGTCAGGAGTTTCAGCATGAAGGGGAGAGAGCGATCGCCCATCCATTCCCGCGAGTGCTGCTGCAAGTTGTCCCAGCCGGGGACGGTCGTGACGCGCCCGGATTCGATTTTGAGGTGGCGATCGCCCGTTTCCGTTTGGCGAAATTCCAGGATGCGGTAAGGGTGGGGATAGCTGACCAATGACCCGGTGGTGATCTCGTAGATGCCCTGCTGCTGGGCAATGTCCTGGACATGGAGATGTCCGGTGAAGAGGAGTTGCACGCCTGCGGCTTCAAGCAGAGAGAGCAAGTCAGCGGCGTTTTCCAGCATGTAGCGACGACCGAGAGGATTCTGGGTTTGGCCAGGGAGATGTTCAATGACATTGTGATGCACCATCACCAGAACCAGTTCATCCTGGCTCTGATCCAGGACGGATTTAAGCCAGTCTAGCTGTTCCTTCTCCAGGCGACCCATGCCGATTTGTTTGCCCTGCTCATCCAGGAAAATCGAGTTGAGGCCAATGAGCCGGACTCCGGGAAGAACTTCGGTGCTGTAGTAGAGCGTTTGGGGATCGTCGTAGCCAAATTTTTGGTAGTAGTGAGGGAAATCAGCAGCGGCGATCGCTCCCTCGGTTCCTGCTCGTTCGATAATGTCATGGTTGCCAGGGATGACATAGGCCGGGTAGGGCAGTTGGGCGAGGCGATCGGCCAACCAGCGATGGTTGTCGGGTTCGCCGTGCTGGGTGAGGTCGCCGGGGAGGAGGAGAAAGTCCAGATCGAGGTGGGCGAGTTGGTCTAAGATGACTTCCAGGGCAGGAATACTGATTTCGACCAGGTGAAATCGGCTGGGGTTGTCCCAGATCGTATGGGGGAGAGCAATATGGGGATCGCTGATGATGGCAAAGCGAAAATTCAGGTTCATATCAGGAGTTTTATAGGAAGAGGGAGACGGGGGATCGCGCTTCTTCTATACGGTACATCAGACTCGGAGGAGAAGTTTGCATAATAGGGGTGTTTCTCTGTTCACAATCTAAAATCCAACTACCATCCAACTTAAATCTAAAGCTCAAATCGTTATGGCCATTGTCCGAGTCCGTCAGCATGTCAACCCCCTCAGCGACAAATACCAGCAGCCGATCGCCCTCCCCGATTGGTCAAACCTCTACGAGAATCTCAGTCTGCCCCTGCATCTAGATATTGGCAGCGCACGCGGCATTTTCCTCTTAGAAATGGCCAAGCTACAGCCCAATTGGAATTTTCTGGGGCTAGAAATCCGTGAACCTCTTGTGGAACAGGCCAACCAATGGCGCGATGAGGCGGGCGATCGCAATCTCCACTATTTATTCTGCAACGCCAACTATTCCCTCGGCGCGATTCTGTCCTCTCTCCCCGCCGGATGCTTACACCGAGTCACTATCCAATTCCCAGATCCCTGGTTTAAAAAACGCCATCAAAAACGGCGGGTGGTACAACCCGAGGTCGTCAACCAGATTGCCCAGTATTTAATTCCAGGTGGAATGCTGTTTTTGCAATCAGATATTCGGAATGTGGCGGAGGAAATGGGCGATCGCTTCTCAGAACATCCAGCGTTCGTCAAACAAGGCGAAGATCAATGGTATCCAACGAATCCGCTGCCTGTCTCTACTGAGCGAGAAAAGGGTGTTTTGGAGAAGGGAGAACCTGTGTATCGGTTGGTGTTTGTGCGATCGCTATGATGAAGTTGCTACCTGCCGCCTGTTACATCAATGAACGCACCCGTGGTATAGGAAGCCTCGTCCGATAATAACCACAGAATCGCTCTGGCCACTTCGATCGCCTCTCCACCCCGCTTCATGGGAATGAGATCCTTGACTCGTTCAATGCGATTCGGCTCACCGCCGCTGGCGTGAATGTCGGTGTCAATGAAACCCGGACGCACCGCGTTGACGCGGATGCCCTCATGGGCCACTTCTTTGGCAAGGCCAATGGTCAGCGTATCGATCGCCCCTTTCGATGCCGTATAGTCAATATACTCGCCCGGAGAACCCAACCGCGCCGCCCCCGAAGAGAGATTGACGATCGCCCCTCCCCTTCCCCCTCGCTGGGTAGACATCCGTTTGACCGCTTCTCGGGCACAGAGAAAGCTTCCGGTAATGTTGGTAGCAAAAACCCGATTCAACCGAGCCGCATCCATTTGCGCTAATCGCATTTGTGGCTCCAGGATACCTGCGTTATTGACCAGAGCCGTTATACATCTGAATTGTTCGTCTACCGTTTGGAACAGATGGATGACCTGCTGTTCGGAGGCGATGTCGGTGGGAATGGCGATCGCCTGTCCTCCCATCTGTTCAATGGCCTGCACCACCTGGTTTGCTGCCGCTTGGTTTTGAAGATAGCTGAGGGCAATGGTATAACCTCGTTCAGCAGCAAGCAGGGCAGTGGCCGCACCAATGCCACGGCTACCTCCTGTAATCACCAGGACTTGTTCCATGTTTGGAATCTCTAGAAAGTAGTACCCGCCCTAACTCAAAGGCTATCGCCCAAATTTCTTGTTCATGCATTTTTGGCACGAATAACCCTCTGGCCCCATGGAGTACCCTTCATACCCTAATCGAATTACTCGATTGCAGGAGTTGCAGTGAGTAGGTTCGTATTTAGGAGGATTGGCCAGCTTTTCAAAATTGTACTCATTTGTGCCAAAGTACACATACATCTCAGTTTTGTATAACTCCCGGCACTCCTGGCAATCTTGCCAGCGACCCACATGATCTTCCATGTCGTGGATGCCACAAAGGGCATAGCGTCGATGATTACGGTTACAACTAGTGTGGGCAAAGGAGAACATCACGTAATTGTCTTCATCGTCACAGATCCAGTTACCGCAGCAGTCGGTCTTGGTCAAATTTTCGGTCTTGCCACACAACCCACAGCGAGGCACATTGCCGCCTCTTCTTCCTTTGGTCGTCTTGCTTTTAGAGGTCTTACCCTGGTCGATTTCAATCACTTGTCTCAGAGCACGTTTTGCCATAATTCTAATCTCCCTCTACGATACATTCCTGCTCATGCCCGGTTTTAATCAAGGGTTTAACGATTCAGGACGAACTCAGGGACATAATTTTGACTTGACCGTTTGGCTTGCCTTCAACGCCCAAATGATATCCTTCCAGCAGCCCCATCCCGACTAATGAATTGGTATCTGCGACGTTAATTTCAACCTGTCTCGTCTGCCCATTCCAAATGACTGTACCCACACAAATTTCAAAGTATTGAGAGTTGCCGTCTGCTAATGTAACCCTTTGGATTCCTCTCAGAGTAAAGCCCAGTTCATCAACGACTGTTCTGGGTAAAGTCAAGTCTCCTGTAAAACCCGTGTCAATAATAGCCCGAACGCTCTGCAATTTTTTATTGTCACCAACGATCGCAATCTGAAGAATCGCTTCCCGATTGGTATTAACATACCCCAGCATCATGACTCGTCGATTGCTCCAGAATGTCCAATTCGATGAACGGCAGGGTAGCCGATTCGGACGAACCAAATTTGCGCCTCTGGATGATGAGACAGCAGATGATCGGAGGCAATGATGCTATTTTCACCCATTTCAAAGGCTCCAGTTTCGATGTCGATCGCCACAATCTTGCCGTTGTTGCCTTCCTCGACCTGGGCACGAACCTGAGTCTCATAAAGTTCGTCGCCACGTCGAGCGAATTCTTCCTTACTGTAGCGGAGTGGTCGGATGGTCATAAAACTTCCCTCATCTCAGTTGCAACTTGATTTTAATTCACTGCATTAGCTCAGGTTACCTCCTCGACTAGACCCAGGAGTTCAGCCATCTTCTCAGTTGCAAATCCTCGGGCGAGAGCGGCAAACCCAGATAGAGTGGCATCCAGAAGATGAAGGCGGTAACAATTAGGCCAATCATGGCAAACGCGGTGAAATTACGCCAGGATTGGGGGCTATGCAGCCAGTGGTCGATGAGGAGAGCGATCGCCAACACCGCAAAAATCAACGACGGCATGTAGTGATAGAGAAAAATACAGCGGCTAACCCTCGCCCAGGGAAAGAAATTAGCTCCCCAATTAACCAACAGATAGAACACCGTCCAACTGCGAACGCCAAACCGGAGCGATCGCGGCACTACCTGCACGGTCGGATCGGTTGCACCCTGAAGGACAATCAGCCACTGCCAAAACCGCTGCACCCCAAAGCAAATCAAAACCACAATGGCCGCACTCGACAGCCACCATAGCAAGGGATTGCCCATGGCATGGACATCGTAAATCGTCGGTTCGGCACTGGTGGGCAGCGGCACTCCAGTGATCGGGTTGGGTTGCGTGTTGTGCTGAACCACCTGGTAGTAGTAGGCGATCGGGCGCAGCATCAGCGGCCAAGTGTACCAGTAGGAGCAGTAGGGATGCGCCGACAGTCCGCCGACTCGCTCGTGATAGCTCAGGGTTTGGGTTTGCAGATTCCAGAACTCGATCCAGGGCGGATTGGCGTCGGGGTTGAGTTGAATGTAGGGCAACCAGCTTAAAACATAGGTGAGCGCTGGGACGATCGCCAGACAAACGATGACATGTCCCAGGTGAATTTGGGTGAGATTTTCCAACGGGGAGCGCCGCAGTGAGGCATTCTTGGTCGTATCGACCGGGGGAGCCGTCGGGGGAGCCGTCGAGGGAGCCGTCGAGGGAGCCGTTGCCTGCGTCCATTGAGCCACCCCATGCAAGACCCAGCCGATCGCCCCCACCCCATAAGCGCCGAGCAGAAACCCCAACCCATTCCACTTAATCGCCGCCGATGCCCCGAAGCCAATGCCAGCAAGCGCTAAGCAGCCCCACCGCTTCCAGGCCGATGCGCTCGACAAGGCCAGCAGAAAAAAGATCTGTCCCCATAGCCCAAAGGTAATCAGATACACATTGTTGAGGGCATAGCGAGACTCCACGAGATACAGCCCATCGGCAGCGATCAGCAGGGCGGCAATGAAGCTGAGGCTGCGGCGATGGGTGAGGAGATAGGCGATCGCCCCCACCCACAAGGGAATGAAAGCCCCCGTCACCGCATTTAGCCAGCGATAGCTAAAGGGTGCCAGGGTTAGCCCCGCCAGCCCGTTTTTCTCGGCCATCTGCGTCCAGGGAAATTTCTCCCCCAGCCAAATGCCAAAGGCCACAATGTAGGTGCTGAGCGGCGGATGCCCGGTGAAAATGTCCTCTCGCTTGAGAAAACTGCTGGCAAACTTGGCGTAGTAAACCTCATCAAACACCAGGCTATTGAAGCGTTCTAAGCCCCACAGTCGGAGTGCGAGAGACACAAAGAGAATCCCGCCCATCCCGAGCCAGAACCAGGACTTGGCGTAGAAGGGAGGCTTGTCGGTTTGGGGTTTGGACATCATCATGGGCATCGCAGTAGATCAAGAGGGCGTTCTCGCCGATCGGTAAGGGGCATCAAAGCAAGTGTAAAACATTACCTGATCCAAAGTTTTCTCTTTGCTTAGTCTAATGTCCGATGCCCTGGTTGGTTGATGAGGATTTTGACTTAACCCAATGCTCATTAGTAACTCTGATATCCTGAGAGTAGCTAGACCCATCTCAGTAGAGCGCCAAAGTGCAAGAATTGCTCCCATGAACTCCTACACGATTCACCTCGATCCCGTCGTCAAACTGACCGAAGACCAGTTTTATCAACTTTGCCAGAATAACCCCGACTTAAAATTTGAACGAAACGCTCAGGGAGATTTGATGATTATGCCGCCAACTGGTGGAGAAACGGGACGTAGGAATTCGGATTTGCTTGGAGATTTAATCATTTGGAATCGTCAAGCCAATCTGGGCTATGTGTTTGATTCTTCTACTTGTTTTCGATTGCCCAATGGTGCGAACCGTTCTCCTGATGCAGCTTGGGTAGTGCGCGATCGCTGGGAAGCCCTGTCCACTGACCAACGCGAAAAGTTTCCGCCGCTCTGTCCAGATTTTGTAGTTGAGTTGATGTCTCCTACGGATACTTTGTCTGCCATTCAAGCCAAAATGCTGGAGTATCAAGGTAATGGCGCAAAGCTGGGGTGGTTGCTGAATCGATCGGAGCGGCAAGTGGAGGTTTATCGGCTCAATCAATCAGTTGAGGTGTTGCATTCGCCTGATTCTTTATCCGGTGAGGCGGTTCTGCTCGGTTTCGTTTTGAATCTGGAAGCAATTTGGCGATAGGCTGGCGATAGGCAAAAGAAGGGCGATCGCCACGACATCCACCCCAATAACCTTAAACATCAAAATGATGAAAGGGGCGGTTGTTGCGCCCTTTCATCACAGAAGTGAGCCAAGAAACCCAGCTTCAACTGAGAAGATTACACAAAGGTAAATCCGGTGCTGAAGTCGGCGATCGCCACCCCAGAAACCACCCCAACTAGTTCAGGCGTGGCCGAATTTTGTCCTGTGGTGTAGTAGATGCCTGTCCCTGTCAGCCCTAATCCGGGTGGAGGAGCGGCTAGGACATAGTCATTGCTGTTGCCCTTGAGTTGAATCGTGTCTTTCTTGAGATTGAAGTCAATCACCGTAGCATAATCGTTCAGTCCAATGGTGTTGACATTGCCATCGTCATAGAACATCTGGGTTGAGGTGCCCAGGACAAAGGTATCCTTGCCGCCGCCCCCGATGAGGCGATCGACTTCTCCCATGCCTGCTGCACTGGTTCCAGTCAGGATGTCGTTGCCGAGTCCAGTCCAGAGCGTGTCGTTGCTGTTGGTTCCGGTGAGAACATCATTAGTGCGCGGATAGCGGGAGGTTTCGGCAATGTCTTGGAGGTCGTAGAAGATGACGCGGAGTTCTGGGTTGGTGACGCCTGCGCTGGTAGTGACAGTGGTGACAGCCTGGACGATGCTTTGGAACTCGGGTTGGGTGATGGTGCGATCGCTAAAAGCCGTCTTCACAGTCGTTTTCAGTTGGGCAATGCTCTCTTCGGAAGCGGGATTGTCCACGCTATTCTGGACATCTGTCATGAGGGTTTTGAGATTTTGTCGCTGTTCTTCTGAGAGCCGCTTGCCACGACGCCGGATTGAAGAAGTTGGGGTTGTAGAAGTTGAAGCGTTGGTCGTCATCATGAGAGTTGTCCTTGTATGAGATTGTCCTTGGATGAGAATTGATGGAAATGAGAGGAATGGGTGAGAGGCAAATGCAATTCGAGGTAACGAGTTCAGGGGCGATCGCTCAACCGCGCCAACACCCAATCTCGAATCTGCTGCCGCTGTTCAGTGGTTAAAATCGTTGAGGCTTCGGTGCGAACCGACTGAAAGACGGTGCGGAGTTGGGTTCGCTGCTCTTCCGTGAGATTCATAGCTGCAACGGCAGATCGGAATGAACCACCTTGTTCCAGTGTTGTTTTGAAGGATTGTCGCTGAGATTCGCTGAGGATGCTTTCCAGTTGGGCGCGGGTATTCTGACGGATGCGAACCAGTTGGGATTCTTGATCAGCCGTTAGGTTGAGTTGCTCGATCGCAGCCATCACAGGCAGTTGCGTCAACGGCTCCTGAGCATGGGTGGCGATCGGCGTAAGTATCAGTGTGCCGCTAAGCAGCGTACCCACCAGAATCGATTTGAGATTGAAAATGGACTTGAGCGTGAATTTCATAAGGAACTCCAAAGGTTGAACTTGAACTTGCGTTCGATGGTTCAATCCTAGGAGGAGAGGGAGGTTGGGCGCTTGAGCAGAAAGTCATGATTTGAACCGTGACTTTCGTCATAGGTGGGCGATCGCATAACTTTCGATAATGTTTTATAGAATTGCGGATGCTGACCTCATTTGCAGACCACTCTCCAGGATGGCAATGCTGACCACAAACCTGCCTTTTCATCGATTAAACTTTATTCACCCCCGGAATCACCCCTTTCCGTTTTTGTTGTATCTAGAGTGGGGCATGTTGGGGTTGATGATGCTGACCGTGTTGCTGCCGTCGCCATTGACGGATGTCAGCCAGCGATTTCCTCGATTGACGCTGGCCGCAATGTTGCTCTTTGGGTTGATCGGGTTGCGCTTGCCGATTGGGAAAGGGAAACTGAAGTGGAGTTATTGGGCGATCGCCTTCCCCCTGCTCTGGCTCGTCACCTTCCTGGGAATGCAAGGCAGAGTTTTTCCATTCCTGCATGTCTATCCTCTGCTGTACATCATTTTAGTGATGCGTGCAGGTCTGATGTTGCAACGACCAGGTAGACTGCTGATTGGTTTTGCTGCATTTTTAATGTTCACAATCATTCTGTTAAGACGCGCTAAAAACCTAGACTGGATTGAGCAATTAGGAACGAGAATTCCATTTTTATTGCAAGAAAGAATTCAAGAGCGATTCATTCAATTAAATATTGGCATTGGTTTGACCTTTTCATTGTTATTAGGATTATCGATTGCATTTGTGATTCTATTCGTCAGTGCGTTAATTGCTGAACGTCAGGGGCGGGATCAAGTGGCGATCGCCAACCATCAACTCCGTCAATACGCGCTCCAAGTCGAAGACCTTGCAGCAGAACAAGAACGCACCCGCATCGCCAGAGATATTCATGATTCTCTCGGACATGCACTGACAGCACTGAATCTGCAACTAGAGGCTGCCCTCAAACTTTGGGCAACTCAGCCGCAGCAGGCTTATCGATTTTTGAACGAAGCCAAACAAATGGGAACTGAGGCTTTGCAGTCAGTGCGGCAGTCTGTGGTGGCAATGCGAACCGATCCGCTACAGGGGCAGAGTTTGGAAGACGCGATCGCCACCCTTCTGCAAAACTTTCAAAACCACACAGGTATCCGGCTGATTCAGCACATTGATCTGCCCCCTGATGGTTCTGGCAATCTCAACTTGGCAATTTACCGCATTCTTCAAGAAGCGCTGACGAATATACGCAAACATGCCCATGCCACTGAGGTTCGCATTGAACTTGGCCTAGAGGAAACCGAAAAAGTGCCCCATCTGGTGCTCAAAATTCAAGACAATGGACAAGGCTTTTTACCAGACCAGAATCAGACCGGATTTGGCTTACAGGGCATGAGAGAGCGTACCTTGGCCTTGGGAGGACGGTTGAAGATCGAGAGTGCGCCAGGATCGGGGTGCCAAATTTGGGTCAATATTCCAGTGAAAAGTTCCAGTGAAAAGTTCTAGTAAAGGAGGAGCGGATGGCAATTCGAGTTTTTCTGGTGGATGACCAGAGCATTATTCGGAATGGGTTGAGAGCGCTTTTGCAGTTAGAACCCGATTTGGAGATCGTGGGAGATACGGAGAATGGGCAGGTGGCGATCGCTCAAATCACCATGCTCCAACCGGATGTTGTCCTAATGGATCTGCGGATGCCCGTGATGGATGGGATTGCGGCAACTCGGGCGATCGCTCAACAATTTCCCGCCATCAAAATCCTGATGCTAACCACTTTTGATGAGGAAAAAGAGATCGCAGAAGCACTCCGTCAAGGCGCAAGCGGCTATTTGCTCAAGGACACCCCCTCTGAAGCCTTGGCTCAAGCGATTCGCGCGGCTCACCAAGGCTATGCCCAACTTAGTCCGGGTATCTTACAGAAAATGATGACGGCTGCCTCACCGCCTAGCGAAAACCCAGCCATCCCGCCCGAATTAGCGGAACTGACGCCAAGAGAGCGAGAAGTGCTGCGATGGATTGCGGCTGGGGCGAGTAACCGGGAGATTGCTCAGGCATTGTTCATTTCGGAAGGGACGGTGAAGAATCATGTCACAAATTTATTAGGGCGATTAGACTTACGCGATCGCACCCAAGCCGCAATTTTTGCCCAATCCGCCTTACCATTTTTAAATCAGTAGATTTTTAAATTAGGGATCGTGTTTGCCAGTTGGCGATCTCTGATGCCTGTGAGTCTGTGAGGGGAGCAATGGACAAAAAACGGATTGTGGCACATCGTGGGTTTGGCGCAAGGGAAAATACCCTCGCTGCATTTGAGGGAGCGATCGCCATCCAGGCCGACTGTATTGAGCTAGATGTGCGCTGTAGTCAGGATCAAGTCCTGATTGTTCACCATGATCCCGTGATTGGTGGGCAGGCGATCGAAGCCCTCACCTGGGCAGACATTCAGCGACTCGATCCCGAGGTGCCGACTTTGGAAGCGGCGATCGCCTGCTGTCAGGGACGCATTCAGCTAGATGTCGAAATCAAAGAACCGGGCTATGAAACTGCCGTGGTGCAACTGCTGCAACGCCATCTGCCGCTGACTGACTTTGTGATTACTTCCTTCTATTTGGCCGTGATTCGCGCCGTGAAGCAAAGCTGTGCGGATATCACGGTAGGTTTTTTGATTGCCCAGGAAACGATCGATGATCTCGGCGATGAGCCATTCCTGGGGAAATATCTGCAAGCGATGGGGGTCAACTTTGTCGCGCCCCATTGGCAAGTCCTGTCATCCCCGTTTCTCACCGAAAGGATTCCGGAACATCTGCCGTTCTGGGTCTGGACGGTGAATGATGAGGATTTGATGACCCATTTAATGACGGATGCGGTGAGGGGCGATCGCATTGCAGCTCTGATTACCGATCGGGCGGATGTCGGGGTAGAAGTGCGCGATCGCCAGATTTCATGACGGTTGCAACCCACTACTGCTCTATAGGAAGACAAATGACAAATTTTGTCCCTTTCTCCTTTTCAGAGAAGGCTTCAATGGTGCCGTTGTGCCGTTCAATGATTTGCTGAGCGATCGACAATCCCAGCCCCGTCCCCTTACCAACCGGCTTGGTGGTGAAGAAGCTATCGAACAGCTTTTCCATATTTTCGGCTGAAATGCCCGGCCCATTGTCCTGAATGGAAATCTCAACCCAGCGACTTTTCTTGAGCTGGCTGGCAATGGTAATGTGCTGTTTTTGCGTTTCC
Organism: Oculatellaceae cyanobacterium Prado106; assembly: GCA_025454315.1. Classification (GTDB taxonomy): domain Bacteria; phylum Cyanobacteriota; class Cyanobacteriia; order Elainellales; family Elainellaceae; genus Prado106. The sequence goes on from JALOOP010000027.1 coordinate 26,378, forward strand.
ATCACCTCAGCTAGAGCATCGATCGCATTACTCAAAATATTCATAAACACCTGATTCAACTGCGCCGGATAGCACTCAATCTGGGGCAAGTCGCCGTACTGTTTAATAATTTCCACGCCCTGCTTCTTGATGCGATGGTTGAGCAACAGGAGCGTACTGTCAATTCCCGCGTGGACATCGGCGGTTTGGGTTTCGGCCTGATCCAACCGGGAGAAATTGCGGAGCGCCAGGACAATGTCATTGAGGCGATCGGTGCCCACGGCCATGGAGTTCAAAGTTTTGGGCAGATCCTCCACCAGAAACTCCAGATCCATGGCATCGAGATGGTTTTGCACTCGGGGAGTATGCTCCGGGTAATCTTCCTGGTAAATCTGGACTAACTCAATCAGTTCCTGAACATAGCCCGTGACGTACTTCAGATTCCCCACGACAAAATTAATGGGATTGTTAATCTCATGGGCAACCCCGGCCACCATTTGTCCCAACCCCGAAAGCTTCTCCGTTTGAATCAACTGAGCCTGCGTCGTTTGAAGCTGTTGCAGGGTCTGCTCCAACTGCTGAGCATAGGTCTGGGCAATCACCGCATCACTGCGAGCCTGGAGGTTGTTGTACGCCCTGGAGTGGTAGCGAATCCGGGCAACCAGTTCAATGCGATCGGGCAGTTTAATCAAATAATCATTCGCCCCAATGGCAAAGGCAGCGGCTTTAATCTCCGGTTCATCCCGAGCCGAGAGCATAATCAGGGGAATCTCACAGGTGTTGGGGTTGGCGCGAAACAGCCGCAGCAACTCCAGCCCGTCAATCTGCGGCATCACCAGGTCTTGCAAAATCACCGTGGGAGCGATCGCCTCTGCCATCGGAACCGCTCTGGCCGGGTCATGGCAATAGTGAAAGTCAATCTTGTCGTCATCCTCCAGCATCTGCCGCACCGACTCCCCCACCACCGACTGGTCGTCAACCAGCAATACGGTAACGGGATATTCACTAAAGGCGCTGGGCGTATCCCGCAAAGCAGATTCGGTAGAGGAAAAACGCTCGGAAGCTGAAACCATAGTGACACCGGGAGAAAGACACAATGATCTGATTGTTCACCGCTCCGCCAGAACCTCCCTCGGTACAACTACGGCTATCGTAAATACAATCCGTAACACAGCGGCTATATCCCTTGTGGAGAGCGGAGAGTGGGAGGAGGGGGAAAGGGGAAAGGGGAAAGGGGAAAGGAGAAAGGGGGGACATGGAATACTTCTTTGGTGGGTTTGCAGTGAAACGTTTCACCACAAATTGGTCAGAGAAAAATATCTGTGCCCCATTTAAGGATTTTTTCTGGTGTAGGAGCGAATCGCATTCGTCCATCAGAGATTCTCCTGGATTAGCACTTCAGGAAATAAGCCCGTGCCAATAAGTCGAGGTTATGCCTCATATACGTTTCAATTGCCGGAAACGAAGCCCCAAATCCCCCCTTTCGCCTTTCCCCTTTCCCCTTTCCCCCTCAAGAACCCAGCGTCCTAATCCGATCAGGCCAAAACCGAAAGATCGCGCGACCAATAATATCTTCTTGAGGGAGAAAACCCCAAACATGCGAGTCGTTGCTATTGTTGCGGTTATCCCCCATGACGAAGAAAGCTCCTTCTGGGACTTGCACCGGGGGCATTTCATAGTCAGGAGCCTCAGCAATATAGGGTTCCACCAGGGGCTGATGATTGCGATAGACCTTGCCTGCATGAACCTGAATCACATCGCCGCCCGTCCCAATGATGCGTTTGATGAAGGCGCGATCGGGCGAATAGCCATACTCCTGCAACTGAAGCGGCGGATCAAACACAATGATGTCTCCAGCAACCGGAGGCCGAAAATGGTACAACACCTTTTCAATGACCAAGCGATCGCCAATCTGCAACGTCGGCTCCATAGAATCCGACGGGATATACCGGGGTTCCGCAATGAAGACGCGAATCAAGACAGCCAAAGCCAGGGCGATCGCCAAGATTTGTAAATTTTCTCGCTGCGACTTCCAAAAAGACGATCGCCAAAACCCCTCCTTGGCCTGCACTGGATTGGCAGGAGCATCGGCTCCAGGTTGGGAATCGGGCGATCGAGAATCTTGCTGTTGAGAAGTCATAGGAGTCCCGTAAACTGTCATACGAACGAACATACCAACAAAGGCGGAGCATTGACCCAATCGGCGACTGCTCCTAATATCTGTCTTAGTTTAACAGTAGAGGAAATCATGACCGCCCCCGAAGCTACTCCCGCCTCCTGGTACATCGTCAAACAACCCGCTGGCCACTGCGAAATTGTCCAAGGTGACCCCAGCGCATTGGATACCCCAGTTGAGAAATGGGGGCCATTTGAGACTCAAGGAGAAGCGATCGCCCGTCGAGTGGGACTCATTCGCGCCGGAAAATGTCAACCTGTATAAGACTGAACCGAATTTTTATTGTCGGACTCAAAATTTAGATAGTACTTTCAGATTTCATGCTGATTCGCCAACTGATTGTAAGATCTCCGCATAAAGCCCTGCATCAATCCAGAAGCCAGCCTGCTCAATCAAGGGATCAAGTAATGGTTTTACATCTTGAATGAAATTGTTCCGTTTGGCGGCAATCAAGATACCTAGGACACCTGTAACTTGTAGCCCTACTCGCATGGCAGCCGCACGACCCAAACGTTCATCCATAAGCACTCGATCGGCATTTAATTCCACAGCTAGAGCGATCGCTTCAGCCTCACCCGGATCGAGTTCAGCTCTTAATTCGTTGACAAAGGCTTGGTCGGTTGCAGATTGAGTTTTAATCCAGCTTAAGGTCGGTACAACCCTGGCGCTGGCATCGGTGTTGCCTACATGGGTGATTTCATTGAAAACAGAGGTTGGGATCACGATTTCACCATAAAGTTGATGGAGCAAATCGAGATGACCGATGGTGGACAGGTAGAAGATCGGAGAGGTATTGCTGACAACGATCATCGCCAATTGTTTGCTTCTAGGGTTTTTAAGTCTTGGTGAAAGTCCTCAATCCCGTAATGAATAGGGATTTTACGGCTACCTAAAATGCGTTGAAATTGCAGTTGATTCATGCCTGAAAACTGGCTGGCTGTGCCCAAAGTAATCTTTTCCTGCTGAAATAGCAAAATGGCGATTTCGAGCTTGAGATCGGCTTCAGAAATATGCGCCGTTTGCAGAAACTCATCAGAAATCACTAAACTCATCGCTTTGATCTCCTATTCATCCGTCTGTTTGGCTCCATTATCTCCTCAAGTTATCCAATCGGTGCTGAGTCAGCCCTTGTGTTAAATACTGTTACAGAATTTTATCTCTGATGGACTAACCCAAGAATTTCTGCCCTTGATTCTGTCTCAGGCTTAATTTGTTGCAAAATGAGAGCATTGTTCATCCCCAACCCGACCCTGATGGGACACCCCGATCGCCTCTCCCAACAAATCCAGTTCATCATCGAAATCGATCGCCTCAAGCAAATCCTGCGGCAGACTTATATCACCGATCGCTCTCGCCCCGAAAACACCGCTGAGCATTCCTGGCACATTGCGGTGATGGCCACAGTGTTGATGGAATATGCACCACCGGGAGCAAACCTGCTGCACGCCGTCAAAATGCTCCTGATTCATGACCTGGTTGAAATTGATGCAGGCGATACCTTTGCCTTTGATGTGTCTGCTCATGCGAACAAGGCGGAGCGGGAAGAGCAGGCGGCAGAGCGGTTGTTTGGGCTGTTGCCTGCCGATCAGCGGGAGGAGTTGCGATCGCTCTGGGATGAATTTGAAGCTCGCCAAACCCCCACCTCCAGGTTTGCCAATGCGCTCGATCGGATTCAACCCCTGTTTCTCAATCAGCAAAACCAGGGCGGCACTTGGAAAAAATATGGAGTGACCCTCGATCGCGTTCTGGAGAGAATGCAGCCCGTCAAGGATGGAACGCCGTTGTTGTGGCCGATGGTGGAGGATGCGATCGCCACCTGTATCGCCGCCGGATACTTGTCCCCGTAGATAAGTCTAGGGATTAACCCTGAACTTATCTTTACTTCCCGCGATGACGGAACAAAGGAAACTAAATTCTTGCAGAATCAAGTCCAAGTCTGCTCAGCACCAATTGCACCTCTGAGTTTAATATTCCTGGGATGAAGATCGTTTAGAATCGCTCCCGTGAAATTTGTGTTTCTGACATTGGTGTTAAGAAGACTGGCCTTAGTCAAATTGGCATCCCGGAAATCGGCACGCTCTAGATTGGATTCCGAGAGATCACACTCGGCAATGCTAGCATCCTTCAAATCAGCCCCTTCCAGGTCAGCACCGTGCAAGCTGGATTGATCAAGCATCGCTCCTCTAAGAAGCGCATCTCTGAGGTTAGCTCTGTTCAAGATGCAATTGGGTAGTTTGGCTTGACTCAGCTTAACGCTACTCAAGTTAGCACTGCTAAAATCGACGCGCTGAAGCATCGATTCACTCAAGTCAGCACCGCTCAAATTAACTCCACTCAAGTTGGGTCGCCCTTGAGTGGGCTGTGTCAAAGTAATCCCTCTGAATCCTCTTTCTCCAGCAGCATAGCGTTGTAGCAATTCTTCAGGGGTCATGGCTCTAGCCTCTCTCAACGAATTGGCCTACAATCAGACAAAAGTAAGATTCCTAAGTTTTTCTCGATGCCTGACGTAACCATTCGCCTCAGCAATCACGCTTACAAAACTTTAGTTCAATTGGCTGAAACCTCTGGTGAAACCATTCAGACAGTTTTAGATAAGGCCATTGAGAACTCTCGCAGGGACATTTTTCTAAAACAGGCAAATCAAGCCTACATAGCCTTGAGGCAGAACGAAGACCTTTGGCAAGAAGAACTTGCAGAAAGAGAACTGTGGCATTCGACCTAAGAGAACTTAGCCCAGTTCTCGTTTCAGGCGATAAATCACGGTATCGCGATCGACCTGCTGAAGAATGTCTTGAATCACCGTATTTGCGCCTTGTTCACCCCAAGTGCAGCCCCGCTCTAAATAGATTTGAGCCGCTTTGCCGACTCGGTAGGAGCCATATCCAGCGAGACTGGCCTGGGCGACGGCGGCAGTGGAATAGGCGGCGAAACCGGAGCCACTTTCAAAGGCAGTGGCGATCGCCCCAAAACTCTTGCCCACGCCCAAGATTAGACCACTGCCCACCTCTCCGGCCAGCAGACTGCCAGAACTAAACAGGATCGATTTGAGCAGTTTTCCGGCTTCGTGGCGGGTCATGGGGAGGCCGTAGAGTCTGGCCAGGGAGCGGATCATGACCAGATCGGTGGCGGCTCCGCTGAGGAGATCGAGGACGGCGATCGGGTTGGCGGCAATGGCGATCGCTTTCCACTTGGCGAACTGCCAGATCAGATCTTCGGCTTCGCTGCGGTGGAGTTCCAGAACCGTGTTGGCCATGATCGTCTCAGATTCCTGGGCTTGGCGGAGGGCATTGAGAGCCAGGAGCGATCGCCCTTCCCGGTTGAGAATACTGACCAGCTTATGCTCCAACTCGCCGATATCCGGCTCGGGCTGTTCCCATTCGTGGGTGACCCGACCATCTGGCCATTCCACCCGGACTTCGATCGGGGCAGGTTCAGCAGCGACCAGGACAATATCTTCGGGTTCCAGGAAAGGCCGACGGATATCCCCTCCGTGACGGGCAAATAGGGTTTGCAGTTTGCGATAGATGCTCTGGCGATCCTGGTCGGGGTAGAGGTCGATTTTGTTAAAAACCAGGATCAGGGGTTTGTAGGTTTGCTGGAGTTCCGCCAGGGCGAGATATTCGGTGCGGGTGATGTCGCCAGCCACCACAAAGAGAATCAGATCCGCCTGTTCGGCCACATCCTTGGCCATGTCGGCGCGGATGTCTCCGCCAACTTCGTCTAGGCCGGGGGTGTCGATGAGTTCGACCCGGACTTGACTGTTGCCGTTGGAACTATTGGCGATCGACCAGTATACGGAGCGCGGATATTGAGTGACACCATGGATCGGCCCGGTTTGCAGCACCTTTTCGCCCAGCAGCGCGTTGACCACGGTCGATTTGCCGCGACTGACCAGGCCAAAGACTGCAATGCGGATGAGGCCATTGTTCAGTTTGTCGAGGGTGCGGGTGAGGCGATCGAGTTGGAGTTTGAGGGTGGCCTGGTGTTCGATCGCTTCTGCACCGCGACGCTTCAACCGCACTTGATGGGCGTAGCGGTTGAGGATTTGCTTCAGACTAGTGCGCGCCTGGTTGTAGTGGAAGTCTTGCAGTTGGGCGCGGGTCAGGGAAGCCGGGGTGGAGTTGGGCGATGGGTAGGAAGTCAAGGCAATGGGGCAATGAATTGCAATGAATTTTAGTTCTATTCTCGCTTGGGATGGCTCGATCGCGCAGGAAGGAATCGGTTCGGCTATCCTCCCTGACCGATCCAATCTGCGAATCACTCTGGAGCAAGGCCAAGGACAGAGTGTGACGAGTGCTACCGTTTCGCCTCGTGGATTTTTGTAAAGGCTGGGTACTCTAAGCTGAGAATGTGATTTTTAGAACACTTTATTCCATCACGAGTACGGATAAAGCAACTCTTCAAATCCTCCATGTGTCGATTCATAAGTTGGGCTGAGCGCTGGGTTTCGCCTGTGCGATCGCCCATTTTGCAAAGCCCAACTTTTTCACTGTTTTGGGCGTGCTGTGTCGCTCATCTTACACTTGCCTGATTTGGATGCCGAACCTATGTTTTTAAGTGCATTGTTTGCTAACCCTGTCTTTTTCTTGAGGGTGGTGTTCATTATTATCTTCTCCATTACGATTCATGAATTGGCGCATGGGGTAGCGGCCATGAGCCAGGGAGATGACACGCCCCAGAAAAGCGGCCATATCACGTTCAATCCCGTGGTGCATATGGGTTGGCACGCCATTGTTTTTCTCTGTGTGGCGGGGATTGCCTGGGGACAAATGCCGGTGAATCCCGAGAATTTTCGGCGATCGCGCTGGGGACAGATTGTGGTGGCGATCGCAGGCCCCGCCGCCAACCTCGGACTGGCCATCTTAGCGCTCCTGCTGATGCAAGCCCAGATCCACCAGGGCAGCCCAGTCAGCTTAGAGTTTCTGTTTCTCGTCGCCCGCATTAACTTTGTGCTGTTTCTGCTGAACCTGATTCCCATTCCCCCGTTGGATGGTTTCCAGGTATTCAGTGAAGCATTTCCGGGTCTAAAGCCTGCTCAAGATAGCCCTTTTGCCCTGTTTGCCCTAATGCTGCTGTTCCTCATGCCCGGTTTTTCCGAATGGCTGAGTACGATCGCAGATATCGTCATCCAAGCCTGCGTAGGCATCCGCTTAGTCGCGCTCCAATAATCGCAAAGTTTTTCCCCTGAACCCAAAAGCGGTGGCTTACCCAATGGTGAGCCACCGCTTTTATTCATTGTCTAAGAATTGGAGTCACAAATAACTGAATATTTCTACACTAAGGCACAAGCAAAGAAGACAAATTCCTCTGCGTCTCTGCGGTTTAAATTAATGTCCCTCCCATCCCAAGAAGTCCACAATCCAAAAGAACCTGGAATCAAGCCGACGAGCTTTCAGGATAGCTGTTGTTGAAGAGTTCCAGGATTTGCCGACCGATTTGTTTCATCTGAAGTTTAATCTCATCAATCGGCTGATTGGCTCCCATGAACTGCCAATGCTCAATGGTAGAGAGCCGCCACTGTTCTCCCATATGGGTAAACCCAACCGCTTCTAGACCAATGGCACGGCGATCGCCCGTCAGGGGATCTTGATAAAAGCGAATTTGCACCAAAACACTACGGGCTTGCAGCCGCCGACTCCATCCCGGCAGGTGAAAGCCAATATCGATCGAATCGGGATCAACCAGGTCAAGCGTATCCGGATCATTAGCCCAGGGCTTGAGATCGGCGCGAGCATCGGGGAACTGAGCCTTAAACAGATTGACGACCGCCGCAATTTTCGTCGCGACTTCTAATCCGAGTGCTTGTTCTGCTGCATTCACAACCCATTTACTCCCGTAGCTGCTAAAGCCGATGTTTGAGTCGCTGTAGTTAGCTCTAGTGCATGTTTGTAAGGTTTTACCAAGAAACATGACAAATTAGCAATGACTTATCGTCTATGGTGACACAGAGAACGGCCAAAGGGGTACTCGGGAATACCATTCCAGCGATGTTCTGGGGCTAGGGGCATTAAGGAATGTTGAAGGTTTGGGGAGTGGGGTGTGGGGAGTGGGGAGTGGGGAGTGGGGAGTG
>JALOOP010000358.1 GCA_025454315.1 Oculatellaceae cyanobacterium Prado106
TGGCTGGCGATCGTCAAGGCCATAATGGAAGCGCATGGCGGCCATCTGTATTTGGCCAGCCAGTTAGAAACACGAATAGAATAAAGTGTAAAAGTTTTAGGAGGAGGTGCAACAAAGCTGCACCTCCTCCTAAAACTTTTACGTCTTATTAAATCCAAGATCCTTAGGGCAAGGATCAACCTTTACGATCAATGTTACTGAAATAAGCCAAAGTCCTCGGCGAACCGCCCCCTAAATCCCCCAAAATTGGGGGACTTTGAAGGCTCGGCTCCCCCAAAGTTGGGGGTTGGGCAGGGTGGTTTCATACACGAGAAGAATATAATGAGCGATCGCTGAAACTGTTGATTCTTCGTTGGAGTTTCCTCGAAAGCTTGGGAACTCAACCACGGTGGAATCAGGGTTTTAGGTTTTCCTTTTGGTGTATGAAACCACCCTGCCCAAAGTTGGGGGTTGGGGGGGGCGGATCGTTATTTCAGTGACATTGACCTTTACGATGATTCTACCGCTAGAACCTCCGGGGGATTTGCGATCGCCTCCCGAAAGATCCTGATCGCCTTTCAAAGAACACTCTGATCGCTTGTCAAAGAAGACTCAAGGAACACTCAAGGAACAGCAGCAGGCTAAGCTAACTGTCGTTTTACTTTTTCCAGGAGTTCACTGAACCGAAACGGCTTGGAGAGATAATCGTTGGCACCTTGCTGTAGAATTTCGGCGCGATCGGTTTCGCCATCCCGTGCTGTCACAATAATCACGGGCAGCTTTTGGGATGATTGTCGGAGTTCGCGTAGCACTGCCCAGCCGTCTTTTCCAGGAAGGCCGAGGTCGAGGAGGAGTAGATCGTATGGGGTGGTGGTTGCTTTGGCGATCGCCTCATGGCCATTTGTTGCGATTTCGACTTCGTAGCCCTGTTTTCTCAAACCCTTTTCCAGAAAAGAGGCAATCCGCGACTCATCTTCAACAATCAAAATCCGGTTCATCTATAACCTTAAAAAAGCTTGGAGTAAATCTTGTTTCATGCAAAATCCGACATTCTCTGCCCTAACATTTTCTGACATTTATCCCTCTTCAGTAACCTGAGTTACCAGACTGAAGAGTTCTAAGGCACTGCACGTCTGAAATTTATTTTTTCTTAATAATTATGATTATTCTATTGAAGCAGGATGAGTTGTAGATGAATCTTTCATGAGAAGGTTCTCATCGAAGGGGTTCATTTTGGGCTTTGGACTCAGGGGGAGGGTGGCAAAAAAAACGAGATGGTGGGAAGATTGTTACGCTAGAGCAGACGGAATTATTGTTCAAGGGAATGAACCGGAAGCGAAACTTTTTTAGGAAAGCCCAACGGGAGAAGATACGCCGTGCTTCTGGGGACAACGCTGCTCCAACAGAGACTTTTGGCCGATCGCACCTACCCTTGCCAAGGTTGCGGCTTTGGTCTGAAACCCGCACTCAAATTCTGCTCTGCTATCTGGGGTTGATGGCGTTACTCATTGGTGGCTCGATTCCGGCGGTTTATCAGGTGTTGTTTCAGGAAGTTGAGCGTCGGGCAGAAGCCGAAATTCAGGAAGAGATTCAGGAGTTTCGCGCCGAGATTGCAACGCTGCCCTTGAGCGATCGCACTGTCCTCCGTAACTTAGTGGAGCGGTACTTACAGAACGATGCCAGAGACACCGACCAATATTTGCTCTTTATCCTGGAAGAACAATTAGTCGCCTCCAATCCAGCAAACCTGCCGATCGCCCTACAGCCCGGTTCACCCCTGATGGAGGAATGGCGATCGCTCAAGCGCCCTCTGCAAAAGCGGGTCAGAGTCGAGGATGCGAACCTCGGGGAGGTCATCTATCAGGTCGAACCCGTGTATGGTTTGTTTGTCACGGAAGGCGTGTTTGTTGTCGCCTACAGCACGGCCAACGAGCAGCGCGAGATTGATCGGGTGATTCGGGTTGTGCTGGGGGTGATGTTGCTCCTGCTGGCGGTGGCTTCAATCTTGGCCTGGTTGATTTCTGGGCAAATTTTGCGGCCTTTGCGATCGCTCTCATCCACCGCCCGCAGCATCAGCGACACCGATCTGAGCCAGCGAATTCCCATCACCGGGAGCGGCGAACTGGCCGAAGTGGCACAAACCTTCAACGACATGATGGATCGGCTCCAGGAGGCGTTTCAAAGCCAGCAGGAGTTTATTAATGATGCCAGCCATGAGTTGAGAACGCCGATCACCATTATCCAGGGACATTTAGATTTGATGGGTGATGACCCGGAGGAGCAAGCGGAAGTCGTGGAACTGGTGCATGACGAGTTAAATCGGATGAATCGGTTCGTCAATGACCTATTGCTCTTGGCAAAGGCGAGGCGGCCTGATTTTATTCAGCTAGAAACGGTTGAAATGGGAGCGTTGACCGAAGAGTTATTTCAGAAGGCAAAGGTCGTGGTCGCCTGTCGTTGCCAACTGGAATCCAAAGCGGAGGGCGAACTGCGAACCGATCGCCAAAGGCTCACCCAAGCCATCCTCAACCTGGTCGAAAATGCCAACCAGCACACGCCTGCGGGGGGTGAAATTGCGATCGGGTCTTCCTGTAGCCGCAAGTTTGTCCGCTTCTGGGTGCGGGATACGGGCGTGGGAATTGCGCCGGCGGATCAGGCTCGAATCTTTGAACGGTTTGCTAGAGCCTCGGACACGGTGCGGCGATCGGATGGGGCGGGGCTGGGGTTGGCGATCGTGCAGGCGATCGCACTGGGATTAGGCGGACGAGTCGAACTCAAAAGTTCTCCGGGTCAAGGTTCTACATTTACTCTGCTGTTCCCGATCGCCCAACCTAAAAACAAATGGAGAACAAGCAGTTCATCCCTGATTAGGCTGTATCATGAATCCTAAATGGATCTCTATTTCTCAATCCTTCTCTGAAGGATTGAGCATTTCTCTCGGGTTCCTCCCACTTTTTTTCTAGTTATTTCAAGTTTTCTAAACGATCGCCGATCCTAGCGATCGTCTGCTCCAATTAAGATCCAATTGAGGATTGTTTGCCCTACAAAAATGTGAGCCTTTCAATTGCCGAAATAATGGGTGATCGAATTTTAGTGCAATGTCACTGAAACAACGATCCGAGCCGCCCCCCAACCCCCAACTTTGGGGGAGCCAAACCTTCAAAGTTCCCCAACTTTGGGATTTAGGGGGCGGTTCGCCGAGGGCTTGGACTTATTTCAGTGACATTGAATTTTAGTAAGGCTAAATGGGTGTCATTTAATACGCACTTCTCTAGGTGTCAGGAGTTTTTCTCCCGATTTTCTCCCGATCATTTAAACAGTTGATTACATAACGGAACATCTCTGTATCAAAATCTTTCTATATAGTAGGATTGATAGAATCTAAAAGTTTTCTTAATCATTTTTCCGGCAGATTTTCTTGACGAGGTTTTTTTGCGTGCGGCAAGTCACGGAAGCGCTTGAAGGAAAAATATGGGACGAGGGTAAAACAGACCCCATGAACCAAAAGTCATGGTGGCATACTTTTTTGCGTCAAACTCGGACTCGCATTCTGTTTCTCTATTTGCTGCTGATGCTGCTGATTGCAGGGGCAGCCATTCCCGTTTTTCAATGGCTCTTGCTATCCAATGTTGAAACTCGCGTTCGAGCCGATCTCAACGAAGAAATGGAGGATTTTCGGGAGGATTACCTGGCCTGGGAAGAAGCACCCCAACAGTCGATCGCCAGTCTCAAATCCTTCATTGATGAATTTTTGGCGGAAGAACTTCCTGAAGACGACAACTTTTTCATCACCATCGTCAATGGCCAATTCTACAAATCCAATCCTGCTGTCCTAATTGATCCGTTTCAGCCGGACTCTGGTCTGGTCAGCCGCTGGTCTAGCCTGACTCAACCTACGGACGGAGAACAGGAAACGGGCAATCCACGGATTGGTAAGATCATTTATCTGGTGCAGCCTTTGACGGTCGATGGCCGCATCCAAGGAGTTTTTGTGGCGGCTCATGCTTCTGCTGGAGAGCTAAACGAAGCTCTGGCGGGCGTTTATATCTTTGCGGGGGTGGCGATCGCCGTTGTCCTGATTGCGTTCATTCTGGCATGGCTGGCTACGGGCTATGTGTTGACTCCAATTCGTAAACTTTCGACCACGGCTCGTGCCATTGTCAGCGAGTCCGATTTAAACCAGCGAATTCCCAAAGTGGGCGGCAGTGGGGAGCTAGCGGAACTGGCCGAAGTGTTTAACGAAATGATGGGGCGGATTCAAACGGCCTTTGAGAGTCAGCGAAACTTTATCAATGACGCGGGACACGAACTCCGCACGCCCATCACCATCATTCGAGGCCATCTCGAACTCATGGGCAATGACCCAGAGGAGCAACAGGAAACACTTGCCATCGTAGACGATGAACTCGATCGGATGAATCGGTTTGTGAATGATTTAATTCTGCTGGCGAAGTCAGAACGCTCTGATTTTCTCCAGGCTGAAATCATCACCACCTCTGATTTTATGGAAGAAATCTATGCCAAAGTGAAAACCCTGGCCGATCGCAAATGGCATTTGGTCAATCGCTGTTCCGAAAAACTGGTGGGCGATCGCCAACGCCTCACCGGAGCGCTCCTCAATCTCGCCCTCAACGCTACCCAACATACCCAATCCACCGATTTAATCGAATTGGGAGCCGTGTGTGATCAACAGACGGTGCATTTTTGGGTCAGAGACACGGGCAGCGGCATTTCCCAGGAAGATCAGCAGCGCATTTTCAATCGCTTTGCCCGTGCCGCCAACAGCTATCGTCGCTCTGAAGGCGTGGGGTTGGGCTTGGCGATCGTCAAGGCCATCACCGAAGCCCACTCCGGCAAAATTGAGTTGACCAGCCAGATTGGAGCCGGGTCTACCTTCACGTTGCTGATTCCCTTAGAGCCTCCCATCAAAAGCCCCAAACCCCTATGAGTCGTATTCTCATCATTGAAGACGAAGCCCGCATTAGCTCCTTTTTGGAAAAGGGCTTCCAGTCCAACGGCTTTACCACCTCGGTTGCCCGCAATGGCCGAGAAGCGGTGGAACTGGCGATCGGCAATGACTTTGAGTTGATTATTCTGGATTTGGGGTTACCGGGCAAAGATGGTTTTACGGTGCTGGAAGAACTGCGGGGACAGGGCGCACAGATGCCCATCATTATTCTGACCGCCCGAGATGAACTCCACGACAAGATCTCTGGCTTTGAGAGTGGAGCCGATGATTATGTCACCAAGCCTTTTCGCTTTGAAGAATTGCTGGCGCGGGTAAGGGCAAGGCTGCGGAGTAGCACGACGACCGCCACTGCCGAAGCCGAAATGGTGCTGAAATTCCGAGATATTATCCTGGATCTGCGAACTCGTCGGGTTAAGGTCGGTGCGAGTCCCATAGAGCTTTCCGCGCGCGAGTTTACGCTGGCAGAAACCTTCTTTCGCCACCCCGATCAGGTGTTGAGCCGAGAGCAGTTGCTCAACCATGTTTGGGGCTATGATTATGATCCAGGGTCTAATATTGTGGATGTCTATGTGGGCTATCTTCGCAAAAAACTAGGAGAAGGGCTGATCGAAACGGTACGCGGCATGGGATATCGCTTAAAGATGTAAGGCTTAAAGATGGAAGGCTTGAAGATGGAAGGCTTGAAGATATACGGTTTGAAGATGTAAGGCTTAAAGATGGAAGGCTTGAAGATATACAGCTTGAAGATGGAAGCGTATTGCAGATTTTTCTAAGGTTATTAATGCACCGGATTTTAATCGCTGAGGACGAAGCCCGAATCGCTGCCTTTATCGAAAAGGGGCTACGCAAACATGGATACGATACGGAAACGGTCACCAACGGGCTTGATGCGATCGCCAAAGCCACCACCGAAGATTTCGCGCTGCTGCTGTTAGATATTGGCCTACCGGGAAAAGACGGCTGGCAGGTGCTGCAAGAACTCCGCCAATTCACCCAAAAGCTGCCCGTGATTGTTGTAACGGCACGGGATGGGGAGAGCGATCGCCAAGAGAGTTTCAAACGAGGCGCGAATGATTACCTGGGCAAACCGTTTCGCTTCAACGATTTGCTAGAAAAAGTCAATCAGCAGTTGCCCCCCTAAACCCTTCTCACTGCCAGTTTCCCAGCAGCACAAAAGCGGACCAAAACCGGGGATGGCGATACTGCCCTTGCAACAAGGACAACTGAGCCTGTCGTAAAGCCGCTGCCCGACTCTGCCCCCCCTTCAAATTCTGATAAAACTGAGCCATCAGCAGCGGCGTAGACTCGTCATCAATCAGCCAGAGAGAAGCCAGGGTACTACGGGCACCCGATTGCACCGCAATCCCCGCCAAGCCCAATACGGCGCGGTTATCCCCGACCGCCGTTTCGCAGGCACTCAGCACCAAAAGCTCCAGGTTTTGGGTTTGCCGATCTCTAGCCTGTAATAAACTGCTTAAGCGATCGACGGTAATCGGCTGATCCCAGGCTAAAAGGAAGGTTTGATCGGCCTGGGAGCTAAATTGTCCATGGGTGGCAATGTGGAGAATAGGGGCAGAAGAATTGCTGAGCTTGTCCGCCAGAATACTACTGGTAAAGTCTTGATTGAGAAGAACATCGCTAGAAATGGCCGAACCAATTTGATCCAGTTCAGCCTCCACAAATGCCAATGCCTCAAAGCGGTGGCGTGATTCGGTTAGACCTGCGGTGACGGCAGTCAAGGCCGTTTGTTCGAGGGGTTTGGGTTCAAACAGGCGCAGTCCGGGAGTCAGGGCAATATTATAGGATTCAATCAGGTAGCGATCGCCATCATACAAAACCGACATGGGAACGGTTTGCAGCGCCCCATCCTGGACAAACACCAAGGTTTCAATTTGCTCAGCGCTAAGACGTTCTGCGATCGGCTGTACCAGCCATTGATAAAGCTGTTGGGCAGGTGCCTGAATCTCGCGGCTAGAAGTGTAGGGCAAAATCAGAGTGCGCCGCAAGGTGGTCACCAAACTTTCAACTTCTTGCTGCCGGACGGGAATCACATGATACTGCAAGGGTTCACCCGGCAAGGAGACAATCACCACCAGTTGTTCGGGGAGCAAAATGGGGTAGAAGATAGCGGCGCGATCGTCGATCGCATCAATGGTTTCAACCGTGTCCAGGCAGGCGGATCGAAAAAAGTTTTCTAATTCGGCTAAACGCAGGGCTTCAATCACTTCACGAATCTGTTGCAGATCCTCAGCACTAACCGGGGAAACCCCGTCCCCAGGCTGGATCAGGAGTTCGACCAGTTCCCGGTAGAGCGGTTCCACATCCTTGCGGAAGGAAACCTGAAATTCCGGGTGGGTAGCCAGCAAATCGCGGCGAATGATATTCAGGGTGCTGAGGGCTTCTTGGTAAACCGTTTTGGCAGTGGGGCGATCGCTCTGTTTCAAAATGCGTCCAAGCTGCCACTGCCAGCGATAGGCAATATCGTTGGCTTGAGCCGTCTGTGCCAACAGCAGGGCGCGTTGGCTGAGCGATTGGGCTAAATCCCACTGCTGGGTTTGTTCGTAGAGATGCGCCAACTGTCCGACTGCAAAGGATTCAGCCCGAGGATCGGCCAAGGTCTGGGCTTGTTGGGCGACAGTTGTGAGCAGTTGGGCGGCGGTGAGGGTTGCGTCGGACTGGGGCAGGCGACTGAGTTGGGTGGCAAAATTAATCTGCAAGTAAAGGCTATCTCGACTGGGGGTGAGGCGATCGAAAAGCGGACGAATCTGATTAGCGAGGGCTTGGGCAGGCTGAAGTTGTTGGGTATCGAGCAGCAAACTCAGTTGATTCAACCGG
>JALOOP010000359.1 GCA_025454315.1 Oculatellaceae cyanobacterium Prado106
CTATTGGTCGGTTGGTCTTTCGTTCAACTCCTTATGGGTAGTTGAATCCCTTTGCCATGCCGTTCTACGAGGTAGCAGGTCAGTTAGTCCAAACTACAGGTGTTAAACGTGTAGAGGGTCGAGCTGCCCAGGAGCGTTAGTCGTCCCTGATTGGCCTTGGCTACATCCAGGGCGGCATTTTGGCGATCGACCGCCGGAGCCAGCAGCACTGTATCTGCCCCCGCACTAATCGCCTGGGACAAGATCTCGGAGGCATTGAAATTAGCCGCTGAGAAATCACAGGCGACGCTGTTGACCTGTCCCCCATCGGCAAACACCGCCGAGGTGAAATCTTCCTTCAGCGCCTGACTGGAACTAGCCTGGGAGTCGGCACAGATCAGAATATTGCGCTTGCCTTCGGTGCGAATCCCATAGCGGGAGAGCGAATCGGCCACAAAGCGCAGGTTGGGAATGGTGCGAAAAATAAAGCTGCCAATGCCCGAAAGCGTCTTGGCATCACTGGTGGGAGAGACCATCACCAGACCGCCCTGCTGGTAGATTGGTGCCGCTGCCAGAGAGGCATCGCTGGAGTTGTGCCCCACCACCGCCAGAATGCTGGAATCTTGCACAAAGGATTGGGCGATCGCTTTCACCAAATTCGGGTCATTGTCATCATTAGCCACCACCACCTGAATCAAAGACCCATTCAAGCCCCCTTGCAGATTGATCTCATCCTGCGCCTGTGCCACGCCCCGCAGCATTTCCTTGGCCACATTCAGGTTGCTGCCAATGGGCACACTCACTGCTAGTTTCAGAGGATTCCCAGCGACAGCCGCCTTGGCATTGTTGAGGTAAATCAGCGCCTCGGGATCGTTGCGGTTGGTCTGCAAGGATGCCTGGAAATGGCCGATCGCACTGCTAAAGTCCTGGGTGGCGATCGCCTGCACCCCTGCCTGCTTATCGGGATTCGTATCCGCCGTCACCAGGATTCTGTCCCCACTGCTCAATCTTGCGGCAACTCCACTTGTATTGCCCGGACTGAGGATGCCGCCACCAGAACCGCCCTGCCCCAGCACCCCGCTCAAGGGATTGCCCGAGCGCCCCAAAAACCACCACAAGCCGCCACCAATGAGCGCCAGGGTGATCAGCAACGACAGAATGAGAGCCGGAGTTTCGTTCTTTTTAGACACGACTGTATAGAAAGTGAGAAGGAATAGAAAGTGAGAGGGAATAGAAAGTGAGAGGGACATTTACTGGGGCGCGGGGACAAAATCATAGCCGTAGCCGGAGCGGGAGCCGGGTTGAATGACGACCAACTGCATCGGTTGATTGCGATCGCCCGAGGCCAAAAACCGCACCGTTCCCGTTGCCCCATTGAAAGAAAAATTGGAACTCGCCAACCGACTCTGCACCCCCTGCCGCGAAGGATTACTGCGAATCCCCTCAATCAGCGCCTGAGTTGCATCATAGGCCATCGCCGATCGCCAGTTGACATCGCCACCCCACAGCCGCCGAGATGCTTCCGCAAAAGGCGAATTGGGGTTCGATAGCAAAATCCAGGGCACCGCCACCACCATGCCCTCCGCTGTGGCTCCTCCCGATTGCAGCACCTTGGGATTGTAAAGGCTATCGCCGCCCAAAAGCCTTAACTGCTGATTGTTAGCCGATACCACTTGCAGTGCTTGATCCAAGGTTGCGGTATTGGCTGCTAGAACCAGCGCTTGGACACCCTGCTGGGTGGCTTGCTTCACCGCAGACTGGGCATTAAAGCCAGGGCTTTTCAAGTCTACTTCTGCGGTCACCTGTCCCCCATCGCTCGTCAATGCGGTCGTAAACTCATCCTTGAGCGATTGACTGTAGGCACTTTCCGAATTAAAAAACACGACTGCATTTTGTAATTGCAGGTTGTTGAGCATGTGGCGGGAGAGAGCCGAGGCGGTGAAGCGATCGCTGGGCACCGTGCGAAACACATAGTCTCCCAAGGTGGCCACCTGCACCGAAGTACTCGTGGGCGAAATCATCACCAGTCGTCCCTGCTCATACACGGGGCCTGCCGCTAGAGTCGCATCACTGCCAAAATGGCCAATCACCCCCAACACCGACTGATCCTGCACCAGTGCCGCTGCCACCTCCTTGCAGGTATTGGCATCATTGTCGTCGTTGACAATCTGCACTCTCAGCGGTGTGCCATTGATGCCGCCCGCCTGATTGATTTGGGTCTGAGCTTGAGCCACGCCCCGCAGAATTTCCAGGGCAGGATTGGTGGATTGGGTTGTGGGCACAGAGACGGCGATCGTCCGGGCGGGCTGATCGCCAATGCGCGCATTGTTGAGGTAAATCAGCGCTTCGGGGTCGTTACGGTTATTTTGCAGGCTGGTTTCTAAGGCTGTGATCGCTTGAGGGAAGTTTTTGGCGGCGATCGCCTCTATCCCCGCCTTTTTCTCTGGCGAAGCCCCTTCAGCCACCAAAAGCTTTTCCCCCTGGCTGAAGCGATCCTGAAACGCAACGGGATTGTTGGGGTTGAGATTGGCGGGTTGCCTGGTGGGCGGGGTGACTGTCGTGGATGTGGGCAGAGAAGGGTTGAAGCGATTCATGAACCACCACAGTCCGCCACCAATCAACGCTGCGGTAATCAGCAGGGATAAAACAAGGGCGGGGGTATCGTTTTTCTGAGCCATGGGAAGTTAATCAGGAAGGGGGCAGGAGTTCAATAGATTGGACGATTGGACGATTTTAGGTTTTGGATTCTAGATCCTATGGAGGATGACGAAGCAAAGGGGTGGGAGGTTCAGTCGTTCAAATCCTTCTGTTTTCGCAAGTTTGTTTTCGCAAGTTTGTTTTCGCAAGTTTGTTTTCGCAAGTTTGTTCTCGCGAATCGGCTAGAAGAGGCGGGAAAGGAGGTTGTAGATGAGACGGAAGAGGGTGGCCACTGCGATCGCCACCAATGCCGTAAACACCGCCACTCCTAGAATCACCTGCGTCGCAGGCAGCGTCGCCGTCACCGCCAGAGACGCAACAATCCGATTCAACACCGGAACAAACATCACCACCGCCAGCGTAATGGCTGAAATAATCGCCAAATCGACCCTCTCAATCCAGCGCTGCGACTGGGCAAAGACGATCGCCCCCACCACCCCCAGCAGCACCAGCCAAAAACTCGGGTTGACCGCAGTGCCAAAGATGCTGGCTAGGGCGATCGCCAACAATCCCCCTTCAAACCCGGTAAACGCCGCCCCCGTCAAAATCTCCAGCGTCGAAAAAGGCCGACGATACCGCGCCGGGGAAACCGCAGGGGTGGGAGCAGGGCTGGGAGTGCCCACTTGAGCCTGTACCTTTTGGGGTTTAGCAGCAGGCGTGGCAGGCGTTGGCCGTGAGGGAGCCGCCGGGGATGCTGCCGCTGCGCGTTTGGCTTTGGGTTGGGCTGCGGCTCGGGCGGGTGCGGGACTGGGGGAAGGGTGGGGGGACGGACTGGGGGATGGGGAAGCCGAGGGTTTGAGCGCGGCTAGGACTTCATCGGAGGATTGGAACCGTTGGCTAGGGGTAGCTTCCAGCATTCGGTTGAGGACGGCTTCGAGGCGATCGCTCACCTGCCCATAAGCCCGCCAATTCCACCGATTGCTGTAGGCATCATAAAGTTCACTGGGATCTTTCCCAGTGACCAGCGTAATACAGGTGACCGCCAGCGCATAGAGGTCGGTCGCCGGATAGACCACGTTGCCCTGCATCTGCTCTGGGGGCGCATAGCCCATAGAGTAAATCCCTGTCGAGGCTCGGCCACCGCCTGCCGGACTCGTTGTCGCCACCTGCTTGACTGCGCCAAAATCGAGCAGATAAAACCGCCCATCCCGTCGCCGCATAATATTGGACGGCTTGATGTCCCGGTGAATCGAGCCGCTCTCATGGACGAACTTCAGCACCTTGAGAATTTCCTGCAGGAGTTCCAGGATTTCAGCCTCAGAAAATTTTCCCTTCTGTGCTAACTCTTGCTCCATATCCTGGCCATCAATAAATTCTTGCACCAGGTAGAAAAAGCGATCGGGCTTACCCGGCAAGCTGCTGGGCACATCTAGCTCAAAAAACGCCAGCAAATCCGGAATCTGGGGATGCTGCCCCAGTTCTTCCAGGACTTGTCCTTCCCGCTCAAACAAGCTTTGAGCCAGTTGCAGTTGATCCGGCGACAGATCGCCCGAAGGCTGGAATTGCTTGACGACGCATTGGCGCATGGCGGGGGTGTAGCGATCGCGCGCCAAAAAAGCCGCCCCAAATCCCCCCTTGCCCAGCAGTTTCACAGGCAGGTAGCGACCGAGGAGCAAGAGCGGCATCCCACAGGTGATGCAAAACTTCTGCTGGGTCGTCTTCAGCGTCTGGTTGTCATCGAGATCCGCAAAATGATTCAGGGGGCGAGGGCAACCCGGACGGGTGCAGCAGATATCCATGTTCAGTGCAGGGTTCGGTGCAGTTCAGTGCAGAATTGGGTAGCAAAATACGCCGCTTCTCTGCGTTTTATAAATTCGTTTTATAAAACAGAAGCTCACTCCAAGCTGGGCGATCGGCTGTGAAGGGCGGTGCATCTTTAGTCCTGGGACTGAGAGACACACAGCACAATCCTATAGCATAAGCAAAAGGCTGGGCGTTGTTTGCGATTTGCGAAGCCTCTCTTCCAGGAAAAAATAGTCCATCACTTGGATATTTCTCCTCCAAAACCGTTATGGGAAGCCTGTCCAGCAGTCTGCTCAAGAAAGTCTCTTCAAAAGGATAAAAACTTTAAGAACAGAGAATAGCTCGACCAGGAACCTACTTGGAGCAAAGGCCGATTTTCTGAACATTCTAGACAATCCCATGGCTATCACGGGGAACAGGACTATCAAGGGGCGAATCGAATCGGGGCGAATCGAACCAGAGGCGAATCAGGGGCGAATCAAAGTTTTCTATCTAGGGACGAATCAAAGTTCTTTTAATCTAGGGACGAATCAAAATTATTTTTAAGGAGGTGATTTGCGATCGCCACTTCCCTATCCCATCCCTGAAACACTCTGTATCCAATCTTCAAAAACTTGGGGGTGAATTTACTGAAGGACTGCGAAGTGCTGAGGAGGGGCGATCGCACCCAGCCGAGGGGTTCTCACTTTGAAACCAGCAGCAGGAAAACTTACGGATCTTTCATCTTCCTTTCATCATGTAGCCTCGTTAATTTACGGCGACTTCACCGATCGTCACAACACTTCTTGTTAGGCTCTCTGTAGATTCAACCAGAGATTAGATTCAAGCAGAAATTCGAGCCAAGATTCAGGCTAACAAAGCTTGAGGCAAAGCTTGAGGCAAAGCTTAAGTCCACGAATTTAGGTAAAAGCTAGGGTGTATCCACTTGCAGGCGCAGCACCATTATGGGGAGCAAAACGGCTTATCCCCGGTCAGGTTTTCGCCTGAGCAGGTTTGCAAAAGGATTCATGACAGCGGCAGTGCCTAGATTATCCTTTCCGCAGATAACCGGACTGATTGCGACCATCCAGGGTTTTGAGGACAGATAAGGCGCTATTCTCAGAATAATTTGTGATGTGTCAGTAGATTTATCAGGGTCGTCATGCGGGAAGCCTAATTGAAGAGTTGGTGGTTCATAACAGAATCCTTTTGTGAGTTAAAGAGGTAATTGCATGAAAGCAGTGATATTAGCGGGTGGGCTAGGTACGAGACTGAGCGAGGAAACCACGATCAAGCCAAAACCCATGGTGGAAGTGGGCGGACAACCGATCCTCTGGCACATTATGAAAATTTATTCCGCCCATGGCATCAACGATTTTATTATCTGCTGCGGCTATAAAGGCTACGTCATTAAAGAATTCTTTGCCAACTATTTTCTTCGCATGTCGGATGTCACCTTCGACCTGCGCTACAACCAAATGAACATCCACTCCGGCTTTGCCGAACCCTGGCGCGTTACGCTGGTGGACACCGGAGAAAACACAATGACGGGCGGCAGACTAAAACGAGTGCGTGAACATATTGGTAATGAAACCTTCTGCTTCACCTACGGGGATGGGGTCAGCAATGTCAACATCACCGAACTTGTCGCATTCCACCAGACCCAAGGCACCAAAGCCACCCTCACCGCCGTGCAGCCCGAAGGCCGCTTCGGTGCCATTTCCCTGCACCAGGGGCAAACCCAAATCAGCCAATTCCACGAAAAGCCCGAGGGCGACGGAGCCTGGGTCAACGGCGGCTACTTTGTCCTGGAACCCGAGGTGATTGACTATGTGCTAGATGATTCCGTCATGTGGGAACATGATCCACTAAAGAAGCTGGCGCATGAAGGTCAGCTTTCCGCCTACCGCCATGACGGCTTCTGGCAACCCATGGACACGCTCAAAGACCGGAACTACCTGGAAGACCTCTGGAAAAAGGGAAAAGCGCCTTGGAAAGTCTGGTAATCCATCTCGCAAGGTTGGGCAGGCCATCTCTCCTGCAATGACTCCGGTGGCTGAGCTTTTCAGTTCCAAGCTCCTGGTTTTTGCCCCCCAGCCCCAACTCTGGGGGAGCCGAGCCAGTCCAAGAAGATTCCAGGAATCTTTCGGGTGCTTTCAGCGCGATCGCCCAGTCCCCCAGAATTGGCACAGCGAGCAAATCCCAAGATTCTCGTAGATCCCTGTAGGGTGCGTGTAGCGCAGCGAAACGCACCAAACCTATCAGCGAAGACAGTGCGCGGACTCTACATTCCATACCTCTAGCAGTTCCCGATTATTTTGCTTCATTGAATTTGCCAACTGGATCAGAACTTGGGAATTTACAGGGCGAAAACCTGGAGAGTAGATTTGCATCTCTTCGAGGATGACTTAAACCTGAACCTTTGAGGATGGCGATCGCCCCTCCCCCCAAGCCCCATCCATCAGTCTCACCTATTCACACAGAGCCGCACAATCTCCCATTCCCTTGCCATTCCTGGAATCATTCCCAAACCGAACACCAACCATTCCAGGATGCTGCACGCAGGATGCCCCAGAGAAAACGATCCGCAAGTTGTTCTCAAAAATAGGGTTTGCCTGGAGTGCCCGAGTCACTCCAATATAGTTCTCCCCAATCTTCCCAATCTCCCCAATCACCAGGCCGTCTACAGCTCGTTACCCATTCATTACCCATTCATTATTTAAGGAAAAAACAGGGGCTATCCCATGTACGATTTTGCAATTATTGGTGGCGGCATTGTTGGCCTATCCACCGCCATGACCCTGGCCAAACGCTATCCCACCGCCAAGATCCTGTTGGTCGAAAAAGAAAGCCGCTGGGCCTTTCACCAAACGGGCAATAATAGCGGCGTGATTCATTCCGGCGTTTATTACAAACCCGGCAGTTTCAAGGCCAAATTCTGCCGCGATGGCTGCCAATCCATGGTGGAATTCTGCCAAACCTACGACATTCCCCATGAAGTCTGCGGCAAGGTCATCATCGCCACCGAAGAGAAAGAGCTACCCCTGCTGGAAAACCTCTACCAGCGAGGACTCCAGAACGGCATCGAAGTCCAGCGAATCACCGCCGAAGAAGTCCTGGAATACGAACCCCATGTCAACTGTCTGGCAGGCATCCGCGTCTTTTCGACCGGAATCGCCGACTACAAACAGGTCTGCCAGAAGTATGCCGAACTGGCACAGGCTCAAGGTGCTGATTTGCGGCTGAATACCCGTGTAGACAAAATTGTAGAAACGGCCATGGGGCAAACCTTGGAAACCAACCAGGGCGAGTTTGAGACGCGCTATGTGATTAACTGTGCGGGACTGTTTAGCGATCGCATTGCCCAACTCAACCAGGTCAA